>JBEQCK010000105.1:0-12958 GCA_041639335.1 Novosphingobium sp.
TTGATCGTGAAGGTGTCGTCGCCCGAGAGCGCCAGCGAGTGGCGGTTCTGGCCTTCCTTGAACTGCAGCGGCAGCACGCCCATGCCGACGAGGTTCGAGCGGTGAATGCGCTCGAAGCTTTCGACGATCACGGCGCGAACGCCGAGCAGGTTGGTGCCCTTGGCCGCCCAGTCACGGCTGGAGCCGGTGCCGTATTCCTTGCCGGCGATCACGACGGTCGGGGTGCCGGCGGCCTTGTGCTTCATGGCAACGTCGTAGACCGAGCCGACTTCGTCGCCGTAGCGCGAAAAGCCGCCTTCGACGCCCGGGACCATCTCGTTCTTGATGCGGATGTTGGCAAAGGTGCCACGCATCATGACTTCGTGGTGGCCACGGCGCGCGCCGTAGGAGTTGAAGTCTGCCTTCGAGACCTGATGCTCCATCAGCCACTGGCCGGCGGGACTGTCAGCCTTGATCGAACCGGCCGGCGAGATGTGGTCGGTGGTGATCGAATCGCCGAGGATCAGCAGCGGCTTGGCTTCGATGATGTCGCTGACCGGAGCCGGCGTCATCGACATGCCTTCGAAGTACGGCGGGTTGGCGACATAGGTCGACCCGGCGCGCCACGAGTAGGTTTCCGAGCCGGTGACGTTGATCGCCTGCCAGTGCGCGTCGCCCTTGTAGACGTCGGCATAGCGGGCCTGGAACATGGCGCGGTCCATGCAGCCGGCCATCGTGGTGGCGACTTCGCTGTTCGAGGGCCAGATGTCCTTGAGGTAGACGTCGACGCCGTCCTTGCTCTTGCCGATCGGGGTGGTGGTGAAGTCTTCGACCACAGTGCCCTTCAGCGCATAGGCAACGACCAGTGGCGGCGAGGCGAGGAAGTTCGCGCGCACGTCAGGCGAGACGCGGCCTTCGAAGTTGCGGTTGCCCGAGATCACGGCGGCGGCGACGAGGCCGTTGTCGTTGATCGCCTTGCTGATCGGTTCAGCGAGCGGGCCCGAGTTGCCGATGCAGGTGGTGCAGCCGTAGCCGACGAGGTTGAAGCCAACCGCATCGAGGTGCTCCTGCAGGCCGGCCTTGTTGAGGTAGTCGGTGACGACCTGCGAACCGGGGGCGAGCGAGGTCTTGACCCAGGGCTTGGGCTTGAGGCCGAGTTCGTTGGCCTTCTTGGCGACGAGGCCTGCAGCAACCAGCACGCCCGGGTTCGAGGTGTTGGTGCACGAGGTGATCGCGGCGATGGTCACGTCACCGTCGCCGATGTCGAAGTCCTTGCCTTCGACGGGCACGCGGGCCGGGGTCTTCTTGTAGGTGTTCGCCATGTCGGCGTTGAACACGTCGTCGACTTCGGGAAGCGAGACGCGGTCCTGCGGGCGCTTGGGGCCGGCGAGCGAGGGCACGACGGTGCCGAGGTCAAGCTCCAGCGTCGAGGAGAAGATCGGCTCGACCGCCGGGTCGATCCAGAAGCCCTGCTCCTTGGCATAGGCTTCGACGAGCGCGATCTGCGCTTCCTCGCGGCCGGTGAGGCGCATGTAGTCGAGCGTCTTGTCGTCGATGCCGAAGAAGCCGCAGGTGGCGCCGTATTCGGGAGCCATGTTGGCGAGCGTCGCACGGTCGGCCAGCGACAGCGCGGCAAGGCCGGGGCCGTAGTATTCGACGAAGCGGCCGACGACGCCATGCTTGCGCAGCAAGTTGGTGCAGGTCAGCACGAGGTCGGTGGCGGTGACGCCTTCCTTGAGCTCGCCGGTGAACTTGAAACCGACGACTTCGGGAATGAGCATCGAGACCGGCTGGCCGAGCATCGCGGCTTCGGCCTCGATGCCGCCAACGCCCCAGCCGAGCACACCAAGGCCGTTGACCATGGTGGTGTGGCTGTCGGTGCCGACGCAAGTGTCGGGGTAGGCAACCGTGACGCCGTTCTGGTCGGTCGAGGTCCACACCGCCTGCGCGATGTTCTCGAGGTTGACCTGGTGGCAGATGCCGGTGCCGGGGGGCACGGCGTAGAAGTTGTTGAGGCTCTTCGAACCCCACTTGAGGAAATCGTAGCGCTCCATGTTGCGCTGGTATTCGATTTCCATGTTCTCTTCGAAGGCCTTGGGGTGGCCAAACTCGTCAACCATGACCGAGTGGTCGATGACGAGGTTTACCGGGACCAGCGGGTTGATCTTGCTGGTATCGCCGCCGAGCGTGGCGATGGCATCGCGCATCGCGGCAAGGTCGACCACGCAGGGCACGCCGGTGAAGTCCTGCAGCAGCACGCGCGCGGGGCGGTACTGGATTTCATTGTTGGATTCGGTGGGGCTCTTCTGCCAGTCGACGATCGCCTTGACGTCGTCAGACGAGACGGTGAAGCCGCCGTCCTCGAAGCGCAGGAGGTTTTCGAGAAGGACCTTCATCGAGAAGGGCAGGCGCGAGATGTCGCCGAACTTCTCGGAAGCCTTCTTGAGCGAGTAATAGGCGTAGTCCTTGCCGCCCACGTTCATCGTGCTGCGGGTGCCGAGCGTATCCTGTCCGACCTGGGTCATGGCTTTGCGTCTTCCCTCCTGTCGCGGCCGTTGCTGTACGGTGCCACGCGGGGAATCGCTCTTGGACCAAAGGCCCGTGGCGGCGCGGCAAGTTACGGCCTGAAAGCGAGAGGGCGATGCGCGCAAAGCGCGGGCGCGTCAAGGGCGGTAGGGGCGCAATTTGTGCAGGTGCAGCGCGATTCATCGCGGTAGAACGCTTATTGATTTGCAATTGCAAAAACGATCCGTGTTGCGAGGGGTTTACCTCTGAGCGATCACGTCTGGCGAGGCCTTTCTAGTGGCGTAGAGGCAACCTGCGACGATCAGCGTCACCCCGGCCAGCATAGGTGCCGTCACCGGCTCGGCGAAGGCGATCCATCCGACGATCGCTGCCCAGATGAACGCGGTATACTCCAGCGGCACCAGCACCTGCGCTTCCGCGCGGCCATAAGCCCAGCTCAACAGCATGATCGAGGCGGCAGACAGGATTGCCGACGCAATGAGCAGCCACCAGACCCCACCGGTCGGAAACGGCGCAAACCACCATGCGCCAATGCCCAGAAATCCGAACTGGACGAGCGCCTGGAAGAAGGCCACCTCCTCGGGCTTGGCGAGGAGCGCCTGTTGCCGTTGCAGGACAAGGTTCCATGCGTAGAGCACGGCCGACACCAGCGTGGCGACGAGGCCCTTGACCGCTTCGGCATCGGCGGGGCCATCGAACTTGCCGCCAGCAATGACGACAACGCCTGCAATCGCAAGCACCGAGCCGCCGATGGCTGCGGGTCTGACCTTTTCTCCGAGCATGATCGCTGCGAGATAGAGCGCGATCAGTGGCGCAATGAAGGACAGGGCAATACCCTCGGCAAGCGGAAGCCTGACGATTCCATAGAAGAACAGGGTTGCCATTACCGAGGCGACCGAACCACGCAGGAGGTGGACCTTGAGCGCGGCCCATGCGGGCCACCCTTGCCCGCGCCACAGCCACACGGGGAACATCAGGACAGATCCGGCGAGGCCGCGCCAGCACATCGCAGCGTAGGCACCGATCGCCAGCGAAGCGGCCTTCATCACGCCGTCCATCACCGAGAACAACGCAAGCCCAAGCATCGTGGCAAGAACCGGGAGCAAGAGGGGGCGTTGATCGTTCATCGGCAGGCCATAGTTAAACTGGTTGCGGTTTGAAACGATCTTCTGGTCGCCCTGCGGGATTCAGGCTCCAGTCAGGCGCAATCTAAGATAGCGCCGTGCTTGATAGTCCGCTGGGCTTGGGGCAGGACACCTGTGATGGTGCGGCCGCCCGGGACGACGTAATTGAACAGGGAACTGCGGAACGTGAAGCTTGCGAAATTCGGAATCGGTACGTCGGGCAAGTTTGGCGTGGCTCTCGTGGCGCTGACGTTCGCGGCCCAGCCGCTTGCTGCCCAGACAGCGCCAGCAGCCGGGCCGATCGACCTTACCAAGCAAGCCAAGCCACCGGTGGTGGCTCCGACCGTGGCCGCTCCGGTCGCCACCGCGGCTCCGTCGGCGCCGGTTGCCGCGCCGCACTGGACACAGTCCGATGCGCAGGCGCTGCTGGCCGCAATCAAGGGCATCGGCGCCGAAGGCCTGTTCCCGAAGGATTATCAGCCGGAAGTCCTTTCCGCCGCCATCGTCAAGGGCGAGGGCTCGGAACTGGATGAGACGGCGACCAAGCTGTTCACCTGGTTGGCCGAGGATTTGCGCGACGGGCGCACGCCGATGCCTGCGCGGGTGCAGTGGTTTGCGGTCGATCCCGACCAGGACGTCAATCCGACGTCGCTGATCCTCGCCGAAGCCCTCGAGAAGCATGACGTGAAGGGCGCGCTGATGGCGCTGCTGCCGACGGTGCCGGACTATGCAGCGCTCAAGGCGGCGTTGCCCAAGGCGCAGACCCAGAAGCAGGCCGCGCTGATTCGGGCTAACATGGATCGCTGGCGCTGGCTGGCGCGCGATCTCGGCTCACAGTACCTCTTGGCCAACGTGCCCGAACAGATGCTGCGGCTGACGGTCAAGAACAAGATCATTAGTACCTACAAGGTCATCGTCGGCAAACCCGGCAAGACCGCGACGCCGCAATTGGCCGAGACGGTCGAGGGCGTGATCTTCAACCCGACGTGGACCGTGCCGCAGTCGATCGTCGTCGGCGAAGGGCTGGGCGCACGCTTGGTGGGCAACCCGAAGCAGGCCGAGCGTGAAGGCTACAAGGTCACCAAGGCGGCTGATGGCACGATCTATGTCGTCCAGCAGCCAGGCGACAACAATTCGCTTGGGCGCATGAAGCTCGACATGCCGAACGAGCATGCAATCTTCCTGCACGACACGCCCAACCGCAACCTCTTCAACCTCACCGCTCGTGCGCTGAGCCATGGTTGTGTGCGCGTCGAACGGGCGACCGAGCTGGCAATGACGATGGCGATCCTGGGCGCAAGCATGACGCCGGACGATGCCGTGGCCGCGCATACCTCGAAGGTCTACACCAAGGTGCCGATGACCAAGACCTTCCCGGTCTATCTCACCTATTTCACGGTAGCGCGGGACGTGACCGGGATGCTGCGGTCATTTCCGGACATCTATAATCGCGATGCGCCGGTGCTGGCGAGCTTCGCCCAGCCGCGCCAGCAGCACACCACGCAGCGCAAGAGCAACGAGGAAGTCATCAAGCTCGACAACCCACTTTGACCGATCGTTGGAATGGACTTCGGTCAAGGCGCTCGACATGAGGACGAGGCTTAGCGTCTGCCAGCGCAAGCGGCGGTTTGGCAGCCTGAACGACGCGGCTGTGGCGGCGCAGACTAGTGGGCTTGTCCTGCATCCCTATCGGTGCGACCGGTGCTTTGGGTGGCACCTGACGAGCAGGACGAGGGGACGGCGCGTCCCTCGTCCTCAATCAGGTATTCAGCCCAAGCCCAATCTATCCGCATAGAGCAGGCGCCCGCCAGAAAGGTGCCACAGGGCTTCGTTGAAGTCCGCTTCGCTCATGGCAAAGCAGCCGTCAGAGCGACCCAGCTTGCCCCATTTCTCGAGCATCGTGGGATTGGCGTACCACGCGGAATGCAGCACGATTGCGCGGTCAAGCACGTTGGAGTTGTCCGGTTCCAGCCCGCCGAGGCGGATCGAGGTTCCGTACTTGCCCTTGTACCATTCCCAGGTGACGTAGGCGCCGCGCGAGGTGGCCAGGCTGCCGACGTCGTTGGAAAATGTCTTCAGGAAGCCGTCGTGTTCAGGGTCCGAACCGCGGCCGTGGGCGACGAGGAAAGACCTGACTTCGCCACGCTCGAGATTGGCAAAGTGGAAGCGCGGCAATGACGAGGGCATCGCAAAGTCGGCAATGCCGACGATGTCGGTGCGCCACAGCGACGCGCGGTGCTTCTCCACCTGCTCGGCGGCAATGCGCAGGACTTCGCGGTGCTGCTGGTTGGGGTAGTAGGTTGCTGCGGCCACGCGCGGCGGGAACACGGCAGCGACGGCGCTTGCCGCAGCGCCTGCCAGTACCGTTCGCCTGTCGACTTTGTCTGTCATGTCCAGTCCCGTACCACGCTTTCGCCTTATCAAGCGTGAACGGCGAGCATTCTATGCATTTGCAATCGGATTTCCAGCACCTGCGCCAAGCTGCGCCGCAAACTGGCTTCCCAGCCGGCTCAGGGCGTCACCGTCGACGCGCATGACCGTCCATTCGTCCATGAACTTCGCGCCGAGCGACTTGTAGAAACCGATCGCCGGTTCGTTCCAATCGAGCACTGACCATTCCAGACGCGCGCAGTCCCGTTCGACCGCCAGCGCGGCGAGATGCGACAGCAGCGCCTTGCCGAGGCCGGAGCCGCGGGCCTCGGGCTGCACGAACAGGTCTTCGAGGTAGATCCCCGGCTTGCCCTCGAAAGTCGAGAAATTGTGAAAGAACAAGGCAAACCCTTGCGGCTTGCCGTCAAGCTCGCCGATGACGACTTCGGCATAAGGGCGCGGGCCGAAGAGCTTGTCTGCCAGTACCGCCTCGTCGAAACGGACCTCGTGCGCCAGCTTCTCGTATTCGGCGAGAGCGCGGATGAGTGCGGCGATCAGGGGTGTGTCGGCAGAGGTTGCGGGGCGGATCGTGATGGTCATGGCCATCGACTAGCGATTCGCAAGGAACCTTGCCAGCCCCGCCGGATTGCGAAAGACATGAACGCCATGATCCGCACAGTGCTTGCCTCTGTCCCCGTGCTTCTGGCGCTTGCCGGCTGTTCGACTGATGGTGCGAGGCCGGAAAGGACGCCGCCTTCGCCAGCGTCTTCCGCTCCGCAGTCATCATCAGACGTTACCCGGATTCTGGATCGGACCGCGGCGGATCAGTTGCTGCACAATGCCGGCGTGACCTTGCAATGGATTGACTGGAATACCCGCGGCACGGCCAATGCGCGGGACGAAGGCGGGGTGATCAGGTTGACCGCCAGTCAGGCTGCATCCAGTGGCCCCGGCCGCCTTTGGCTCGACGGCCGGGTAACCGAGATCGGTGCGGACTACTTCGTCTTTTCAGGCACGATCCGCATCACTGACACACCGGATTCGGGCCGAAAGTGCGAGGCGATCCGCGAAGACTGGCGCTTTGCCGTGACACAGAATCGCCCCTACTGGCGCCTGCGCACCTTCGAATGGTGCGACGGGCTCACCGATTACATCGATATCTACAAGCCCCCCGCAGGGCGCTGACAGGTTATTCTGCCGCTTCGGTGACGTTGCCAGCGTCGGTCGTCGCCGCTTCGATCTCGGCGGCCTTTTTCTCCACCAGCCCGACGATGTGGTCGAGCATCTCTTCGGACTGCACGGTGTGGTCGGTCACGCCCGAGAGGTAGACCATGTGCTTGCCGTTGCCACCGCCGGTCAGGCCGATGTCGGTCTCGCGCGCCTCGCCCGGGCCGTTGACGACGCAGCCCAGCACCGACAGCGAGATCGGCGTCTTGATGTGGGAAAGGCGGCTTTCAAGCGCCTCCACGGTGCGGATCACATCAAAGCCCTGACGCGCGCACGAAGGGCAGGAAACCACGCGGACACCGCGCGTGCGCAGGCCGAGGCTCTTGAGGATTTCGAAGCCGACGCGGACTTCTTCTTCCGGTTCGGCCGAAAGCGAGACACGCAAGGTATCGCCGATGCCGGCCCAGAGCAGGTTGCCGATGCCGATCGAGGACTTGACCGTCCCGCCGATCAGGCCGCCGGCCTCGGTGATGCCGAGGTGCAGCGGGCAATCGACCGCTTCGGCAAGGCCCATGTAGGCAGCGACCGCGAGGAACACGTCGGAGGCCTTTACCGCCACCTTGTATTCGTGGAAATCGTGATCCTGCAGCAATTTGATGTGATCGAGCGCGGATTCCACCAGCGCTTCGGGGCAGGGTTCGCCGTACTTTTCGAGGAGGTCTTTCTCCAGGCTCCCGGCGTTGACGCCGATGCGGATGGCGCAGCCGTTGGCCTTGGCGGCGCGGACCACTTCGGCGACGCGATCGTTGCTGCCGATGTTGCCGGGGTTGATGCGCAGGCAGGCAGCGCCGGCATCGGCGGCTTCCAGCGCGCGCTTGTAATGGAAATGGATGTCGGCAACGACCGGGATGCGCGCCGCCCTGGTGATCTGGCGCAGCGCCGCGGTGCTTTCGACGTCGGGGCAGGAAACGCGGATGATATCGGCGCCTGCATCCTCGCAGCGGCGGATCTGGTTGATCGTCGCCACCGCGTCGGACGTCAGCGTGTTGGTCATCGTCTGAACGGTGATCGGGGCATCACCGCCAACGGGGACGCTGCCGACCATGATCTGGCGGCTCTTGCGACGCGCGATATCGCGCCATGGACGGATCGAGGACATGCGCCCTCTATAGGGACTAAGGCGCCGGTCCGGAAGGCGTCTAAAGTGGACCTGCAAACATGAATTCGGGATCGCAGTGGTCACCCACCCAGAACTCGATGTCGGCCACCTTGTCGAGGCCATAGCGCCGGTAGAAACGCTGCGCATCGGGGTTGTGGGCATAGACCGAAAGCTGCATCTCGTCCGCGCCCCACGCCCGCGCTTCGGCCAGGGCCCAGTCCATCAATCGCGCGCCGTGGCCGCGCCCGATCAGGTCAGGGTCGGTGTAGAGCTGCTTGAGCTCCATCGGCGAGCTTGCTTGAGTCTTCTGGGGGAGCGAACTTTTCCGCACGATCTTGCAGAAGCTGGTGAGAACGCCCTCTTCCTCGATCACCGCGATCTTCATCTGCCGATCCGCCAGTTGCGACAAAACGGTCGCTTCCGAGTGCGATTCATCAAGGAAGCGGGAAAGGTTCTCGGGGCTGTAGAGGCCGCCGAACTTCGCGATGAAGGCGCGGCGGCCAAGGTCGGCAAGGGCGGGAGCATCGTCAGAGGTGGCAAGGCGGAGCGTCATGCTCCGCCCATAGCGCTTTGGCCCTGCCAATTCAAAGCAGGTCAGCTGGCCTTTTCAGCCTTTACCTTGGTGTAGGGCACGAACTTGCCGAGGCCGACCGATCCCCGCCAGAAGCCGACGTTGCGATCTACTATGCGCACGATGTCGACACTGCACAGCTGCGCCCCAAACGGCGTTGTCACCATGATGTCGTTGTCGGACAGCGAGCTTGCGCCAGAATCGGGACGGTTCACCCAGATGGTGCTGCCAGTGTCGTAGACGATGGCCGTCTTGTCATAGATCCGCGTATTGACGACGCGCGGCAGATACAGGCAGTCCTGCGGCTTGCCCGCCACGCGCCCTTCGAGCGTCTTGGCGAGTTCCTGTTCCGGGGTGAGACGCGGCTTGGCGTCGGCAGCGGCTCCGGCAAGAAGCAGCGATCCGGCGGCCAGTGCCGCAGCGAATGTGCTGGCGGTCTTGATCATCTGGCACTTCCCTTTCGATTCGGTCCCTGACCGTTAGCGCGAAACGGCTTAACCCGCGCTGACCACATAACGCCGCAGCGCCAGCAATCCTTCGATCAGGCCGTGCCGCCAACGGTGAGGCCTTCGACCAGCAGGGTCGGCTGCCCGACTCCTGCCGGAACGCTCTGCCCGCCTTTGCCGCAGACGCCGACGCCTTCATCGAGCGCAAGATCGTTGCCGATGCCGGTCACCTTGGTGAGGCAGGTCGGCCCATCGCCGATCAGCGTCGCGCCCTTGATCGGCGCGCCGAGCTTGCCGTTCTCGATGCGATAGGCCTCGGTGCAGGAGAACACGAACTTGCCGCTGGTAATGTCGACCTGCCCGCCGCCAAAGGACTTGGCGAAGATGCCGTTCTTCACGCGCGAGAGCAGTTCGGCGGGATCATCATTGCCGCCGCGCATGAAGGTGTTGGTCATGCGAGGCATCGGCGCATGCGCGAAGCTTTCGCGGCGGCCGTTGCCGGTGGGGGCCACGCCCATCAGGCGGGCGTTGAGCCGATCCTGGATGTAGCCCTTGAGGATGCCGTCTTCGATAAGGATGTTTTCCTGCGTCGGCGTGCCCTCATCATCGATCGAGAGCGAGCCGCGACGGCCTTGACCATTGACCCCGAGCAGCGTGCCGTCGTCGACAACTGTGACGCCGGGCGCGGCCACGCGCTCACCGATCCGGCCGGAGAACGCGCTGGTGCCCTTGCGGTTGAAATCGCCTTCGAGACCATGGCCGACCGCTTCGTGCAGCAGCACGCCGGGCCAGCCTGGGCCAAGCAGCACGGTCATTTCGCCGGCAGGCGCGGCTACCGATTCGAGATTGACCAGCGCCTGGTTCAGCGCCTCGTCGATCGCACGGTTCCAAGTTTCGGGCGAGAACAGGTCGTCGTAGAGTCGGCGCCCGCCAATGCCGAACGATCCGGTCTCGCGCCGCCCGTTCTGCTCGGCCACAATCGAGACGTTGAGACGAACCAACGGGCGGACATCATGCCCGACGAAGCCGTCGGCACGGACGATTTCGACTACCGACCACGAACCGGAAAGCGAGGCTGAAACCTGCGCGACGCGAGGATCGCGGGCGCGCGCGGCGGCATCGATGGTTTCGAGCAGCTTGACCTTGGCTTCGAACGGCACGGCATCGAGCGGCGAGGCTTCGGTATAGAGGTGGCGGTTGTTGTTGCGCGGTGGCGGGGCGGCCTGACCCTTGGCAGGATCGAGCAGCTTCAGCGTTTCGCCAGCGCGAGCGATGGCAGCAGCGGAAATCTCGTTGGCGTGGGCGAAGCCGGTCATCTCGCCCGAGACGCCGCGCAAGCCGAAGCCGGCATCGCGCGAGTAGTCCGCCATCTTCAGGCGGCCGTCATCGAAACCAAAGCTCTCGCTGGCGATGAATTGGAGATAGAGTTCGCCATCATCGCAGGATTTCAGCGCATTGGCGGTGAGGCTTTGTGCCTCCTCGGGCGAAAGGAGGCCAGAGCGATAGAGCAGCGAGCGGGTGTCGAGATCGGTCATGCTGACCGATATAGGCGCTCAAGGCACAAAGGCCATAGAGCGAAGAGGCTTAAGCGGCCTGAGCGTTGTCCGCTGGGCCGCCCTTCAGCACGAAGCGCCTGTCGCAATATCCGCATTCGACATAGCCCTTCTCGTCAATTTCGAGCCAGACGCGCGGATGGCCAAGGGCCGCGCCGCCACGGATGTCGGACGCGCCGTCGCACTTTACGCGATGATGATCGGTGTAGACGGTTTCGGGTGCCTGAATCATGGGTTGCGGCTAGCAAATCGGCGGGCTTCAGACAATTGCGTTTTCGCTGGCGCTGGTGCAGGCAGCGGCCATGGCAAGCACCGACGAAAATCCTCCCGCGATCCGAATTCGCGATCTGGTCAAACGCTATGCGCCGACGGGCAAGGCGCCCGGCAAGCTGGCACTCGATGGGGTCAGCTTCGACGTGCCGCAAGGGCAGATTTTCGGTCTTCTCGGGCCAAACGGTGCGGGCAAGTCGACATTGATCAACACGCTGGCCGGTCTCGTCATGAAGACCTCGGGCAGCGTCGAGATCTGGGGGCATGACATCGATCACGATGTGCGCAATGCCAAGGCTTCGATCGGTATCGTGCCGCAGGAAATCGTGTTCGACCCGTTCTTCACGCCGGCCGAAGTGCTCGACAACCAGGCCGGGCTCTATGGCGTGCCAAAGACGATGCGGCGCACGATGGAGCTTCTCCGCGCGGTGCATCTGGCCGACAAGGCCGATGCCTATGCCCGCTCGCTGTCTGGCGGCATGAAGCGCCGCCTGCTGATCGCCAAGGCAATGGTGCACGCGCCGCCGGTGCTGGTGCTTGATGAGCCTACGGCTGGCGTTGACGTCGAGCTGCGGCGACAGCTGTGGGAACTGGTCGGCGAACTCAACCGCGATGGTGTGACGGTCGTGCTCACAACCCACTATCTCGAGGAAGCCGAAGAGCTTTGCGATCGCATTGCGATCATCAATCACGGCAAGCTGATCGCCAACAAACCGACGCGCGAGCTTGTCGACATGGCGCGGGAAAAAATTGTCGTGCTCACGCTGGATCGTGATCTCGACGCTGCGCCGCAAAATCCCGCGTTCCTCAAGAGTCACCTGTCTGGCGAGCGTCAGGTCGAGATCAGTTATGACAAGGATCGCACCACCGCCGGCGAAGTCATGTCCCTTGTGCAGGGGCAGGGCTATGCGATCGTCGACGTTTCGACGCGGGAAGCGGATCTGGAGGACGTGTTCGTCAGCTTGACCAGCATGCCGAAAGAAACTGCCTGAAGCGCTGTCGGGCCGGAGGCTAGGTCGCTTCGACATCCTTGACGACGCGCCAGCCACCGCGCTCCAGTCGGCGGATCGGCGCATTGCAATTCCGGCAAGTGCCAACGAACGTGCGGCCGTCCCATTCCACGGCAGAGCGTTTGGGGCGATGGCGATTGAGCATGCAAAGGAGCTTGGTCTCAAGCATAAGCGGTCAATCTGCGCGAGGGCTTTACGCATAAACACTTATCATGCTGCACCTGCGAAGCAAGTGACCAAGGTGGTTAATGGCATTAAAAGCTGGTTACACTTGGCCGGAACCAGCGCTAGGCGCACTTTCGCATCGTGATGTGAACCGTTACGGCAAGGCCAAAGGCAAGATTGGGAGTTATCCGCTTGAGCGGCAACGCAGCAGCAAACGACGGTGCGCCAGACCAGACCATTCACGATGTGCTGGTGGTCGGTTCAGGTGCCGCGGGATTGACGGCCGCCCTGGTACTTGCCGAGACTTGCCGCGTGCTGGTGCTGGCAAAGGGGCCGCTGGATGGCGGGTCCACGAACTGGGCGCAGGGCGGCATCGCTGCGGTTCTCGATGAAGGCGATACCTTCGAGGATCACATTCGCGACACGATGATTGCAGGGGCTGGTCTCAACCGTCGCGAGACGGTCGAGTTCGTCGTGGAGAATGCGCCTGCCGCGATCCGGCGCCTTGTCGAACTCGGCGTGCCTTTCAACGCGGCACAAGGCGCCTTGCACCTGACACGCGAGGGCGGCCATTCCCACCGTCGCATCGTCCATGTCGATGACGCCACTGGCGCCGCT
>JBEQCK010000106.1:0-12943 GCA_041639335.1 Novosphingobium sp.
TACGAGCTGGTCACCGACAACCTGATGGACCTGAGCCACGCCGAGTTCATCCACCGCGAAAGCTTCGGCGTGAATGGTTCACTGCTCAGCTGCGGCCAGCACGAGGTGGTACAGGAGGAAAACGGCGCGATCTGGAACAACTGGACGATGCCCGATTCTGCGCCGCCCGTCTGGGCCGTGCCGATGCTGCCCGAGGGCGCCACGACCGACCAGTGGCTGCACATGCGCTGGAATGCACCCTCCAGCCTCGCGCTGTTCATCGGGCTCGCGCGATCCGGCACCGACCGCAAGGACATGGTCGTGCCGCCAATGGGCGACCCGCATATCCTGACGCCCGAAACCACCACCTCGACGCAATATTTCTACACGCACGAGCCGACCCCCGAAGCCCATGCGCTGCTCGAGAAGGCCTTCCTCGAGGAAGACCACCCGATGTTGCACGCCCAGCAGGAAGCGATGGGCGATGGCGATTTCTGGGATCTGCGCCCGGTGATCCTGCCATCGGACGCCGGGGCAATCCGGGTCCGCCGGCGGATGATGCAGTTGCGCCGGGCCGAAGCCGGGGAGCCGGTGGCCGCCGGGTAGGACGGCCATGGCCGGCGCGCGCTCAAAACATCGCTCTCAGAACATGGGGTGCGCGTTGGCCGACTTTTCCGGTATCGGCTGGATCACGTCCCAGTGCTCGACGATCTTGCCGTCCTTTAGGCGGTAGAAATCGGCGACGGCGGCGCCGCGCGCCGCAGGATCGGGCCTGGCGAAGATATGGATCGCGGCAAGATCACCGTCGACGATGATCTTGCGGACCTCGAAGCTGCGGTTGCGGTCCGAGAACATCGGTTGCAGCAGCGCGATCGCCGCCTCGCGCCCATCCGGCACGCCCGGATTGTGCTGGATGTAGTCAGGCGCGACGTAGGTCTCGAACGCCTGTTTCACGTCACGCTCGACATAGAACAGCCGGGCGAAGTCCTCGATGATGCGTCGGTTGTCCGCGGCTGCCGGGCCATTGCCGAGCAGGGCAAGGGACGCGGCAGCCGTGAGCAGGCGGCGCATCAGGCGAGCGCCGGCTCGGCCTGGCGCGGGGTGACGATGAACCACGTCACCACCGCGATCACGATGCCGAGCAGCCCGGCGATCAGGAACGCGCCCTGCATCGAACCGCTCGACGTGCGGGCGACGCTGACCAGCAGGGGCGAGACGAACTGGCCGAGGAAGAATGTGGAGGTCCACACGCCCATCCCGCGGCCACGGTGTTCGAACGGCAGGTAGCCCTGCGCCCAGGCAATCAAGGTCGGCACGGCCATGCCGGCGCCGGTCTGCTGCAGCGCCATGCCGGCGACCATACCCTTCCAGTCGCTGGCCGAGCCGATCACCGCCAGGCCGCTGCCGAGCAGCATCAGGAAGATCGTGAGCTGCGTGCGTGCACCAAGTCGTCCGGTTCCCCAGAAGATCAGCGCGCCGACGATCACGAACATGCTCGGGATCGTGGTCAGGCGGCCGATTTCCTTGGGATCGGACACGCCGAGTTCCTGCCAGACGATGCCGCCGTTGATGATGAAGACGTAGTAGAGCGCGCCGCCGAACAGTGTGACCAGACCGAACAGGGCCACGCCCTTCCATGGGAACGGCGTCGCCGCCTCGGCTCCGATGCCAAGCATCTTGCGCGCGGTCTCGTCGTTGTCAGGCTCGTAGATGAAGGCGAGCATCGCGAAGAAGCAGACAAAGCCGGTGGCGTAGATGAAGAATACCGCGTTCCAGCTCATCGATGCGAGATAGCCCGAGGTGAAGATCACCGCGCTGCCGAAGAATGGGCCGACGATCCCCTGGATCGACAGCCAGCGATAGCGGCCCTTCTCGTCCCAGTAGTCACCGATCAAGGTGTTTACGGTGGTCAGGATCGCGGCTTCGGCAACGCCAAGCAGCAGGCGCGAGGCATAGATGTGATCGAGATTGTCGAGCACGATCGGCGCCATGCCGACGAACCCGTAAAGCCCGGTTGACCAGAGCAGCAGGCGGCGGCGGCCGAACTTGTCGACCAGCAGGCCGGCAAACAGGGCGAGGATCGCCACGGTCAGACCCGGGGCCGAAACCATGGCCGGCACCTTGGTCGGCGCCGACGGATCGCTGGCGAAATGCGCGATCATGGCGGGCACCGCCGGGAACATCGACACGATCGCGACAATCGGCAGGAAGCCGGTCAGGACTATGGTGAGGCCTTGCGGAATGCCCGGTTGGCGCCTGGCTGAGGTGGTCATCTATTCTCCCTGCGGCATATGCTCACCGCATTCTAGAACCTTTATTCTCAATCGGTATCCCTTCGCGCAACCTGCGAGTCAAGCTAATGGACTGGATGGCAAACCATCAATTTCAGGCATGGCACGGCATAAAAATTACTTGCTTGGTGTATTGGTCGCGACATTCTAGACCCGTTTCCGATCCTGATTCAGCTTAACGAGAGGGGCCGGCCGTTTGCTGCGGACGGCCAGTATAATAGCATGGAAAATCTCGATATTCTTGTCATAGGCGCGGGCATCGGCGGTCTCTCCGCCGCGATTGCCCTGGCACGCAAGGGCCACACCGTCACCGCGATCGAGCGCGATCCGAACTGGTCGGTCTATGGCGTGGGCATCATCCAGCAGTCGAACGTGCTGCGCGCGATGGACCAGCTTGGCGTGCTCGACCGGTTCATGGATGCCGCCTGCGGTTTCGACGCGGTGGAGATCTTCCTGCCCGATGGCACCAAGGTCGCCCGTGTGCCGAGCCCGCGCCTGGTCGAAGGTCGCCCCGCCAACGTCGGCATCGGCCGCCGCGCCCTGCAGAAGGTGCTGGGTGACAGCGCCAAGGAACTCGGCACCGAGATCCGCCTCGGCATCACCGCCGATGACATCGTCGACGACGGCGAGAAGGTTGCCGTGACCTTCTCGGACGGTTCGTCGGGCATCTACGACGCCGTGATCGGCGCCGATGGCGTCTATTCGCAGACGCGCGACGCCATCCTGCCCGAGGCCGAGAAGCCGGTGTTCACCGGACAGGCCGTGTGGCGCTACAACTTCCCGCGCCCCGAAGGCCTTGATGCGCTGCAGGTCTACAACGGCCCGACCGGCGTTGGCCTCGTGCCAATGAGCGCGGACGTGATGTACATGTACGTCACCACGCCCGAGCCCGGCAAGCCGTGGTATCCCAAGGAGGGCATTGCCGCCGCGATGCGCGCCAAGCTGGCGAACTGCTCGCCGGCAATCCGCGAACTGGGCGAGCAGATCACCGACGACGAGGGCGTGGTCTATCGCCCGCTCGAAGGCATGCTGGTGCGTGGAGACTGGAGCAAGGGCCGCGTCGGCCTGCTGGGCGATGCCGTCCACGCAACGACGCCGCACCTGGGCCAGGGCGCTGGCATGGCCATCGAGGATGCCATCGTCATCGCCGAGGAACTTGAGCGCCACGACAATGTCGAAGCCGCGCTCAAGGCCTATCGCGACCGCCGCTTCGCACGCTGCCGCTACATCGTCGAGAGCAGCCTTGCGATCTGCCACGGCCAGCTGGGCGTGGGGCCCGCAGTCGACAACCACAAGGCGACCGCAGAGATGTTCGAAGTCGTCTCGCAGCCGATCTGATTTACCAGCATTTCAAGGAAGATCCCATGAGCCGCGTTACCGAAATCCGCTATGTCGGATATGGCGTGAAGGAATTCGACGCCGAGAAGACCTACTACACCGACGTCTGGGGCCTCGAGCCGGTCGGCGAGGACCAGAACCATGCCTGGTTCAAGGCGCAGGGGCATGACGAGCACCACGTGGTGCAGCTGCGCCGCGCGGACGAAAACCGCGTCGACGTGATCGCGCTTGCGGCTGACAGCCGTGCCGATGTCGACGCGCTGCGCGCCAAGGTTGCCGATGCCGGATGCCGGATCGTCAGCGAGCCTGCCGATCTGACCTCGCCCGGCGGCGGCTACGGCTTCCGCTTCTTCTCGCCCGATGGCCTGATGTTCGAAGTCTCGAGCGACGTGGCCCGTGGCGCCAAGCGCGAACTGGCGCGCTGGGAAGGCGTGCCGCTAAAGATCAGCCACATCGTGCTGCATTCGCCGAACCATCAGGAAGCGGTGAAGTTCTTCTGCGACGTGCTCGGCTTCAAGGTCTCCGACTGGCTGGGCGATTTCATGTGCTTCCTGCGCTGCAATTCGGCGCACCACCGCATCGCGATCCTGCCGGGGCCGGCGTGCCTCAACCACGTCGCCTACGACATGCTCTCGGTCGATGACATGATGCGCGGCGCGCACCGCCTGAAGATCAAGGGCATCGACATCAGCTGGGGTCCAGGCCGCCACACCGCCGGCAACAACACCTTCAGCTATTTCGTGACCCCCGGTGGCTTCGTCACGGAGTACACCTCGGATCTCGAAGAGGTGGACTTCGAAGCGCACCAGCACAAGGTCCACGTTCCGGCACCGATGGTCATGGACCAGTGGGGCATCGGCGTGGGCGGTCCGCAGACGATGCCGCATCCGCACGTCAACCCGGGCCTGTTCAAGACCCCCGAACTCGTCGGCGAGGCTTGATCCATGGCGCTTTACGAACCGTTCCCGAATTACATCTGGAACCTCTCCGTCTCGATCGCGATGGAGAGCGGCGGGCAGATCGGCGAAATCGTCGACATGTGCCAGCCGATCATCGATGCCGCTGCCAATGGCGGCGATGCCGGCACGCCGCAGTTCATGAAGCAGTGGGCCGCTTATGGCGACAAGCTGATCGAACTGGCCGCAGAAGACGAGGCCAAGGGCCGCGCGTTCTCGGCGTCCAACAAGCTGGAGCGCGCGTCGCTCTACCTGCTGGTTGCCGAACGCATGCAGGGCCACGGCGCGCCGGGCCGCAAGGAGACTTACGCCAAGGCGCTTGATGCCTTTGCGAAGTCGACCGCACTGGGCAAGATCAACCGCGAGCGCGTGGAAATCCCGCTGGCGACCGGCACGATGTCGGCGCTCTACACCCGCGCCGAAGGGCCGGGGCCGCATCCGGTGGTGGTCTATTGCAACGGCCTCGATAGCTGCAAGGAACTGCTCTACTGGAGCCGCCTGCCCGAAGCCCTGGCCCGTCGTGGCGTTTCGACGCTGTGCGTCGACCAGCCGGGAACGGGCGAGGCACTGCGCCTGCAGGGCCTCCCGGTCGATCCGCATTCGGAGAACTGGGCAAGCAAGGCCGTGGATTGGCTGGAGAGCCAGCCCGACGTCGACCCCAAGCGCATCGGCATGACCGGCATCTCGCTGGGCGGCCACTTTGCGCCGCGCGCCGTGGCCTATGAACCGCGCTTTGCTTCTGGCGCGGTGTGGGGTGCCAACCACAACTGGCGCGAAGTGCAGGACAAGCGCATGAAGCGTGAGGGCGAGAACCCGGTCCCGCATTACTGGGCGCACGTGATGTGGGCCTTCGGTGCCGAGACGATGGATGAGTTCCTCGAGAAGTCGACCGACATGAACCTGAACGGGCACATGGGTTCGATCAAGGTGCCGTTCCTGGTGACCCACGGCGCGCAGGACCGCCAGATCAGCGTGTCCTATGCCGACGACCTCTATGACCAGTTGATCAATTCGCCCCGCCGCGAGAAGGTGATCTTCACCGCCCGCGAAGGCGGCGTCGAACACGTCGGCGCGGACAACATGTCCTACGGCCGCGACCTGATCGCCGACTGGTTTGCCGAGACGCTTGGGGGACACACCGCATGACACGCCGTTTCGTCGACCTCTCGATCTATCTCGAGAACGATGTCATCACCGATCCGCCGTTCCTGCGCCCCAAGATCGAATACCAGAAGCATGGCGAGACGATGCCCGAACTGGGCTTCTTCTTTCCCGGGGTGACACCCGAGCAGACGCCCGACGGCGCGGGATTCGCGGCGGTCGAGAACGTGACGCTGACCACGCACAACGGCACGCACCTCGATGCGCCGTGGCATTTCCACCCGACGATGGACGGCAAGGACGGCGAACCGGTTCCATCGATGACGATCGATGAAGTGCCGCTGGAATGGTGCTTCCAGCCGGGTGTAAAGCTCGACTTCCGCCACTTCCCCGATGGCTATGTGGTGACCGCGCAGGACGTCGAGGACGAGCTGAAGCGCATCGGGCACGAGCTCAAGCCGCTGGAAATCGTCATGGTCAACACTGCTGCCGGCAAGGCGGTGGGCAATCCCGACTATGTCAGCATCGGCTGCGGCATGGGCTACGAGGCGACGATGTACCTGACCTCGCGCGGCATCCGCGTGACCGGCACCGACGCCTGGAGCTGGGATGCGCCGTTCGTTCACACCGCCGAGAAGGTCAAGGAAACCGGCGATACCTCGCTGATCTGGGAGGGCCACAAGGCCGGGCGTGACATCGGCTATTGCCACCTTGAGAAGCTGCACAACCTTGAAGTGCTGCCGCCCGACGGCTTCATGGTCAGCTGCTTCCCGCACAAGATAAGGGGCGCCTCGGCCGGCTGGGTCCGAGCCGTTGCGATCTTTGAGGAATAAACTCCACTCATTCAGTTGACATTAATCTCAATCGCATTAGTAGAGTTCTTGTTGCAGCGCTTTGCTGCGATTTGAAAAGGCCCAAGGCGACCTCGCTCGGGTTCGTGTTCCCACGAGCAAGGACTCTACCAATGACGATTCAATTGAGCCCCACCCGCATCCGGCCAACGCGCGGCATCCCGGCCGAGGCCTTCGCCATCGGCGTCCTGATCATGACCGCAGCGGCAAACGCGCTGCATCTGGTGATTTAGGCGAAATCGCCCACCCGGAAGCTGTCGGCAAACGCGGCGGCGAGGCTCTCGCAATCTAGCTTGGCGAGCATCGGCAAGCGCCCCAGGCGCTTCACGTTGCCCATCGCGCAGATCGTCGCCTCGCTGTCCTCGTTGGCGTCACCCACGAAGGCAACGCCGTGGATCGGGACACCGCGCGAACGCAGCGCCTCGAAGGTCAGGAGCGAGTGGTTGATCGTGCCGAGCGCCGTTCGCGCGACGACAATGACCGGCAGGTTCCACCATGCGAAGACATCGGCATAGGTGGTGCTGCGCGTGACTGGCACCAGCGCCCCGCCCGCCCCTTCGACGACCAGCGGCCGCACTGCGGGCAGCGCCAATTGCGCCAGATCGATGACCACCCCATCGAGCTCTGCCGCCCGATGGGGCGAACACGGCGTGTTCAAACGGTAGGCTTCGGGCAGGATGTGATCTGCCGGGACGCCTGAGAGACTGGCAACGTGGTCGCGGTCCGCGCCATCATCGAGCCCCGCCTGCACCGGCTTCCAGTAATGCGCGTGCAACGCTCCGGTGAGCGCTGCGGAGAAGATCGTCTTGCCGATGCCCGTATCGGTGCCGGTCACGACAAACGCGCTCATCGCAGTGCCTCCGAAAGAGCCGCCCCCAGCGCGTCGACGTCTGCGGCGGTAGCGTTGAGGGTGAGCGAGATGCGCAAGCGGCTAGTGCCTTGCGGGACAGTCGGTGGCCGGATGCCACGCACGTCAAACCCCTTGGCCTGAAGCGAAGAGGCGACGGCCATGGTCCGCGCGTCCTCGTGCAGGATCAGCGGCAGGATCTGCGATCCCGAAGGCAGCGCACCGTCCGGGGCAAGCACGCGCTCGGCATGGGCAACCAGGGCGCGCAGGGCGTCGCGACGTTGCGGTTCGTCCGCCATGATCCGCATCGCCTCGCGCACGGCAGCGCAGACCAGCGGCGAAGGCGCGGTGGAGAAGATGAAAGGACGGCCACGATTCACCAGAAAATCGCGTACGACCTTTGGGCCGAGGACAAGCGCGCCTTCGCAGCCCATCGCCTTGCCGCAAGTGCGCAGCACCACCGTATCCGGCCGACCATCGAGCGTTGCGGCGATGCCGCGCCCGTCAGGTCCGAACACGCCGGTCGCGTGGGCCTCGTCGATCAGCATGATCGCCTCGTGACGCTCTGCCACCTCAGCCATGGCGGCCACGTCGGCCATGTCGCCATCCATTGAGTAGAGCGTCTCGAAGGCAAGCCAGATGCGGCCGGTGTGGCCCTTGGCACGCCATTCGCGGGCGGCGTCATCGAAGCCTTGCGGATCGTTGTGCGCGGCACTGACCGAGGTCGCGCGGGTCAGGCGCAGGCCTTCGTGCATCGAGGCGTGGACCAGTTCGTCATAGACGATCAGGTCACCACGCTGTGGCAAGGTGGAGAGCAGCGCGACATTGGCAGCATAACCCGCCGAGAAGAACAGCGCGGATTCGCTGCCGAAGAAGCGCGCGGCTTCCTCTTCCAGCAGTTCGTGCTCCGGATCGTTGCCGCGCAGCAGGCGAGAGCCACCCGAGCCCAGCGGCACCCCGCGCGCGATGGCTTCCTGCACCGCCTCCGCGAGCCGGGGCGAGGACGACATCGCCAGATAGTCGTTCGACGCAAAGTCGATGCCGCGCCGGGGTGCGAGGCTACGCAGGCGGGCCTTTTCGCCCAGACCTGCGAGATCAGCCGTGTGCGCCGACCACAGCGAACCGGTGCGCGTGGTGCTTTCAGCCATCAGGCCGCGCAGCCTCCCGAGCAGCCTCCGACAGCCTTGAGCGCGCGCATTGGCTCCTCGCCTTCCATCGGCTTGAGGCCCAGGCGGGCGAACATCGCGGCATCGGCATCGTCGCCGGCGTTGGCGGCGGTGAGCAGCTTGTCACCGGTGAAGATAGAGTTGGCGCCAGCCATGAAGCACAGCGCCTGCGTCGCGTCCGACATCGCTTCGCGCCCTGCCGACAGGCGGACCATCGACAGCGGCATGGTGATGCGCGCGACAGCGACGGTGCGCACGAACTCGATGTCGTCAATCTTGGCGAGCGGGGTGTCGGCCAGCATGTCACCCAGCACGGTGCCCTTGATCGGCACCAGCGCGTTCACCGGCACGCTTTCCGGATGCTGTTCGAGCGTGGCAAGCGCATGGACGAAGCCGACGCGATCGGCGCGAGTCTCACCCATGCCGACGATGCCGCCCGAGCAGACGTTGATCCCGGCATTGCGCACGTTGTCGAGCGTCTGCAGGCGGTCGGCGAAGGTGCGGGTGGTGATGACTTCCTCGTAGCGTTCGGGCGAGGTGTCGATGTTGTGGTTGTAGTAATCGAGCCCCGCTTCGGCGAGTTGCGCGGCCTGGCCCGGCGTCAGCATGCCCAGCGTCATGCAGGTTTCCATGCCCATCTCGCGCACGCCCTTGATCATCGCGATGATCGCCGGCATGTCGCGCTCCTTGGGGTTGCGCCATGCCGCACCCATGCAGAAGCGCTTGGAGCCGTTGTCCTTGGCCTGAGCGGCGGACTGCAGCACCTTCTGCACTTCCATCAGCTTGGTCGCCTCGACGCCGCTGTCGGCCTTCACCGACTGCGAGCAATAACCGCAATCCTCGGGGCAGCCGCCGGTCTTGATCGAAAGCAGCGTGCACAGCTGCACTTCGCCCGCGCGATGGTGCTGGCGATGGACCTCTGCGGCGCGGAACACCAGTTCGGTGAACGGCAGATCGAACAGCGCGGCGATCTCCTCGCGCGTCCAGTCGGTACGGACGGAACCGGCAGGTGCAGTCGTTTCGCGCTGGCGGATGAGGGTGTCTTGCACGGCGGGAGTCCTTCGCAGTCTTCGAATTCTGCGGCCCATAGCGCAAATCAATGCCACATGCTCAAGTGAATTAGCAAAGCTGCAAACCGGCAATTTGCATTTCACGGTGCGGAACGGGCCTTGCCGGCTCTCGTCAGGCCACGGCGCGGTTCGCGGCGTCGAAACCGGTGACCTTTTCCCGCATGGTGCGATTGCGGCCCAAGCGCTTCGCTTCGTACAGGAGCTGGTCGCAGCGCGCATAGAGCGCGGCAAAATCTATCTGGAGATTGCCAGTGGTGTCGTGCTCCACCAGACCCATGCTGGCAGTAACAATCCGGTCAAGGCCCGGCACTTCGGTGGATACGCGCGTGGCGATGGCACGGCGGCAGCGCTCGGCACGGGCTGCGGCGTCTTGCCCCCGCAGGAGCAGCAGGAATTCCTCACCGCCCATCCGGATCGCCTTGGTGTCCCGATCGTCGTTCAGCGCGCCTGCGGCCGAACGCAGCACCACATCGCCAACCGCATGGCCGTGCGTATCGTTCACGTCCTTGAAGTGATCGAGATCGATGACTGCCATGGTCCTGAAGCCACGGTCGAAAAGCTGTTCGAAGCGCTTCTCGATCGTGCGACGGTTCCTGAGGCCGGTCAGCGGATCGCGATCGGCGACGCCTTCGAGTTCGATGGCGCGTGCGGTGGCGCGGTCACGCTCCTGCCTGACATCGACGAAGCGGTTCACGATGCCCAAGGCCGTAACCAGCACCTCGAAGGCCAGGGCGAGCTGGTACAGCTCGATGGCCTCGGTGGGATGAAGACCGGGCAGAAGATAGGCCGATATGCGCCAGGACCCGATCAGCAGAATCGGCGTCCAGCCGATGATCTGCAAGCGGACCGATTTGCTGCCACGCCGATGCGCATCCCACAGCATGGTTGCCAGCACCATAATCGCCACGCCCATCAACAGGTGCATTGCAGGCGATGAAAGGCTCCTCATCGCGTCGACGGGCAGGCAGGCGATGAGACCGCCGATGGCAATCGCGGGCGCTGTGCGCTGTCCCAGCCATCGCAGGCGCGGCGACAGCTTGTCAGCCTCGATAAAGCTTGCGGCAAACAGCAGCGCGGCGCTCGCCATGGTAGAAAAGGCGATGTTCGAAACCTGCCATTCCCACACCGCGCCAACATCGACGAAGATATGCAGGAACCCGGTGGCGAACGCAGCCTGCACCAGCATGGCCGCCACCATCACCAGATGCCAGATCACGTAGCGCTCGGGCAGGACGGAGTAGAATGCGGTGTTGATCAGCAGGGGCACGAGCAGCATCCCGCAGATCGCCGCCATCACGATGATCCGGGGCAAGGGCCAGCCGCTTCCTTCGGGATAGGCGTCGAGCCGCATCTCGCTCATGATGGTCTTGCCCCAGGGCTTCACAACCCTGACAGCAATCGCCCTTGTTTCCGAGGTCACTCCGGCCACCGGGATCACCATGTACGGCCCGGCGGCCAGATGGTGGACGTCTGTCGGCCAGAAGGAAGACCAGCGGATTGCGCCGTCCTGCCCGAGCAGGCCCACGTCCATCCGTTCGAAGTTGCCGGTATGCGTGACAAGGCTCTGCGGGAGGACGCGGCCATTCTCGTTGCCGAGATCGAAGCGGATCAGGACCGCTTCCGCCAGGGACCATCCGCTGCCATCACAGCGCCAGCGCGACGGCATGGAGGTGACCGAAGGCCAGGTTTCGCCGATCGAGGCATCGGCATGGCAAACAGACAGGGGGCGCACGGGTTCGGCCTGTCCTTCGGCGGACCAGAGACCGACGAAGACCACCAGCATCAAGCACAGCCAGCGTCTGAACCCACCCAACATGGTTGAAGGGCTACCTGAGCAAACTTAGAAGCTCGTTAATTCCTGACAGGAATTGCCCCGAAATCGGGGTTAAGTTCCGATGTCGGAATATTCATGAACTTGTGCACGGGTTGCGGTCAGAGGACGTTGCCATCCTTGTCGCGGTAGATCTCGCGCCGACCGACATGGTTGGCGGGGCCGACAAGGCCATCTGCTTCCATCCGCTCGATCCACTTCGACGCGGTGTTGTATCCCACGCCCATCTGACGCTGGATCCAGCTGGCCGAGGCCTTCTGGCTTTCGAACACGAGCTGGCAGACCTGGCGGTACTTGCGGTCTTCGGGATTGTCCGAGGCGCTGTCGATGTCGTCGAAACCGAAGCCCCCGTCTTCCGGCTCTTCCGTAACCGAATCAACGTATTCGGGGCTGCCCTGACCGCGCCAGTGATCGGCGACCTTCTCGACTTCCTCGTCCGAAACAAACGGGCCGTGGACGCGCTTTATCGGGTCGGTGTTGGGCTTGTAGAGCATGTCGCCCTTGCCCAGCAGCTGCTCGGCGCCCTGCTCGCCAAGGATGGTGCGGCTGTCGATGCGGCTGGTCACGGCAAAGCTGATGCGCGTCGGCAGGTTGGCCTTGATCACGCCGGTGATGACGTCGACCGAGGGGCGCTGCGTGGCCATGATCAGGTGGATGCCGGCAGCGCGGCTCTTTTGCGAGAGGCGCTGGATCAGGACTTCGATTTCCTTGCCGACCGTCACCATAAGGTCGGCCAGCTCGTCGACGATGACCACGATCTGCGGCAGCACCTCGTAATCCAGCTGCTGTTCCTCGAACAGTTCCTCGCCCGTGTCAGGATCAAAGCCGACCTGGATGCGGCGGCCCAGCGGCTTGCCCTTGGCCAGCGAGGCGCGGACCTTGTCGTTGAAGCCCGAGATGTTGCGCACGCCGATCGAGGACATCTGGCGATAGCGCCGTTCCATTTCCTCGACCGCCCACTTGAGCGCGCGAACCGCCTTGGCCGGCTCGGTCACCACCGGCGAGAGCAGGTGCGGAATGTCGTCATAGGACTTGAGCTCCAGCACCTTGGGATCGACGAGGATCAGGCGGCACTGCGCGGGCGTCAGGCGATAGAGCAGCGAGAGCAGGATGCAGTTGAGGCCGACCGACTTGCCCGACCCGGTCGTACCGGCAACGAGCAGGTGGGGCATCGTCGCAAGATCGGCGACGATCGGTTCACCGGCAATGTCCTTGCCCAGGATGATCGGCAGCAAGGCCTTGGAACTGGCGAACTTTTCGCAGGCGATCAGCTCGCGGAAAGACACCATGTCGCGGATCGCATTGGGCAGTTCGATGCCCATGACGGTACGCCCCGGAATGGCCGAGACGCGCGCCGAGATCGCGCTCATGTTGCGGGCGATGTCGTCTGCCAGGCCGATCACACGGCTGGCCTTGATGCCGGGCGCTGGCTCCAGCTCGTACATCGTCACGACCGGGCCGGTACGCACCGCGGTAATCTCGCCCTTGACGTTGAAATCGTCGAGCACGTTCT
>JBEQCK010000107.1:0-12886 GCA_041639335.1 Novosphingobium sp.
GCCGGCTTGATCGACCGGGTGACCTTGCTGAGAGCCTTCATGGCTACGGGTTCCCTGAATTCGGTGCGTCGATCCAAGCGGGAATCCGCTGCTTCACGACGAAGGAAGCGCGCCTTTGTTGCAAATGGCCGCCAGAGTCAAGCAAACTGCGGGTTTTCGGAGAGGTAAAATAATACCGTTAGAACTTGGAGGGTCCGCAGTCGGCTTCGATCCAGCCAAGAGTTGCCGCTCCCGCCGCATCGCAGCGCCAGCCGGAGATCGCGGGGGCGTCGTAGGGGTGGAGCGCTTCGAGGCGGGCGACGGCTGCGTCCAGCAGGTCCGCGCGGGTCTTGAACAGGACGGACACTTCGCTGCCCTCGCCGCGCTCGCCGTTCCAGCGGTAGTGCGAGCGGACGGCGGGGAGGATGTTGGCGCAGGCGATCAGGCGTTCTTCGAGCAGTGTGTCTGCCACGGCCTCGGCGCTTTCAGTGTCGCCGAAGGTGGACCAGATCAGCGCGGCGGTCATTGCTCGCGGTGTCTCGGGCTGCCGAGGATGTGGGCGCACCATACCGTCGTCGCCACGAGCAGCGCGCCGACCAGTTGGTGCAGCACGCCGAGCCACAGGGCAACGCCGCTCCAGACGGTGAGGATGCCGAGCAGGACTTGGGTGCCGAAGACGGAGTGAAGCATGACCGAGGCCTTGCGGTCGGTCCGGCGCAGCTTGCGGGCGACGACGACCAGCACGGCGACCACGGCCCAGGCCCACCAGCGGTGGATGAAGTGGACGAGGAAGACGTCCGACAGCAGCGCATGGGCCGCGCCAAGCGCCCAGTCGACGCCTTCGGGGTAGACCTTGCCCTGCATCAGCGGCCAGGCGTCCCAGTTGAACCAGCCGCCGCCTGCCGAGGTCCCGGCGCGGAGCCCGGCGACCAGCGCGCCGTAGAACAGCTGGAACACCAGCATAATGAGGGCGAGCAGGCCGAGGCCGCGCAGGCGCGAGCGTCCCTCGCCCTTGCTCAGCGCGATCAGGTCGAGCGCGGTCCAGACGAGGCCCGCCAGCGTGAACAGTGCGACCAGCAGGTGCGTGGCGAGACGGAAGTGGCTGACCTTGACGTCGTTGACGATGCCGGACTTGACCATCCACCAGCCGACCGCCCCCTGCAGCGCGCCCAGCGCCAGCAATGCCAGCAAACGCGGCTTGTAGCCTTCCGGGATGCGGCCCTTGACCCAGAACCACGCCAGCGGCGCTGCGAAGACCAGGCCGATGGTGCGGGCTAGCAGGCGGTGCACCCACTCCCAGAAGAAGATGAATTTGTAGGTGGACAGCGTCATGCCCGCTGGGCCGTTGACCAGCTGGTACTGCGGGGTGGCACGATAGGCGTCGAACTCGGCCTGCCATTGCGCCTCGGTGATCGGCGGCAGGGTGCCGCTGACCGGCTTCCATTCGGTGATCGACACGCCTGATTCGGTGAGGCGGGTGATGCCGCCGACAACGACGATGGCGAGGACCATGAAGGCGACGATGAACAGCCAGCGCGAGAGCGCGGTGGCATCGTTTCGCAGCTTGGGCGTGACGCTTATGCTCATGGCGCTGCCCCTGCTCCTGCGCTTGCGGAATCGCAAGAGCGATTGTCGGGCAGGTTCGCGGACCTTCGGACAGGACGGAATCTCATGAGGCCTTCTTGCACGATGTTACATTATAACATATATGCCGGTGCATGAGTGATGCCCTGCGTGCCCTGCGTGCCCGGCTAGACCGGATCGGCGTGCTCCTTTCGGGGCTGTGCCTGATTCACTGCGTGGCCGGGCTGTTCCTTGTCGGGATGCTGGGCGTGGGCGGCGGCGTGTTGCTCAATCCCGACATCCACCGCTGGGGCCTGGCCTTTGCTCTCGTGATCGGCGCGGCGACCATCGGGATCGGCGCGCTGCGTCATGGGCGCTTCCTGCCGCTGGCGATCGGCGGGACGGGGCTGGCGCTGATGGGTGCAGCCGTTGCAGTTGGCCATGGCGATGCCGAAGTGGCGCTGACGGTGGGCGGCGTGATCCTTGTGGCAGTCGCGCACTTCATCAACATGCGCGCCTCTCACTAAGGCCATACTTGCACCCTGCCCCCGCCTCGCTAAAGCGGGCCGCATGACTGGAATGCTCTCCCTTGTCGTCAACGGCGAACCGCGCCGTGCCGCGCCCGGATCGATTGCCGATCTGGTGCGCAGCCTCGAACTCGAACCAACCAAGGTCGCGGTTGAGCGCAACGGCGAGATCGTGCCGCGCTCCACGCTGGCCGAGGTGGCGATTGCCGAGGGCGACGTTCTGGAAATCGTGCATTTCGTAGGCGGAGGACAAAGCGACGTGGTCGAGACGAATGATACCTGGACCGTTGCCGGACGCACCTTCCGCTCGCGCCTGATCGTCGGCACCGGCAAGTACAAGGACTTCGAGCAGAACGCTGCCGCCGTCGAGGCTTCGGGCGCGGAGATCGTCACCGTGGCGGTGCGCCGGGTCAATGTGTCGGACCCCAAGGCGCCGATGCTGACCGACTATATCGATCCCAAGAAGATCACCTACCTGCCCAACACCGCAGGCTGCTTTGACGCCGAAAGCGCGATCCGCACGCTGCGTCTGGCGCGCGAGGCGGGTGGCTGGGACTTGGTGAAGCTTGAAGTCCTTGGCGAGGCGCGCACGCTCTATCCCAACATGATCGAGACGATCCGCGCGACCGAAGTGCTGGCCAAGGAAGGCTTCCTGCCGATGGTCTACTGCGTGGACGATCCGATTGCGGCCAAGCAGCTTGAGGACGCCGGGGCGGTGGCAGTCATGCCGCTGGGCGCGCCGATCGGTTCGGGCCTCGGCATCCAGAACAAGGTGACGGTGCGGCTGATCGTCGAAGGCGCCAAGGTGCCGGTGCTGGTCGATGCGGGCGTCGGCACGGCCTCGGAAGCGGCGGTGGCGATGGAACTCGGCTGCGACGGCGTGCTGATGAACACTGCAATTGCCGAAGCCAAGGACCCGATCCGCATGGCCCGCGCGATGAAGTTGGCGGTGCAGGCCGGGCGCGATGCCTATCTTGCCGGGCGGATGCCGACGCGCAAGTATGCCGACCCGTCGAGCCCGCTGGCAGGTTTGATCTGAACTTGCCCCCCTGCGTCCCCGCGCAGGCAGGGACCTCCATCGGTTTACGCTGACGCTCCGTAACAACACCGAGGTCCCCGCCTTCGCGGGGGCGCAAGGTGTGTTGCGTCAGTGTGGGCGCGAAATCAGCCTACGACCCCCGCTGCCGCAAGCACCGCCAACGTCAGGATATCGGGCGCGAGCGAGGTCATCGGGGCGATCTGGACGGGCTTTTCCATGCCCAGCAGCATCGGGCCGATCACGGCGTTGCCGGCGAGTTCGCGCAGCAGCTTGGCCGAGATGTTGGCCGACTGCAGGCCGGGCATGATCAGCACGTTGGCGGGAGCCGAGAGGCGGCTGAAGGGATAGTTTGCCATGACCTTGGGGTTCAAGGCGGCATCCGGGGCCATTTCGCCTTCGTATTCGAAGCCGGGATCTTCGGCATCGAGGATGGCAACCGCGCCGCGGATCGATTCGAGCCAGCGACCATAGGGATTGCCGAAGGTCGAGTACGAGAGAAACGCGACGCGCGGTTCGTGGCCCATGCGACGTGCGACGGCGGCCGTTTCCTTGGCAATATGCGCCAGATCCTCGGCCGAGGGACGCTCGTTCACGGTCGTATCGGCCAGGAACACGGTGTAGTTCTTGGCGACCATCAGGTGAATGCCGAAGGGCAGGTGGCCGGGCTTGGGATCGAGAACGCGGCGCACTTCCTTCATCGACTGTGCGAAGGTCCGCGTCATGCCGGTGATCAGCGCATCGCCATGGCCGAGCGCGACGAGCAGCGAGGCAAAGACGTTGCGGTCCTGGTTGACCATGCGCTTGACGTCACGCTCGAGATAGCCGCGGCGCTTGAGGCGTTCGTAGAGGTAGGCAACCATCTCGGGCACCAGCGGCGAGACGGCGGAGTTGTGGATTTCATAGGACGAGGGGTCGCTGACGCCGAGTTCGGTCAGCAGATCGAGCACGCCCTGGGTGCGTCCGACCAGCACCGGCGTGCCATAGCCGAAATCCTTGAACTGGATCGCAGCACGCAGCACCACCTCGTTCTCGGCCTCGGCAAAGACGACGCGCTTGGGATTGTCCTTGGCCTGCGCGAAGACGTTGGTCAGGACCGAGGTCGTCGGGTTGAGGCGCGCCTTGAGGCTGGTGCGATAGGCATCCATGTCCTCGATCGGCTTTTGTGCCACGCCCGAATCCATCGCGGCCTGCGCCACTGCCGACGACACGACTTCCATCAGGCGCGGATCGAACGGTGCGGGGATGATGTAGTCGAGCCCGAAGGTGTGGTTGATGCCATAGGCGGCCGCCACTTCCTCGGGCACCGGCTCGCGCGCCAGCTTGGCGATGGCTTCGGCGGCGGCGATCTTCATTTCCTCGTTGATCGTCGTCGCCTGAACGTCGAGCGCGCCACGGAAGATGAAGGGGAAGCCGAGCACGTTGTTGACCTGGTTCGGGTAATCCGAACGACCAGTGGCGACAATGCAGTCTGGCCGGACGGCCTTGGCATCGGGCGGGGTGATTTCCGGGTCCGGGTTGGCCATCGCGAAGATGATCGGCTGCGGTGCCATCTTGGCCATCCAGTCGGGACGAAGCGCACCGGCAGCGGAAAGGCCAAGGAAGATGTCGGCCCCGACCAGCGCATCTTCAAGGCTACGAGCCGAAGTGTCGACCGCGTGCGCGCTCTTCCACTGGTCCATCCCACTTTCGCGGCCACGATAGATCACGCCCGAACGATCGCACATGATCACGTTGTTGTGGCGCACGCCCATGGCCTTGATCAGCGCGGTACAGGCAATGGCCGCAGCGCCTGCGCCGTTGACGACGACCTTGACGTCCTCAAGCTTGCGCCCGGTCAGGTGGCAGGCGTTGAGCAGGCCGGCGGCAGAAATGATTGCCGTGCCGTGCTGGTCATCATGCATCACCGGAATCTTCAGGCGCTCTTTGAGGGCCTGTTCGATGATGAAGCATTCGGGCGCCTTGATGTCTTCAAGGTTGATGCCGCCGAACGAGGGCTCCATCAGCGCAACCGCTTCGATGAAAGCGTCGGGATCTTCGGTGGCGAGTTCGATGTCGATCGAATCGACGTCGGCAAAGCGCTTGAACAGCACGGCCTTGCCTTCCATCACCGGCTTGGATGCCAGCGCGCCGAGATTGCCGAGGCCGAGAATCGCAGTGCCGTTGGAGATTACCGCAACGAGGTTGCCCTTGGCGGTGTAGTCATAGGCAGTGGCGGGATCTTCGGCGATGGCGCGGACCGGGACCGCGACGCCGGGAGAATAGGCCAGCGACAGATCGCGCTGGGTCGCCATCGGCTTGCTGGCGATGATCTCGATCTTACCCGGGCGGATCGTGTTGTGGTAGAAAAGCGCCTCGCGTTCGGTGAAGCGGACGTTGCTTTCCTCGGACATGGTTCCCCCAAGTTTAATCGGACAATAGGCAAAGGCAGTGTCCGACCTTTGACGCTACGTCAAGGCGCGCAGGCAGTGCGCAACAGTTCGAAAACACCAAATTTGCCGAAACCGTACTATGCGCAAGCTATGGCATTTTGCTTCAGAAATCCTTCGGCTGCCACGTCGGAATGCCGAGGCGCCTTACCTTGAACAACAGGCTGCGTCCTTCCTGCCAAACCAGCTGCAAGCGCGGATCGGCACGATGGGGCAGGCCGGTGTCGATCAGCCAGACATAGTCCACGCGCTCGATCGGGGCGTACTTGAGCGCGGTATCGACGTTGCGACGCCAGCCGCCGGCGCAACCGCGCGACCAGACGAACTCCGAGGGGTCCGCCGTGAAGTTGCGGCCCGGGCGGAAGCGCGGCACGACCATGTGCAGCCCGGGGACCGCCCAGTTGTCGTTGACCCAGGCCTGCCGGTAGAGGCTGGCGAGGCTGGCGAGGTGATCGCGGCGGGTGTTGCGCCAGGATTCGTCGAGGCAGGAATGCTCGACGAAAGCGAGGACGCGGCTGCCGGGTTCGACATGGGTCAGCGCGGAAAGCTGCTTGTTGTAGTCCTCGGCATAGCCGTTGAAGCTCCACGCCGTGACGGTGAGGCGCACGGCAAGCAGGGCCATGCCGGCATAAGCGACGACGCGGGCCCACTGCGGGCGGCGGGCGCCGCTCCAATCCTGCAGGCCGAGGCCGAGCATCGCGGCAACCGGCAGGATGCGAATGTCGACGAAGGCGGAACCGTTGATGTCGCTCGGGATCGCCAGGAACAGCAGAAACACCATCAGCGCGGGCATGCCCTGCCGGAAACGCCACTTTGCGCCGAGGAACGGCCCGACCAGCACCAGCAGGCAGGCGATGATCGTGGTCCCGGCATCGAGCAGCTTGGACTGATCGCGCAAGGTCAGCACAAAGGACCAGGCCTTCTGGTCCCAGCGCCAGATGTTCATCGACTGGACGGGCGGCGAGAACGCCTTCCACAGCACGATCGTGATCACCGTGGCGAGCAGCGGCCAGCACGCTTGCCACATGCGCAGGCCGATGGCCTTCCAATCAAGCGTGCGCAGCCACTGGCGGTTGGTCAGATCGCGCCAGCGCCAGCCTTCGGGCAACTCGTCGAGCGCGCGACCGAACGCGTGTGCGCCGACAAGCAGCGCCAGCAGCAGGCCGCCGATCGCATGGCACAGCATCGCCACCGGCTGCGCGATCACCAGCATCGCGGCGCGCGCCTTGGGGTTGCGCTGTTCGAGCCACAGGGAGGCGCCAAACGCGGTCAGCGAAAGGCCGGTGGCGAGGATATAGTTGAGAAAGCCGGTGAGCAGCGGGAAGCTGAACACGAACATCAGCGACCATGCCGCGGCGTGCCCACCCTTGGGGTTGAGCATGCGGATGGTCCACAGGCAGCCGCCCGCGAACAGGCCGGTGGCGAGAACGGTGCTCCACCAGCCCGCTGCAAGGATGCCGAATTGCGCGCCGAGCACCTTCATCAGCACGCCACCGCCAATGTTCAGCGTGAAGACCCACTTCCAGGTGAAGTACTGCTCGAGCGGGTTGCCGGGGCCGGCGGCCTCGATCGCCGCGGCACCCATGTGGCCGGGCACGTCGATCAGCGGCGGCACTTCGACCAGCGCGAAGGGCGCGCAGACGAGCAGCACGGCGATGAGGATGCCGGGGCCCGAAAGCCATGGCAGCGCACCTGCGCGGGCCCAGGCAGTCTTGAGACCACGGAGCCAATCCTTTTCGCGGACTTGCGTCAAACCGTAAGTACCCCCACAAGACCGGAACCGTCCCCATGCTGCCTGCTCTGCACAGGCCGTGCGCTGGAGTTGCGGATATCCCGGTGTCGATGGTTTGAGAAACACGTCGCGCTCGTCTAGCCACGTGCGCGTGACGCCTAATGCCCCAACTCCGATGATGGCGCAATATCTTGCGCTTAAACAGCAAGCTGGCGACTGCCTGCTGTTCTACCGCATGGGCGATTTCTTCGAGCTGTTTTTCGACGACGCGAAAATCGCCGCGCAAGTCCTCGACATCGCGCTGACCAGCCGTGGCGAGCATGGCGGCGCGCCGATTCCGATGTGCGGCGTGCCGGTCCATTCGGCCGAGGGCTACCTTGCCCGGCTGATCAAGGCAGGCTGCCGCGTGGCCATCGCCGAACAGGTCGAGACGCCCGAGGAAGCCAGGAAGCGCGGCGGTTCCAAGGCGCTCGTGGCCCGCGACATCGTCCGATTCGTGACGGCAGGCACGCTCACCGAGGAAGCGCTGCTCGAACCGCGCCGGGCCAATGTGCTGGCCGCCGTGTGCGAAGTGCGCGGCACTATCGGCATTGCCGCCTGCGACATTTCGACAGGGCGCATGGAGCTTGAGGAGTGCGCGCCGGAGCAGATGGGTGCGGCGCTGGCCCGGCTTGGTGCGAGCGAAGTGGTTGCCCCCGAATCGTGGGAGAATGCGCCAGTCGATTGCGTGCCGCGTCCGAATCGGTCGTTCGGCAGTGACGAAGGCGAGGCCCGGCTGAAAGCGGTGCATGGCGTTTCGACGCTGGACGGCTTTGGTCAGTTCAGCCGGGCGATGCTCGGCGCCGCGGGCGGCCTTGTCGCTTATCTCGATCACGTTGGGCGCGGTGCGCTGCCGCTGTTGCTGCCGCCGGTGGCGCGCGAGGCGGGGACGCACATGGCGATGGACGAGGCGACGCGCAGCAGCCTCGAAATCCTGGTCAGTTCGGGCGGCACCCGGCGCGGTTCGCTGGTAGAGGCGATCGATCGCTGCGTGACCGGGGCCGGGGCACGGCAACTGGCCGAGGACCTGTCCGCGCCGCTGACCGATGCGCGTGCAATCAACCGGCGGCTCGAGCTGGTCAGCTGGCTGCACGACGATCCGCTGCTGCGCGGCGACATTCGCGGCATCTTGCGCGCCTTGCCCGATGTCGGCCGCGCGCTGGGCCGAGTAGTTGCGGGACGTGGAAGCCCGCGCGATCTGGGCCAACTGCGCGACGGATTGTCCGAAGCGCGCCGCCTGCATGATCTTCTGCGCGCTCGCTCCGACCGGCCCGAGCCACTGGATGCGATGCTGCCCTCGCTCGCGGGACATGGCGCGCTGTGCGATCTCTATGCCCGAGCGCTCGTCCCCGCGCCGCCAACCGAACGCTCGCAAGGCGGCTACATTGCCGAAGGCTACGACGCTGCGCTTGACGAGTTACGCCGGGTATCAGGCAATGCCCGCCGCGCGATTGCGGCGCTGGAAGCGAAGTACCGCGACGATACCGGCATCACGGCCCTGAAGATTCGCCACAACGGCGTGCTGGGCTACTTCATCGAAGTCCCGGCAAAGCACGCCGACCGCCTGATGGCGCCCGAATCCGGGTTTACCCATCGCCAGACCATGGCGGGTGCCGTGCGCTTCAATGCACTGGCCCTGCACGAGGAAGCCAGCCGCATTGCCGAGAGCGGCGGCCACGCGCTGGCAGCGGAAGAAGCGCATTTCGAGGAACTGGTGGCCCACGCCATCCGCGCCAAGGAAGCGATTGCTGCCACCGCAGCGGCGCTGGCCCGCATCGACGTCGCTGCGGGGCAGGCAGAGCGCGCGGCGGAAGGCGGCTGGGCGCTGCCCCGCGTGGCGGACGAGCCCTGCCTGGAGATCATCGGCGGGAGGCATCCGGTGGTCGAAGCCGCGTTGGCTGCCAAGGGCGAGCGTTTCGTCGCCAACGATTGCGCGCTCAATGCGCAGGACCGCTTGTGGCTGGTCGGCGGTCCGAACATGGGCGGTAAATCGACCTTCCTGCGCCAGAACGCGCTGATCGTTCTGCTGGCGCAAGCGGGCGGGTTCGTGCCCGCACAGGGCGCGACGATCGGGCTGGTCGACCGGCTGTTCAGCCGGGTTGGTGCTGCGGACAATCTGGCGCGGGGCCGTTCGACCTTCATGGTCGAGATGGTCGAGACGGCGGCGATCCTGAGCCAGGCGACCGAGCGCAGCTTCGTTATCCTAGATGAGGTCGGGCGCGGCACCTCGACCTATGATGGCCTGTCGCTGGCATGGGCGGTGGCTGAGGCGATTCATTCGATCAACAAGTGCCGCTGCCTGTTTGCGACACATTACCACGAGCTATCGCGCCTTGCCGAAAGCTGCGATGCGCTTTCGCTTCATCACGTCCGCGCAAGGGAGTGGAAGGGCGATCTTGTTTTGCTCCACGAGCTGGCGGAAGGCCCGGCGGACAAGTCCTATGGCTTGGCGGTGGCGCGGCTGGCAGGCGTTCCCGCGCCGGTTCTCAAGCGCGCCAAATCGGTGCTGGAAAAGCTGGAGAAGGGCCGCGCCGCCACCGGTGGGCTGGCTGCGGGGCTTGATGACCTGCCGCTGTTTGCCGCAGCGATCGAAGCGGCAGAGGAAAAGGTCGATGCCCTGCGCGAGCGCCTCAACGGCCTCGACATCGACGCGCTGTCGCCGCGCGAGGCGCTGGACCTGCTTTATCAACTGAAGGCGCAGGCGAATGGTTGAGCTGACTTCTCTCGGCAGCAAGCGCACCCTGTTCGTGATGGCGGCAGAGCCGGAATACGGTCCACACCTCCGCGCGCGATTCGTGCCGTTGATCACCGGCATCGGCCCGGTCGAAGCGGCGCTGCACGTGGGCGTGGCGCTGGCGCGATTGGAGGCGACGGGCAACCTGCCCGACCTGATCGTCTGCCTCGGCTCGGCCGGATCGCGGCGCTGTGCGCTGGGTTCGATTCACCAGATCGGCAGTGTCTCGTGGCGCGACATGGACGCATCGGCTCTGGGCGTGGAACCGGGCGTGGTGCCCTACCTCGACGAGCCCAAGGACCTGCCGCTGGAAACCCCGCTGGACCTGCCGGTCGCTACGCTTTCAAGCGGCGGCGATGTCGTCAGCGGCGATCACTGGGATCGGGTGAGCGCCGACATGGTCGACATGGAGACTTATGCTGTCGCCCGCGCGGCGCGCACGTTCGGCGTGCCACTGGTTGGCCTGCGCGGCGTGTCTGACGGACCCGGAGAGCTGGCGGGCGCCCACGACTGGCACAAGCTGCTCGGCTACCTCGACGGAGAGCTGGCCAAGGCGGTAGACCTGCTTGCCATGCATTACGCGTGATCCCGCTTTTATCGTCGCCCAGGACTTGATCCGGGGCAGGGCTTTTCTTCGGCGAACGAAAGAAGAAGCCTAGGCCCGGATCAAGTCCGGGCCGACGTTGGCATTTTGATCAAAGGCTGAGGAACAACCCTGCCAGCGCGGCGCTCATCAGGTTGCTCAGCGCGCCGGCCACAAGCGCGCGGATACCGAGTTTGGCGATGACCGGGCGCTGGTTGGGGGCGAGACCGCCGGTGACGGCCATCTGGATCGCGATCGAGCTGAAGTTGGCGAAGCCGCACAGGGCGAAAGTGACGATGGCGACGGTGTGCGCGGAAAGCGCGGTGTCCTTGCCGAGTTCAATGAATGCGACGAATTCGTTGAGGACGATCTTGCTGCCGAACAGGCCGCCAGCCTGCATCGCCTCGGTCCAGCCGTCTGCGCCGAGAAGATAGAAGACCGGCGCAAAGACATAGCCCAGCACCATCTGGAACGAGAGGTCGGGCGTGCCAAACCAGCCGCCGATCCAGCCGAGCACGCCGTTGGCGAGCGCGACCAGCGCGACGAAGGCGAGCACCATCGCGCCCACCGCGACGGCGAGCTTCACGCCGGTCTGCGCGCCTTGGCTGGCGGCCATGATGATATTGGCGGGGCGCTCTTCCTCGTCCGAGGCGAGGCTGGGCTTCACGTGAGGGTTGGGCAGCGCTTCGTCGGCAACCTCGGCGGGGACGGGTGGCTCGTCAGGCATCATCAACTTGGCCATGAGGATGCCGCCTGGTGCCGACATGAAGGCAGCTGCGACGAGATAGTCGATGCGGATGCCCATGCTGGCATAGGCGGCAAGGATCGTGCCGGCGACGCCAGCCATGCCCACGGTCATCACGGTGAACAACTGGCTGGGGTTCAGCCCGGCGAGATAGGGCCGGATCACCAGCGGCGATTCGCTTTGGCCGACGAAGATGTTGCTGGCGGCGCAGAGCGATTCGACCTTGCTGATGCCGGTGACCTTCTCGAGCGCGCCGCCGATCCAGCGGATCACCAGTTGCATGACGCCGAGATAGTAGAGGATCGAGATCAGCGCGGCGAAGAACACGATCACCGGCAGCGCCGAAATGGCAAAGCTGGTGCCGCCGATCGCCGGGTCTGCCAAGGGGCCGAACAGGAACTGCACGCCGGCGCGGGCAAAGCCGAGCAAGCTTTCCACCCCGCCCGCCGCGCCCTGCAGCAGGCGATTGCCGACCGGGACATAGAGCACCAGCGCGGCAAACCCTGCCTGCAGCGCGAAGGCCGCCGCCACAACGCGCAGGCGGATTGCGCGGCGGTTCGACGAGAGCAGGAAAGCGAGGGCAAGGATGAGCACCATCCCGAGTAGACTTGAAGCGACACGCATCGGGAAGGGCTTGCTCCGAGAGGCAAAATTGGTTGCAGTGGTTCCTAATAGCGAATTGGCGGGAGGTTAAAAGCGCGCTATCGGCCCGAAATGCACGATACCACCGCGCCTGCTGCCGCAATCCCCCGTTCGCTGTTCCTCTTCGCGCTGTTCTATGGCGGAATGGTGACGTTGGGCGGTGTGCTGGGCGCAAAGCAGGTGGCGCTCGGCCCCCTGGCGGTGGAGGCCGGGATATTTCCCTTCCTCACCCTCGTCGCCATTTCCAGCGGCATAGCCGAGCTGCACGGCAAGGACGCCGCAGACCGCCTTGTCCGCTATGGCTTCCTGCCGCTGGCCTTCGCCATCGCACTGACGCTGTTCGTGCTGAACCTGCCGACCGACCCCGGCATGTACGAACCCGCCAAGGAAGCCTTCCCGATCATCCTCGGCCAATCGTGGCGGATGATGCTGGCCGGGATCATGGCCTATGGCGTGTCGGTGACACTGAACGTGTGGATCTTCAATCGCCTGCGCGGTGCGGCGGGGCGGTTCCTTGCGGTGCGCGGATTCATTGCCGCAGCGCTTTCGCAGGTTGTCGACACGCTGATCTTCATTTCGGTCTCGTTCTATGGCGTACGCCCGATTGCCTCCCTGATGGCGGGGCAGATGCTGGCCAAGGTCGTGCTGTCGGCAGTGCTGGTGCCGCTGATCATTGCACTGGTGATGAAGATCGGCCGCAAGCTCGACAACGCGGCATAAGCTGCCGTTACGCGCGCAACGCCAATATTGGATTCCGCAGGCATTGCGCGTAAGGGCGCGCGCATGAGCCAGAACCACGACCCCGCGATGCTTGCCAAGGCAGAGACCCTGACCGAGGCGCTGCCCTATCTCCAGCGCTATGCCGGCAAGACTTTCG
>JBEQCK010000108.1:0-9577 GCA_041639335.1 Novosphingobium sp.
CGGATGCCGAGCGTCTTGGCCACTTCGCCGATCGTGCGGAAAGCTGCCGGGTCTTTACCGTCGTCCGGAATTGGTCCGGCATCGGGAAGTTCGGGTTCGCTCATCCGCTGGAGATCAGCCCTGGCCGATGCGGTCCTTCAGCATCTGGCTGGCGCGGAAGCTGAGGACGCGGCGCGGCGTGATCGGCACTTCGATGCCGGTCTTGGGATTGCGGCCGATCCGCTCCGCCTTGTCGCGCAGCAGGAAGGTGCCGAAGCCCGAAATCTTCACGTTTTCACCCTCAGCCAAGGCATGGCACATGTGCTGAAGGATGGATTCAACCATTTCGAGCGAATCCGCGCGGGAAAGCCCGACGCGGCGGTTGATGCTTTCGGCCAGATCGGCCCGGGTCAGTGTACCTACAGAACGCATCCTTTATTCCCCCCAGAAGTCAGAAGACGCCAAGGGGAGCGACAATAACGCTGATTCTGCGGAACGCAATGCAATCCATTGCTTGCGAACGATAAGACTGCGCCAGCGCGGGACGGACCGTGCCGGTCAGATCCGCGCGAGGCTGGCGCCCCAGGTGAAGCCGCCGCCCATGGCTTCGAACATCACCAGATCGCCCTGCTTGATGCGGCCATCGCGCATGGCGACGTCGAACGCGAGCGGCACCGAGGCCGCGCTGGTATTGGCGTGCTGGTCGACGGTGACGACCACCTTTTCGGCGGGAAGGTCGAGCTTGCGCGCGGTGGCATCGAGGATGCGGAAGTTGGCCTGGTGCGGTACGACCCAGTCGATCTCTTCCGCAGCGTGGCCCGTGGTTTCGAGCACTTCGCGCAAGACATTGGCAAGATTGGTGACAGCGTGGCGAAACACCTCGCGGCCCTTCATGCGGACCTTGCCGACCGTGCCGGTGGTGGACGGACCGCCATCGACATAGAGCAATTCGTTGTGCGCACCATCGGCATGGAGGCGCGAAGCCAGTACCCCAGGCGCCTTGGGATCGGTTTCGTCAACGTCCTGCGCTTCGAGCACGATGGCCCCGGCACCATCGCCGAACAGCACGCAGGTGGTGCGATCTTCCCAGTCGAGAATCTTGCTGAAAGTCTCGGCGCCGATCACCAGCGCGCACTTGGCCATGCCGGTACGGATCATCGAATCCGCAGTGGCCATGGCATAGAGGAAGCCCGAGCAAACCGCCGCGACATCGAACGCGATGCCACCGTTGCAGCCAAGGTTGTGCTGGACGATGGTGGCGGTGGCCGGAAAAGTCTGGTCGGGCGTTGCCGTGGCGAGGACGATCAAATCGACCTTCGCGGCATCGATGCCGGCCGCTTCGAGCGCATGACGGGCGGCTGCGATGGCGAGGGTAGAAGTGGTCTCCCCTTCCCCGGCAATGTAGCGCTGGCGAATTCCGGTGCGCTCGACGATCCATTCGTCGGTCGTATCGACCATCGTCGCCATTTCGGCATTGGTTACGCAGCGCTTGGGCAGGGCCGAGCCGCTGCCACGGATGATCGAGCGCACGGTCATGCCGCGTCCTCACCGGTTGCGGCTGGGGCGGCGCTGCGGCCACCGCGACCGGAGGTGCGGCCAGAAGTCCTGATCGTCTCGGCGCCAAGGCGCGCAAGGTCGGCTTCGATACGCTCGGTCAGGTTTTCCTCCAGCAGGCGGGCGGTGACGGCGACGGCATTGGCGACGCCGAGCGCCGAGGCGCTGCCGTGGCTCTTCACAACCACGCCATTGAGGCCGAGGAAGACCGCACCGTTGTGGTTGTTGGGATCAAGATGGTGTTTGAGCAGTTCGGTGGCGGGGCGCGAGATGAGGAAGCCGAACTTCGAGCGCAGCGACGAGGAGAAGCTGCGACGGAGCAGATCGGCGACGAAGCGGGCCGCGCCTTCCATCGATTTCAATGCGATGTTGCCGGAGAAGCCATCGGTGACAACGACATCGCAATCGCCGCGCGAAAGCTTGTCAGCCTCGGTGAAGCCATCGAAGCTGAGCGCGAGGTCTTCGCCCAGCGCCTTGAGCTGGGTGGCGGCATCGCGCAGGGAATCGGTGCCCTTGGTCTCTTCAGTGCCGATGTTGAGGAGGCGCACGCGCGGGGATTCGAGACCATTGACGATGCGGGCATAAGCCGCGCCCATGATCGCAAACTGCACGAGGTTGCGGGCATCGCAATCGGTGTTGGCACCGAGATCGAGCATGATCAGGTCGTGCTCGCCAAGCGTCGGCAGCAGGGCCGAAAGCGCGGGGCGATCGATGCCGGGCATCGTGCGCAAGGCGAGCTTGGCCATGGCCATGAGCGCGCCGGTGTTGCCCGCGCTGACAGCAGCGCCGGCATGGCCCTGTTTCACCGCGTTGATCGCCAGCCCCATCGACGTGGTCTTGGCGCGACGGAGGGCCTGCGTCGGCTTCTCGTCACCCGACACGACGTCAGGCGCGTGGAGGATTTCCGACGCTTCGCGAAGATTGGGGTGGTTTTCGAGGGCCTGCTTGATGCGGCCCTCGTCACCAACGAGGAGGAACTTGAAGCGGTCATGGCGACGACGGGCGAGCGCCGCGCCTTCAACCATTACGCGCACACCCTCATCGCCGCCCATCGCATCGACGGCGATACGCGGCAGGCTCATGTCCTCAGTCCCCCCGTTTTAAGGCTTAGAGCCCGACGGCGATGACTTCGCGACCGTTGTAGTGACCGCAAGCGTTGCACAGGTTGTGCGGGCGCTTGAGTTCACCGCAGTTGGAGCATTCGTGGAACGCTTCGACGCTGAGGGCGTCATGGCTGCGGCGCATGCCACGGCGTGAGGGCGAAGTCTTTCTTTTGGGGACGGCCATCTCGGCACCTGTTCTTAGAATTGCGTAGTTTTGTTGCGGGCGCGATAGGGAAAACCGGTCCATCGCACAAGCCCTGTTTGCGGCAGGACCCGTACGCGGCGAAGGACGCCAGACAGACACGGGATTCGCCAATCACTGGGCGAAGGCGCGCCTATACGGATTTTCTGGTGCTTTGCAAGCGCGCCCGCGCTAGCCTCGACCCCAGATCCCAGGACGGACAAACACAAGGGGGAGTACCTGAAAGCATGCTTATACTGCCAATCACGCTGTGCGCGGCTGCGGCCGCTGCGGCGATCAACATCTGGCTTTCGATCCGTTGCGGCATGGTCCGCACCGCCAAGAAGATCAGCATCGGCGATGGCGGCGACATGGACCTGATCGCGCGGATGCGGGCGCAGGCGAACTTTGTCGAAAACACGCCCATCGTGCTCGTGCTGATCGCGGCGGTAGAGCTTGCGCGGACCGGCAATCCCTACCTGATGGGCGCGGCGGCGATCTATCTGCTGGGGCGCGTCGGGCACGGCATCGGCATGGACGGCGGGCCGCTGGGCTTCCTGCGCGGCGTCGGCACGCTCACGACGATGCTGACCCAGCTTGGACTTGGCGTCTGGGCAGTGTCCATCGCTTTGGATATGTGAGAGTTGCAGGGGCGGCGCGGCACAACTTGCCCGCCCCCAGCCCCTCCCGCCTGCGGGAGGGGCGATTCCTCAGCGCGTCTGCTCAGCTTAGGGCATAATCGCTGACATAGGCATTGGTCTGGCGTTCGCGGCCGAACGTGCTGTTGGGGCCGTGGCCGGGAACGAACGTCACGTCGTTGCCGAGCGGCCAGAGCTTCTGCGTGATCGAATCGATCAGATCCTGATGATTGCCCATGGGGAAATCGGTGCGGCCGATCGATCCCTGGAACAGCACATCGCCAACGATGGCCACCTGCGTGGGGGCGTGGTGAAACACGACGTGGCCGGGGGTGTGGCCGGGGCAGTGAATCACGTCGAGTTCGACTTCGCCTACGGTGACCTTGTCGCCATCGTTGAGCCAGCGGGTGGGCTCGAACACCTCGGCGGGAATGCCCCAGCGCTGCGAATCTTCATCGAGTTGGGCGATCCAGAAGCGGTCCGCTTCCTGCGGCCCTTCGATCGGCACGCCCAGTTCGCGCGCGAAAATGCCGACGCTGCCGCAGTGATCGAGATGGCCGTGGGTGACGAGCAGTTTCTCGATGGTGACGCCGGTCATCTCGATCGCCTTGCGCAGCTTGTCGAGATCGCCGCCGGCATCGATGAAGGCGCCGCGCATGGTCTTAGTGCACCAGACCAGCGTGCAGTTCTGCTGCAGCGGCGTGACGGGGATGATCGCGACCTTGAAGGGCGGCTGCGCGGTGGTTTGTGTGGCGGCTTCGGTCATGACTGCCGATTTGGAGCGAAGGCACCGTAATTGCAATGCTTCGGTCCGGTGCCTAAGCTTGCACGATGATATCGATACGCCCCTCCCTCGCTGAAGATGGCGAGCGTGCGCTGGAAATCTGGGCATCTGCAGTTGATGCGACGCACGATTTCCTTTTGCCTGAAGACCGGTTGGCGATTGGGGAAGAGGTTGAGGGCTTTCTTCCCGACACGCCGATGACGCTCGCCGTAGATGCGAGCGACCGCGCCTTGGGCTTCATGATTGTGGACGATGGGAGCATCGAAGCGCTGTTCGTTGATGCCGCCTGCCATGGCCAAGGCGTTGGCAAAGCCCTGATCGAACATGCGACCCGGGTTCTCGGAGCGCGGCGCCTTGAGGTCAACGAGCAGAATGCAGGCGCGCGCGGGTTCTACCACCGGATGGGATTTGTCGCAACGGGCCGCAGGGAATTGGACGGCCAGGGGCGGCCCTATCCGCTGATCGTCATGGAATTGGGCGCTTAGAGCCGGCCACCTTTCCAGACGACGCGGCCGACCAGCTCGACCTCGTTCAGCGGGCGCTCCAGCCGCGGATAGGCAGGATTGTCGGAGATGATCCGAACTGTGCCGCCAGGGCCAGGTTCGAGGCGCTTGACCAGCAGCACGTCATCGAGCCGGATCACATGGATACCCGCGCGCAACGGGCGCGGGGTGCGGTCGACGAGGATCTCGTCACCATCGCGCAAGGTTGGCTCCATCGAGTCGCCTTCGACTTCGATCACCGAGAGCATCGCGGGTTCGAGCCCCTGCCCCTTGAGCCAGCGGTGATTGAAGCGCAGGCGGCCGGAGGGAATTTCCTCTGCCGGAAGCGTGCCGGGGCCAGCTGACGCACCCAGCGGCAGGCGGGGAATGTCAGCCCATTCGGCGGCAATGGCCCGAGTGGGCGTGACGCCGCGCGGTGCTCCCTGCCCGGCGGTAATGACACCGCCGCGGGGCGAGGCACCAAGTTCGCTTTCCGGAACGCCGAAGAATTCGGCCAGCGTGCGGCGGTCATTCTCCTCCAGCTTGCGCGGGCTGCCCTTGCGGACGAATTGCTGGAGATAGGTCGTGTTCCGACCGATCAGCGCCGAGAGCGCCGAAAGGCTGACGCCGCGCTGCGTGGCGAGGCCGACAAGACGAGCGCGCGCGCCGTCGTCCGATTCGTTGTCTGCCGGGACCATCTTCGCCTTACTCCGATTTCGAAGGACTTTTCCTAGCATTGTAGGATTTGAAGATCAACATAGGAAAAATCCTATTTCGAGTCGTCTCCCCGACTCCGCAGCTGGAGGTCAAGAAACGCCATGTTGCTTCGCAAGATCGAGAGCTTCCTTCGCCAGACGGGCATGTCAGTCACCAAATTCGGCCGCCTTGCTGCCCGCGACCCCCGTCTTGTCGGGGATCTACGCAACGGCCGGGAGCCGCGTTCCGGAATGGTGGAACGTATAGAACATTTCATGAACAACTTCGGAGGGAATGTCCATGCTGCTTGATCCTCACGCTTTCGCGACCAAGGCGCTTGTTGAAACCGTTCCTCCCCCGCTCACCCCTCGCCCGTCGACGGCCGAGCGCCTGCTGCGTGCCGTGCGCGAGATCAGCGGGCCGCACGCCGAGGTGGTCTGCCATGACGAGACGCCATGGGCGAGCATCACGTTCTCGGGCGCACGGCATCGGCTGGTCCTGCGCTTTGCCGGCTGCGAGGCCGTAAGCGACGGTGAGAGCTTCATCGCGGTCCTGCCCGAGCACGAGTTCAAGCTGCGCGGGCGCCTGGTGGCCGATGCAGCGGTGACCCGGGTGGACCACGAGGTCCTGCCCGCGCCGCTCATGGAAGTGGAGTGCGAGATCCTGCTGCTTGACGAGGACTGATGAGATCGGCGGGTGCTCTCAAGCGCCTGGACTCAAGGCCCAAGAGCTCAAGGCACCCGCTCTCCTCTCCAACCGATCAGTTCGTCTTCGCGAGCAGCGGCGCTGGCTTGGCGCCGACCCACAGGCTCATGTCTACGGCGTTGGACACGCGGAAGACATCGCCCTTGCTGTTGAGGAACAGCTCTTCCATTTCCGGCCGTGTGAACGGGCGGGAGCCAAGGCGGCCGAAGACCGCCATCTGGCCGCCGGTTTCGTCCACGCCACGATCGCGATCCAAGCCCTTTGACAGAGCCAGGGCCGGTGTCGGTGTGCGAGCCCAGGCGATGAGTTCCGGCTTGGGTTCGGGCGAGAAGCCGTAGAAGTTCGGCTGGCTGGCGGGCGAGGTCAGCTGCAGCACCTTCATCCCGTTCCGACCATCGGCGACATAGGCGAAGAGCGAGGCGTTGGTGGACGCAACGATCACGTCTTCGGCGTCGTTCAGCTGCCCATCTGCGGTATAGCTGGTGTAGATCGACGGGCGGGTTGGCGCGGTAATGTCGACGATGACCAGGCCCTGCGACTTTGCCGCGACATAGGCATAGGTGCGCGCGAGATAGACGCGGCGGGCATCGGCCAGCGGCACGGTGGCCGATGGCACCGCCTTGGGCTGGGCCAGGTTGGTGATGTCCATCAGCTCGAGGCCATTGGCCGTCGTCACCCACAGGTAGCGGAACTGCACCGCCGTGGCGCGGGGATCGCGCAGGGGCACGACCGAGGTGATCCGCGGATCGAGGCAGGTTTCGCCGCCCTTCTTCTCAGCTACTTCGCACGGCTTCTGCGAAGACCACGGCTTGGGCAGGTGGACGGTGACCAGATTCCTGTCGGTGACGATGTAGGCATAGTCGCCCGCCAGCGTGATGTGGCGGGCACCGGTCAGCACGCCGTCCGGGTTGAACGTCAGCGCGCGGTTGAAGAAGTTGTTGCGGAATTCGCCGTCGGCCAGCGTATCGACGTTTACCGCGATCAGACCTTCGACCGCATCGGTGATGAAAGCATAGCTGTAGATCGGCGAGAACGGCTGCTCCTGATTGAGGCCGCGCAGTTCAGGCGTGTTGCGCGTGGGCGCAATCGACTGGTTGGTCGGCAGGGCCATGCAGGTGGCGTTGGTGGTGGCGACATGGGTATCGTGGCCCAAGGGCGAGAACGGCGCTTTGACGATGCGTTCCGAGAAGCCCTTGTTGCCGATGGCGGCAATGTCATAGGCGCGGAATCCGCCCTTGCCTTCGGCAACGTACATGTATTCGCCGCGCATTTGCAGGCAGCGGACAGCGTCCTTGGTGCCTTCCACCACATTGGCAAACTGTTCCTGCCCGGTGGTCTCGCCCGAAAGCTTGCCATCGACGATCTTGCCGCGGGTCCAGTTCTTGAGCTCGCGGCCGTTGTCCTCGACATGCTGCTTCCAGTAATCCGGATAGGCATAACGGTGGAGGTAGGAGCCGATGACCGCTTGCGGTTCGTCCCATTCGGTGACGCGGACGGCTTCAAAACCGCCGTCGAGGCCGAACCAGGCGTTCATACCAACGAAGTTGACGTAGTTGGTGCCCAGCAGGAGGAGTTGCGCCATCGTGGCGTTGTTGTCCTCGTCCTGGCTGACGTGGCAATCGGTGCACTGCTTGGTCTCGTTCTTGCGAACGGTGTGCGGGAAGTGCGGCGCGAACGCCTGTGACGAGTAGCCGATCGAGGAAATCGGCGGCTGCTGCACGTAGATGCGTTCGCGGTTGATGTTGGTCGACGACAGGATCAGAGCCGAAGTCGAGCGGATCGGCGCGGTAATCGCCCTGCCCGAGACCGGATTGCCCGAGGCATCATACTGCACCGGATCCGAACCCGACGACTTGTTGCGCTGGTGCTTGCCAAGCTGGAACATGTCATCGCGCGCGACCTGCGGATTATAGGTCGCGTAGTTGCGGGTGTAGTCTTCCTCGTACTTGTGCGTGGCCGACTTCCAGTTCGCCTCGATCGGCAGGTGACAGCCGGCGCACGAAGTGGTCCACGACAGGTGGCAGGTGAAGCAGGCCATATCGTCGTCACGATGGGCGCGCGCTTCCTTGGCCACGCCGGTGCCGAACTTGTAGACTCCGTCGTCCGAGGCAGACTTTGCCATCAGCTTGGCCCGCGCGGCCTTGGGATTGAAGATCGGCTTGCCGGTGGCGTCCATCTTGCCGGCAAAGCGCGCATCGACCGAATCCTTCACCAGGCTGACGCGCCACGACAGGTTCGGATCGATGATCGAGCGCTGGATCAGCACACGGCGGCCATCGGCCTCGTTGAACCATTCAAAGCGGCGCTGGCCATCGGCGTTGCGAAGCAGGTCAAGGTTGTTGCCCTTTTGAGGTGCCGCCATGTTCGAGGTCAGCAGCGTCGGGTAGTTGTCCGGGGTGCCGTGGCAGTCCTTGCAACCGATCTCGACCGCATTGGCGACCTCGCCATAGATCACGCCATTGCCGTGGCTGTCCTGCGAGAAGTGGCAATCGGCGCACTGCATGCCGATCTGGGCGTGGATGTCCATCATGTGGACGGCCTTGCCGGGATTGCTCTCACCCGGTTCGACGAACTTGCCCTCGCCGGCCTTGCGGAATTTTTCCGGATCATCAGGCGAGATGATGTGCGCCTTGTCGGTGCCGTAGGAGGACATATCCCCCTCGTCATCGAGCAGGTTGCCACGACGATCGCGCTTGAGAATGGCGCGGAAGTTCCAGCCGTGGCCGTGATAATCGGCAAACTGGGTGCGTTCGAGCTTGTCGTTCAAGTCATAGACGTTGCGCAGGAATTCGACATCGCGCCACAGCCCGCGGGTGGACGCACCTTCCGGGTTTCGGTCCAGCACTTCGCGCTGTTCGTCGATGTTCGGGTAGAACTGCTTCTTGAACGTCTTTGCGTAGTCCCCATCGGACATGCCGGCGGGCTTTGGCGCGCGGTTTTCAGGCCCGGGCCACATGCTCGGCGCGTCGGATTCGTAATCCCACATCGTGTAGCCGAGGTAGGAGTTCAGGAAGATGTTGGGCTGGTGCATGTGGCAGTTCATGCACTGTGCGGTCGGGATGGCGCGGGTGAAAGCGTGGACCAGCGGGTGGCCGCGTTCCCGATCCTGCATGGCTACAGGGCCATCGGCTCCGTGCGCATCTTCGCCATGGGCATCTTCGCCATGGGCATCCTTCTTCGGGTGCCCCTTGGCGTCGAGCCCGGCCATGGCGTGGGCCGAGGCCTGGTCCATCTTGTCATGGTCCATCGAGCCATGCGGCGCGACGCCCTTGCCGGGTGAATAGACCAGTTGTTCGGCCGAGGTGATCGCACGGGCGCAATCGCCTTCCATGTCGGCCGATTGTTCGGGATCGGTCCGGTCACCGCCGAGATAGGCGCGCTTGCCGCCGAGCACGGTGCCGCGCACCTTGTCGTGATTCTCTTCCTTCTCGGCGTTGTAGGAGCCGTAAGCGCCC
>JBEQCK010000108.1:9587-12842 GCA_041639335.1 Novosphingobium sp.
AAGCACCCTTGCGGTGCTGGCCTTCGCGCAGGGAATTGATCGTCGGGTCGGCAGTGATGGTCTGCCCGTCCCGCCCGCACTTGCCGTAGTTCAGCGAGTGGCGCGGTTCACGGTCATTCGCATAGATGACGTGGCACGCCGCGCAGCCCGAGGAGCGATAGTCGCCCGGCTGGTCGTTGGTGCCCATCTGGAACAGGAACGGGTCATTCAGGCGCGTCTTGTGGATGTTGAGCACCGGGATTGCGACGCGCAGGCCCGTGGCAGGGCCGCGGTTGGACTGCTTGAGATCAGGACGCCCCGGTTCGTCGAGGCGCTGGATCAGCCCCGTCGAGTTGGGCAGGCCGATTTCCGGGAACTGCGGGTTGATCGTGCGACCGCCGTCCTCGAACACGCGGAACACGTCGCCCGGCGGGATAGTGTGCCAGCGCGGCAGCGGGTACATGACCGGCAAGGCACCGCGCGCCTTTTCCTTCGGCGTGACCGTGCCCCACATCGGCTTGCCGTCCGCGCCGATCTCCTTCGAGGCCGACTTGAGCAGGGCAGGCTCACCATTGCGGGTGAAGCTTTCACCGAACATGTAGTTCTTGAAGGGGACGATGCCGTTGTTATAGGCCGCCCCGCCCCAGAGCATGGCGCCGGTGGACATCAGCGAGCGTTCGGAGGCCTCGATGATCTGCATGTGGCAGGCGCCGCAGGAATCACGCGCAACGCGATAGTCCGACGGATTGACGAAGCGGATGAACTCGGCGCTTTCCTTGCCCAGAAGCGCGTAGGAGCGCTTCGGGTTGGCAGAGGACGGCCAGCCCCATGCGGCCGGGTACTTCGGCAGGACGTGCGCGTCCTTCATGGCCGCGACGTAATCGATCGAATTGCGGTTCCATGACCGGTCAGCCATGACCTTGGTGTTGCCGCCATGGCAATCGGCACAGGACAGCACCACGGCCGGGCTGGCGTGCATGGTGCGATGGTCGCTCTTGGTATGGCAGCTGACGCAGCCTGCGTTCTGCTTGTCGACGTAGGCCCACTGTTCCTCGACGGTATCACCGGGCTGGCCGCGCGGCGCAGCAGGTGCGCGAGTATGCGTGACCTTCTGGGCTTTCTCTTCCCCCGAAGCGTAAAGCGCGCTCGGGATCAGCAGCACGGCAAGTGCCGCTGTCAGCCATGCCAGCGAGAGTTTGCGGAAGCTGCGCGTGTCGGTCATGGGCTGGGTCATCAGAAGGCCAGAGTCGCGTTGGCGAGGACGGAATAGAAGCGGCTTGCCTTGCCCATCTGGGCGAAGAGATCGTCAAAGCCCGCCCCCGGATCGAGCACGGCGCCCGAAAGGCGGAAGACGAGATTCTGCGAGGCGTTGGGCCGCCAGATTGCCGAGACGGAAGCGTCCCAGCCAATGTCGCGCGGGATCGAACCCTCGTTGCGCAGGACTTGCAGGATCTTGGTGTTCTCGAACCACAGATGGTTGACGTTGGTCGAGACGCGCACGGTGGGCGTCAGGTCGAAATCGGTGCCAAGCCCGACGAGCATGGTGCCGGGATTGGTGAAGTTCGACTGGCCCTGCTCCTTCGACGAGCGAAGCGAGTTCAGGATGCCGTTGCGACCGTTGACCGAAATGTTGCGACCGCCGCCTGCGAACGGAATCGTCTGGCGGATCCAGTAGCTGGTGTCTGCGCCTGCAAACTGGGGGTTTTCGAAGATGGCATCGAAGCCGCCTTCGGTTTTGTCATAAGGATCGCTGTCGCCACTGGCCCAGAGGCCCGAGAGACGCACGCGGGTCCAGTCGAAATCGTAACTCACCTCGGCCGCGGCCATGAATGCCTTGATCTCGGCCGCGCGGCTGGTGAGGAAGTTGTTCCGGTCCTCGCCCAGCGCGGCATAGGCCTGCGCGGTGAGGTTGAGGCGACCGATATGGCCGTCTGCCGCGTAACCCAGATAGACAACGTCGTATTCGCGGCCGCGCAAGTCACCGATCAGCGCCGGGCGGACCGGGAAGCCGTTGGTGTCGACCGCGATCTCGTTGCGTTCACGGTTCATGTTGTAGGTAACTGAAACCTGGCTGGTCAGTCCGACAAAGGGAAAGTCCTGGCGATAGAGGTTCGCCATGAATACCCAATCGTTGCGCGGCGCCCGGCTGACGTCATTCAGGCCCGAATTGGTTTCCTTCTCCAGCCGCCAGAACGCGGCGAGGTTGAACTGCACGCGGTTGTTGTCACGGTTGCCGAAGAGGCGCACGCCCAACTGGTTGTCGTTGAAGAGGAACCCGCGAAAGTCCGACTGCATCGGCTGGATGCCGGCGCGCAAGGAGACGAAATCGTAGCGCTTCGTATCGAACCGGCCGATATGATAATCGATGAAGGCTTCCTGCAGGCCGATGAAGCCATCGGTGCGCTTGGTGCCCTTTGACGGTTCAACGAACAGGACGCGCCGCTCGGGCACCTCGACGTGATTGAGGTTCGCGGCGACTGCAATGCGATACTCGATCACCGGCGGCTTGTAGGCCGTCATGCCCTTGAGCAGAGAAAGGCTGGCGATGAAGGTCTGCGACAGCACCAGGCTGTGGCTGCGACCAAAGACATCGATCGCATTGGGGTTGGTCGTGGTCTGGTTGCCGACCGGAATCGGGAAACTGCGCGGCTCGACCACGGTATCGGAAACTGCGCCCGCCAGCAGGTACCAGTCATCCCCCTTCAGGAAACCGGGGCGCTTGCCCTTTGCCAGCGGACGATCACCCTTGAGCAGGTTGTGATGGAACGGATCGAGCTGCGAATGGCAGACATATTCGAGCTTCGGGAACAGTGTGTAAAGCGAGCGGTCCTTCTTGCCGGTCGCCTTGTCCTTCTGGGGACAGAGCGACGACATGATGCGCCAGCGGTCAGGCAGGGCGACGTCGAGGCCGAGATCGCCCACCGGCCCTTCGCCATCGTACTTGTCGTAGAAGGCTTCCGGTGGCGGAGCGTTGACCGCACCGGGATTGTCCTGCTCGACCTTCTCGGGGAGCTGCTTGTTGAAGCCGGGGCGGCGGCGGCCATCGATCAATGCGCCGTCGGCGTCGGTCTCACCACCGGGCAGCGGCGCCTTGCTGTCAACCGTCGGCGCTTGCTGGGGTTCGGCAGTTCCCGGTGCCGCTCCTGACGCATCCTGAAGGTAGAACGTCAGCGGCGCCGGCTGGACATGCGGCTGGGTAATGCCGAGGACCGGTGCGAGAAGGAGAGCGACCTGCTGCATCACTTGCCCTCGCAAACGTTCTGATCGGTGGTGTCG
>JBEQCK010000109.1:0-12373 GCA_041639335.1 Novosphingobium sp.
CGACGCTCTTCCGATCTGCGTTCAACCTTGGCGATCTTGGTGTCCCGTTGCGTGGCGATGTGGGCGTGCGCTTCGTCAACACCAAGCAGTTCTCCACAGGATACGCGAGCCAGGGCGCCAGCATCAACTTCGTAACGGCCGAGCGCAGTTACGACCGCTGGCTGCCGTCGGCCAACTTCGTGTTCGACGTGACCCCCGAACTGCTGGTCCGCTTCGCCGCGGCCAAAACGCTGGCCCGCGCCGGCATCGCCTCGATCACACCGGGCGGCAACCTGAATGTGTCCGGCGGCAATCGCTCCTTCAGTTCGGGCAATCCCGACCTCAAGCCGACCGAATCCACCAACCTCGACTTCTCGGTGGAATGGTATCCAACCAAGGGCGCGATCTACTCGGTTGCGCTGTTCCAGAAGGATATCGGCACATTCGTCCAGACTCTGGCAGTCACCGCGCCGTTCTCCTCGCTCGGCCTGCCTGACTCGCTGCTCACCGGAACGACCGCCAGCCCGACCGACGACTTCATCGTCAGCCGCCCGGTCAACTCGAAGGGGGGCAAGCTCAAGGGGTTCGAAGTCAACGTCCAGCAGCCGTTCACCTTCCTGCCGGGCATCCTTGCAAACTTCGGTGCGCTCGCCAACTATACCTACGTGAAGTCGGACATCGAATATCTGACCTCCTCGAACGGTGCCGCAACGATCATCGCACCTCTGCTCGGCCTGTCGAAGAATGCAGCCAACCTGACACTGTACTACGAGGACGCCAAGTTCTCGGTGCGCGGCTCGGTTGCCTATCGCTCGAAGTACCTCACTGCCGTCCCCGGCACCGAGGGCAATGCCTGGAACGGCACCAACAGCACCACCAACCTTGATGCCCAGATGTCCTACGCGATCACCGATAATCTCAAGGTCAGCCTCGAGGCGATCAATCTGCTCGACACCAGAAACGATCAGTTTGTCGACGAGACCAACCGCCTGAACGTGCTGACCCACAGCGGGCGGCAGTTCAACTTCGGTGCCAAGTTCACCTTCTGATTGCAAAAGCTGCTCCCTGCCCGGTCCGCCTTGATACACGGACCGGGCCCTTTTGCCTGACGCGAGGCCCAGACCCCATGGCAGATCACTCCGCTCCGTTCCGTTCGATCGATGCGGCGACCGGCGAGGCCTTCGGCGACCCGCTCCACACCGACGGAGCGGCAGAAGTCGCTGCCGCCTGCGCAGCTGCAGACGCGGCCTTCGATCCCTACCGTATGGCAGGCAGCGCGGTTCGGGCTCGCCTGCTGGAGGACATAGCGCAGGAGATAATCGATCTCGGCGATGAACTGGTGGTAACGGCCATGCGCGAAAGCGGCTTGCCCCGGGTGCGACTGGAAGGCGAACGTGGCCGCACGGTCGGCCAGTTGCGCCTGTTTGCCGAGGTTGTCACGCGCGGCGACTGGGAGCGGGTTCGCACCGATCCTGCCTTGCCCGACCGCCAGCCGCTGCCTCGCCCGGAACTGCGCATGCGCATGATCCCGCTTGGCCCGGTTGCGGTGTTCGGAGCATCGAATTTCCCTTTGGCCTTCTCGACCGCAGGCGGCGACACTGCTTCCGCCTTGGCGGCAGGCTGCCCGGTGGTGGTCAAGGGCCACCCGGCGCATCCTCACACCTCGCTCCTGGTCGCGGGCGCTGTCCAGCGCGCAGTACGGTCCGCAGGCTTGCCGTCTGGCGTCTTCTCTCATCTGCAGGGGCCATCTCACGATCTGGGCGAGTGCCTCGTTCGGGATGCCCGCATCATGGCAGTGGGATTTACGGGTTCGCGGTCTGGCGGTCTCGCCTTGTTGCGTATCGCCCAGTCGCGCCCGGTGCCGGTGCCGGTCTACGCTGAAATGTCGAGCGTGAACCCGGTGGTTCTGCTGCCCGCAGCGCTGAGCGCCAGGGCTGAGAGCATTGGACAGGGGTTTGCCCAGTCTCTCACCATGGGGGCAGGACAGTTCTGCACCAACCCCGGACTGGTAATCGGAATTGAAGGTCCGGACCTTGAAGCGTTCTGCAACGCCGCTGGCAGTGCGATAGCGCAGACGGCGTCTCAGGTGATGCTGACCCGCACGATCCTCGAAAACTACCAGCGCAGTGTCACGACCTTGCAGGGACGATCCGACATCGTGCCGATTGCCGAAGGTTCCGGGGACGGGGCGGCTACAAAAGCCCGGACCATGCTTTTCCGGACCACTGCCGGGAATTTTCTGGCCCAGAAGTCGCTGCAGGCGGAAATGTTCGGTCCTGCCGCGATCGTGGTCGGCTGCAGGGATGCCGACGAACTTTTGGCGGTTGTTTGCAGTCTTGAGGGTCAACTTACTGGAACGGTCCACTTGGAACAGGATGACAGAAAGCTCGCATCGATGCTCATTCCGGCGCTCGAACGTCGCGTGGGCCGAGTTCTTTTCAACGGATGGCCGACCGGCGTCGAAGTTTGCGAAGCGATGGTGCACGGCGGCCCCGTCCCTGCGACATCCGATTCTCGCACGACGTCAGTAGGTAGTATGGCGATAGAGCGATTTCTGCGCCCGGTTTGCTACCAAGCCGTTCCTCCTTGGCTCTAAAAACCAGATTCTAGGGAGCGTGGACAAATTACCCCTTGACGTTGGTGGGCAGTTCTCGCGGTTTTGCTGAGCGGACGAAATGGGTGAGTGCGAGCCCATCCGCAACTGTCGCGGACCAGCACCAAACGTCAGAAGGCCCGTTCAGGAGCACGGGGCTGTTTTGACCGCTCGCGGGGCGGATTCACCAGTATGCTTCACTGCCTGGCTGATGCCCTCGGGCGACCGCTCGCCTTCCATCTGACGGTCGGCGAGGCGGCAGATTGCAAGGCGTTTGACGCCCTGATCGACCTACCCGAGCGCGCACCTGACGCTTTGCTCGCCGACAAAGGCTACGATGCCGACGCAATCCGGTCCGACCTTGCCAAACGGAATATCGAGGCCGTCATTGCTGGCCGGTCAAACCGCCGCGTGAAAATGGAGCTTAATCGGTTGCTCTAGGCGGCGTGGACAAATTTGAGCCAGTATCTGGCTGAAGCGATGTAGACCATGCTGAGGACCGTTTCGGCGAGTTGGTCGTATCGGGTTGCGATGGGCTTTTCGGGGTTGATGGGCGGGGGCTCGGGCTTTGTGCGGCGCTGCCGCGCTGGCTATGTCGGTGCTGGCCGGAGGCTCGTGCCGATTGCTTTGAACACGTCGGCCTCCGGGCAGGCTGACGGATGCCGAGGCGGATGGCAGTTTCGATGACGCGGGCCGCGACCTTAAGTAGCCGCAGGCGGAGCGTCGAGAAGTCGGCCGCGGCGAGCGCGACTGCTTTGGGGATTTCTTGGCTGATACCCCACAGCAGCCAGTAGGCGGCGGTGTGCAGGATGAGGGGCATCTGATTGGCATAGGTAGAACGGCATGAGGTGCGATCGTTAGCGAGTTGAGCTTTGTAGCGCTTGATCAGGTTTTCGGCCTGGCGGCGGGTTCTGATGATGTCTGCCAAGATCTGAACCTGCGAAAATTGGGTATAAAAATGGGGGTAGGGTTGGGGGTATGGGTTTAAGGATCATCCATTATAATCTAAAAAAACTAGGAGGTTACCGATTTTCTCGCGATCCCTCCTCCGCTACCAGGCATTTCCCGCAAGATCAGATATGTAGGCCCGGCTTTTGCCAGAGGCGAAGCAGTCCTCCGAACACGCATTCGGGACCTGCCGTCTGAGTGAGGGTGGCATGCACTTTAGGCACCGCACGAGAGCGTGGCGCGTCTCGTTGTGAGGCACCACGGCAGCAATTTTCGCTTCGAGCAGTGCAGCCTTCAGGCCGTGAGGCGGTAGCCGAATCCGCGGACGTTTTCGACGATGGGCGGGCCCAGCGCGTGAAGCTTGCGGCGCAGGCGGCTGAGGTAGACTTCGACGATATTGGTCAGAGGATCGTCCTCGATGCCCCATACCGCGCGCAGGATCTCGGTTCGCGAAATCACTGTGCCGGGGGACTCCATTAGCAGCCGCAGCACGCCCATCTCCTTGACCGTCAACTGCACCGGCGACCCGGCGCGGGTGAGGGTCATCGTCCGGGGGTCAAAGTGCAAATCGCCCACGGTAAGACTGCCATCGGGCTGGATCGGACTGAATTGCTGTCGCTCCATCCGGCGCTTGACCGCATCCATCCGGGCCAGCAATTCCTCGAACGCGAAGGGTTTGGGCAAGTAGTCATCCGCCCCTCCCTTGAGACCGCGGATGCGGTCCGCCACGTCGTCGCGGGCGGTTACCATGATGATGGGTGTTGCCACGGCAGCTTCGCGCAGGGCCGAGCAGAGATCAAATCCGCTCATGTCCGGCAGGTTCACGTCCAGAAGAATGAAGTCGAACGCAAAGTTCGTCGCCAGTTCCAGACCGGTGGCGCCGTCGGTGGCCAGCGTTACCTTGTGGCCCTCTTGCGCAAGGCCGCGGTGCAGCGTTGCGGCGAGTTCGACCTCGTCTTCAATGAGAAGCAGTTTCATGAGCTTGCACCATCTGTGGCCACATCGGGCGACATTAGAGGGAGGCGTATGGTGACGACCGTGCCGACGTTGACCCGGCTGGTGAGGCTGATTGTTCCGCCCATGGCTTCGGTGATTGAACGGGCGATCGACAGGCCAAGACCCTGCCCGCTGCCGCTACGCCTGCTGCCTCTGCGGAACCGCTGGAACAGGTAGGGCAGGTCTTCGGCGGGAATGCCATCGCCGTGGTCGGTGATGGTTATGACCGCCTGATCTTCTTCCACGCCGACCGATGCTTCGACATTGGGGGCGTGAGTGGAATAGCATACGGCGTTGTCGACGACGATGCGGATGACCTGCTTGAGGCGGGCTTCGTCGCCTTCGACGATGATGCTGGAAGGCCCCTTGTGTAGCAGGATCTGCCCGCCATCTGCTTCGATGACGCGGTGGAAGTCGGCGATGCTGTCGGTCACTGCTGCGACCGCGTCCACTGGTTCGATAGTGGTATGCAGCATCGGCTCTTCTGCGCGCGCCAGGTTCAGCATGTCTTCGATCATCTCGGCCATGAGCTCTGACAAGCGGACCACCCGATCCAGCGCGCTGCGCAGGTCAACCGATTGAGCCGAGGTATCGCGCAGCGTGATTTCGGCTTCGCTGCGCATGATGGAAAGGGGGGTGCGCAGTTCATGGCTGGCATCGGCCAGAAACTGCTGACGCAGCCGGTTCGAGCGCTCAAGCGAACGGTTGGTTGCAGCGAGTTCGCTGGTGCGCCGGGCAACGGCCCGCTCAAGCTCTTCGTTGGACCTGCGAAGCGTATCGGCGCTTTCGCCAACGCGAGATGCCATGATGTTGAAGCTCTCGGCGATTGCGCGGAATTCCGTCGTGCCGACGATCGGCACTTGCTGCTTGTAATCGCCTTCGGCCATGGCGCGCGTGCCTTGCAGCAGGTTTCCGAGCGGGCGGATCAACTGGCGCTGCCCCCAGAACACGGCGAGCAGACCGCAAACGGTCACAATTGTCACCGTCAGCGTCAGGGTGTCGATCACGCCCTGGAATGTCTCGATCGAGCTGCGGTGATACTCCTTGGCCTCGCGCTCCTCGATCCTGATCGCTTCGAAGACGAGGTCTTCCCAGACCGTGTCCGGCTTATCGCCCTTCAGCGATCGCTCGAGGCTTGCGCCGATCTTCTTCAGGGTTTCCCGCTGCTGGACTTCTTCTTCTATCTCCGAGGCGCGTTGCTTACGCTTGAGCGGCGTCTCGCTGATCATCTTGATCTCGGCGTTGATATAACGCTCCGCATTGGTGACGTGGGAGCGGACGCCATCGATGTAGAGTTCACGATCCTGTACGAAGGCGGCCGGATCGGTGTAGCGCTCCTGCTGCAGGGTGTATCCCAGGACGGCAAGCCGCTGGAACGAACTGAGCGATTGCGACGAAGCTTCCGACCTGGCCTGCTGCGCACGGATGACTTTCACCGCATGGTTGGCAATCACACCGGGCACCGCCACGATGAACAGCACGAACACCAACGACACCCACAGCTTCATGCGCAACGCGTTCATGCGCGAATCGCCCGCAGCATGGCGAAGCGATTGCGGGCACTATGCCTGGCGTCGGGCGATGAAACGCCTCGCTTCGACTGTAACATAAAAATGGTGTTCCCCTGCATGTGCCGCTGCTTCGAGCTCAAGCACCGGCACACGCCCTGACCTCGCGCTCACATTGTCCTGACAACGCTTTCCGATCAACGAATTGGCCGATTAAATTTCCATGAATGCGGTAGACGGCACGTCTGGTTCAGAAAGTCGATGGATGACAATGCGCCGAGTCCATGGCATCGCAGCTGCATGCGCACCACTCACGATGAAGCAAGCGTTCGCCTGTACCATCTCGGCGACGGGCCCGAGGGCGGTTCGGCCGATACGCTGTTCTATGGGCCGTTGAGCGAGGCGCTGCGGATCGCAGCCGAGCAGCCGGTTGAAATTCAGGATGGGCTGTTCATCGCAACCGACAATGATGTGGTGGCTTATCTGGACCTGATCGAGAGTTAGGGTCAGGACCTTAAGTCCTTGCATTCACACGGCTTCGCCTGCGGCACGGCCGCTGGCCCAGGCCCACTGGAAATTGTATCCGCCCAGCCACCCGGTCACATCCACGGCCTCGCCAATGGCGTGAAGGCCGGGCATTTTTGCTGCCGCCATGGTTTTCTGGTTCAGCGCGCGGGTGGAAATGCCGCCGGCGGTGACTTCTGCCTTGGCATAGCCTTCGGTGCCGTTGGGATTGAACGGCCAGCGCGCAAGTTGCTGCTGCGCCTTGCGCAAGTCAGCGTCGCGCATCGCGGAAAGTTCGCCCTCCAGGCCGAGCCGACTGCCAAGCGCTTCTGCAAGCCGTTCCGGCAGCCGGCGGGCGAGGGCCGAGCGCAATGCCGCGCGGGGGCGCTGGCGCTTTTCCTCGATCAGCCAGTCGGCGCCTTCTTCGGGCAGGAAGTTGACGGCGATGGGCGTGCGGTGCTGCCAGTACGACGAAATCTGCAGCATGGCCGGTCCCGACAGGCCCTTGTGCGTGAACAGCGCGGCTTCGCGGAACGATGTCTTGCCCCAGTCCGTGACGACATCGGTCGAAACGCCCGAGAGTGAGCGGAAAAGGGCCTCGTCTTCACCCAACGTGAAAGGCACGAGGGCGGGGCGGGTCTGCACCACTGGCAGGCCGAACTTGCGGGCGATTTCGAATGCGAAGCCGGTTGCGCCCATCTTGGGTATGGACAGGCCGCCGGTTGCAAGGATCAAGGCGGCGGCCCGGTGTACGCGGCCATCGATCGTCACGCTGTAACGACCGTCGGCATGATCCACTGCACTCACGCCCTGGCCGAAGGCGCAGGTCACGCCGCCATCGCGGCATTCGCCCATCAGCATGTCTACGATCTGCCGCGCAGAGCTGTCGCAGAACAGTTGGCCAAGCGTCTTCTCGTGCCAGGCAATGCCGTGGCGATTGACCATCGCAATGAAGTCTGCAGGCGTGTAGCGCGCAAGGGCAGAGCGCGCGAAGTGCTGGTTTTCGGAGATGTAGCGGTCGGCTGCTGTGTGGATGTTGGTGAAGTTGCAGCGTCCGCCGCCCGAGATCAGGATCTTCTTGCCCGGCTCGTCGGCGTGATCGACCAGCAGGACGCGGCGCCCGCGCTGGCCTGCTGTCAGCGCAGCCATAAGCCCCGCCGCGCCCGCGCCCAGGACGATTGCGTCGTAGTCGGCGGCGCTCACGCGAGGAGTTCGGTGGCGAGGGCCTCGGCCACCTTGATCCCGTCAACCGCGGCCGAGAGGATGCCGCCGGCATAGCCCGCGCCTTCGCCGGCAGGGTAGAGGCCGCGCGTGTTGAGGCTCTGGCAATCCCTGCCGCGCGTGATGCGTACCGGCGAGGAAGTGCGTGTCTCGACGCCGGTCATCACCACATCGGGGTGGTCGTAGCCCGGGACCATGCGGCCGAAGGCGGGCAGGGCTTCGCGGATGGATTCGATCACGTAGTCGGGCAGGCACTTCTTGAGTTCGGTGAGGTGGACGCCGGGCTTGTAGCTCGGGATCACGCTGCCGAATTCGGTGGACGGGCGGTCGGCCAGGAAATCGCCCAGCTTCTGGCCCGGCGCCATGTAGTTGCGCCCGCCCGCCTCGAAGGCGAGGCTTTCCCAGTGGCGCTGGAAGGCCATGCCCGCCATCGGCCCGCCGGGGTAGTCCTTGCTGGGATCGATATCGACGACGATGCCCGAGTTGGCGTTGAACTCGGCGCGCGAATACTGGCTCATGCCATTGGTGACGACGCGGCCTTCCTCGCTGGTCGCGGCGACGACGCGCCCGCCCGGGCACATGCAGAAGGAATAGACCGTGCGCCCGTTCTTGCACTTGTGCGAGATCGAATAGGCCGCCGGGCCGAGGATCTTGTTGCCGGCGCTTGGGCCGTAGCGTGCGGTATCGATCCAGCTTTGCGGGTGTTCGATACGCACGCCGATGGCAAAGGGCTTGGCTTCGATGTGGACGCCACGGTCGTAAAGCACCTGGAAGGTATCGCGCGCGGAATGCCCCACGGCCATGATCACGTGGCGCGCAGGCAGGAACGAGCCGTCCGACAGGTGCAGGCCCGCAATCCGGCGCGTCCCATCGGCAGCGGTCTCGATCTCGAAATCCTCGACGCGGGTCTGGAAGCGGTATTCGCCGCCAAGGCTTTCGATTGTCTCGCGCATCGACATCACCATCGTCACGAGGCGGAACGTGCCGATGTGCGGGTGGGCTTCGGTCAGGATGTCGTCGGGGGCGCCGGCCTTGACGAACTCCACGAGCACCTTGCGGCCGAGATGGCGCGGGTCCTTGATGCGGCTGTAGAGCTTGCCATCGGAGAATGTGCCGGCACCGCCTTCGCCGAACTGCACGTTCGATTCCGGTTCGAGGACGGATCGGCGCCACAGGCCCCAGGTGTCCTTGGTGCGCTCACGCACCGCCTTGCCGCGCTCGATGATGATTGGCTTCAGGCCCATCTGGGCGAGGATCAGCGCAGCCAGCAACCCGCAGGGCCCTGCGCCGATGACCACGGGCCGTTCACGGTCCCAGCCTTCGGGCGCCATGACCGGGAACTTGTAGGAGGTGTCGGGCGTGGGCTTGACGTTCTGGTCATCGGCAAAGCGGGCAAGCACTTCGGCCTCGCCCACCACGACGCAATCGACCACGTAGGTCAGCAGGATCGCGTGCTTTTTGCGGGCATCGTTGCCGCGACGGAAGATCTGGTATCGCGTGAGGTCTGCGGGAGCGATGTCCAGACGCGCGCAGATTGCAGCCGGAAGGTCTTCGGCGGCGTGGTCGAGAGGCAGTTTCAGTTCATTGATGCGAAGCATGGCGCCGCCCTAGCCAATTCCGGCGGGCGGCGCCACACGTGCTTGGAGTTAGTCCTTGAACGGACCGGCGAAAGCGATTTCGCTGACCGGCTTGCGGTCGCTCACCACTTCGCGCTCGCGCAGCATGTCGGGCAACTGCGACTTGTCGCCCTGCTTGCCGATCACGAAAGCCATTTCCACGCGGTAGCCGTCGGGCAGGTTGAGCACTTCAGCGGCCTTGGCAAAGTCGACCCCGGTCATGCCGTGGGTGTGATAGCCGAGGTGGAGCGCCTGCAGCGCAGCATTGGCCCAGGCCGCGCCGGCATCGAAGCTGTGGCTGTGGTTCGGGTTGTTGCCGCGATCGCTGCGCATGAACTCGTCGGACACGACATAGACCAGCACGCCCGCGTCCTTTGCCCAGCTCTGGTTGAATTCGACCAGCGCGGAAAGGAACGTGTCGAAGTTCGCATCGCCCTTGTGGGCAAAGGCAAAGCGCCACGGCTGGTAGTTGTAGGCGCTGGCGGCAAGACCTGCGGCTTCGAAGATCACGTCGAGATCAGATTGCGGCACGGCCGAGCCATCGAATGCGCGCGGGCTCCAGCGGTCGACGATGATGGGCAGGACGCGAGGGGAAGCGGTACGGGTCATGGGATGCTCCTTGGAGAGGTCGTGGGAAGATAAGATGGTGGAGCCGGAGCGCAACTGCACTCCGGCTCGCGGGGGGTAGGGATCAGCGGCGGTCGAAACCGAACCGGCCCGAGCCGAATGCGGCCACCTGAAGCAGACCACCGGCCAGCGCCACGTTCTTGAAGAAGTGGATGAACTGGTTCTGGTCAGCCAGGTTGGCGTGGAAGCCGAACGCTGCGGCAAGGCTGAACAGCGCGATGGCAGAAGCAACGATGCGGGTGCGGATGCCGGCGATCAGCAGCAGGCCGCCGACCAGTTCCACTGCCACGGCAACGCCATAGGCAAGGCTGGGGGCGGGGAGACCTGCGCTGGTGATGTAGGCGATGGTCCCGGTCGGGTCGGCCAGCTTGGAAACGCCGCTCAGCACGAAGATCGCGGCGAGGAGGACGCGGCCGGTTGCCGCAAGCAGATCGGAAGTGGCGGATGGAGCGCGGCGCGTCTCGATGGCGATTGAGGTCATGGGATCGGTCCTTTGCAACAGTCGTGATTGGGGAATGTGAGGGAACAGTTCGGTCATGGTCAGGCCGCGTCGACGAGCACCAGCTCGGCGTCCTCGAGAGCGGTGATGACGATCTCGGTCACGCCGGTGATGGCGACACCATCGCGGGCATTGGCTTCGATATCGCCGATGCGGATCTTGCCCCGTGCAGGAACCAGGTAGGCGTGACGATCTTCGGTGAGGTCGTAGCGCACCGTTTCGCCGGCCTTGACCGTCGCGCCAAGGACGCGGGCGTTGGCGTTGATCGTCAGTACGTCGCTGTCTCCGGCAATGCCCGAGGCGAGCGGGACGAACTTGCCTTCACGGCTGTCCTTGGGGAAGGGACGCGCACCCCAGCTGGGGGCGTGACCGCGGCGATCCGGGATGATCCAGATCTGGAACAGGCGGGTTTCCTCGTCCTCAAGGTTGAATTCCGAGTGGGCAATGCCGGTTCCTGCCGACATGACCTGCACGTCACCCGCTTCGGTGCGGCCTTCGTTGCCGAGGCTGTCACGATGGGTGATCGCACCCTTGGTCACGTAAGTGATGATCTCCATGTCGCTGTGCGGATGGGTGGGGAAGCCGCTCTTTGCAGCGATACGGTCGTCGTTCCATACGCGCAGCGCACCCCAGTGGACGCGTGCCGGATCATGGTATCCGCCGAACGAGAAGTGATGATGAGCGTCGAGCCAGCCGTGGTTCGCTGCACCGATCGAGGCGAAGGGGCGCAGTTCGATGTGAGCCTTGGTAGCAGTCGTGTTGGCAGTCTGGGTCATGGCGATTTCTCCAAACGGGCGGCTTGGGTTCCGTCCTGTTGAGGTGGAGATAGGCCTTGCAGGTCATTCGGAATATCCCGATAAGTTAAATCAGGATGTTCGAATTTCTTGAAAGGTCTAGCGATGGACGTCGGCCAGCCAACCCTCGACCAGCTCCGCCTGTTCCTCGCGGTGGTCGATGAAGGCAGCTTCAATGGCGCCGCGCGCAAGCTCGGGCGCGCGATCTCGGTGGTGAGCTATGGCATCGTCACGCTGGAGACGCAGCTCGGCGTGACGCTGTTCGATCGCGAGGGATCGAAGAAGCCGGTGCTGACGCCCGCCGGAAAAGCCATGCTGGCCCAGGCACGTGCGGTAACTGACAATGTCGATGCGCTGATCGCCGGGGTTCGCAATTTCAACCAGGGACTGGAAGCGGAACTGGGCCTGGCGATCGACGTGATGTTCCCGACGCACCTTGTTGCCGAAGTGCTGCGCCAGTTCCAGATGCTCTACCCCACGGTGCAACTGCGCCTTTATGTCGAAGCGCTGGGGACGATTGCGGCAATGGTGGTCGACGGGCGCGCGGAACTTGGCATTGCCGGGCCGGAACTGGTGGCGATCCCCGATCTCGAACGCGAGGCGATTGGCGAGGTCGAACTGATCCCTGTCGCCGCGCCCGATCATCCGCTGGCGCGGATGGATGTGATCCCGCCGGGCGAGGCGCGCAAGCATCGCCAGCTGGTGCTGACTGATCGCTCGCAACTGACGCAGGGGCGTGACTTTTCCGTGTTCGCGGCCAGCACCTGGCGGCTGGGGGACCTCGGCGCGCGCCACGCGTTGATGCGTGAAGGGATCGGCTGGGGCAATATGCCTCGCCATCTGATCGAGACGGATCTTGCAACCGGGCGGCTGAAACGGCTGGCCTTGCCCGAGGCACCGGGAATGGCGTACCGCTTTCACGCGGTGTGGCGGCGCGATTGTCCGATCGGGCCAGCGCGAGCCTGGGTGCTGGACGCGCTGCGTGAGCGGTTGATACCAAGCTGCACAGACTCTGACCCATGAGGATGCCCAGCCCCGTTTGCTGGCAAGAAGCAGCCGAAGCGGCGATGTGGTTCATCGTCGCGAGG
>JBEQCK010000110.1:0-12236 GCA_041639335.1 Novosphingobium sp.
AGGTGGGAGAGGTTCATGTCGCGTACGTTCACGTCACTTCGTGTGGGTTCAGCAATCTTGCCAGTATTTGTGGCAACCATGCTGGTCCACCAGCCCGCCCGCGCGGGCGAGACCTATCGCGATCTCCATCACAACGGTCGACAGGACGTCTACGAGAACCCGGCAGTCCCCACGGCTCGTCGCGTTGACGATCTGCTGCGGCAGATGACGCTGGACGAGAAGGTTGCCCTCATGCTCCATGGCACGCTGGCTGCCGAGAAGGGGTCCGGGATCGGGGTAGGGACGGCCTACGACAAATCGGCAGCGCAAGCGCAGCTTGCTCGAGGCGTGAACAGTACGATCACCCGCCTGTCGCCCGATGCCAGATCCTTTGCTGACGAGAACAATGCCATCCAGCGCTTGGCCGAGGCAACGCGGCTCGGCATCCCTGTCACGATCAGCACCGATCCACGCAACCACTTCCAGGTGACAGTTGGCGTCAGTTCGGCATCCGGTGGCTTTTCGCAATGGCCGGAGACGCTTGGGATGGCAGCAATCGCTGACGAGAAGTTGGTCGAGCGATTTGGTCGGCTCGTAGCCGCCGAGTACCGGGCGGTCGGCATTCACATGGCCTTGAGCCCGCAGGCCGATCTTTTCACTGAACCGCGCTGGCCCCGCGGCGTGGCAACCTTTGGCTCTGACGCTGCGACGGTTTCCCGCCTTGCTGGCGCTTATGTGCGCGGTTTTCAGGGTAGCCCCAAGGGGCTTGTCCGCTCTGGCGTCGCCACCGTGGTCAAGCACTGGGTCGGCTATGGCGCTGAGCCGGAAGGCTTCGACGGGCACAATTACTATGGCCGCATCGCCCGCCTTGATAACGAGAGTTTTGCCCAGCACGTGGCAGCATTCGACGGTGCGTTGGCCGCGAACTCCGCAGGCGTGATGCCGACTTACGTGATCGCCAACGGTGTCAGCATCGGCGGCAAGCCTTTGCCCCAAGTCGGCGCTGGCTTCAGCAAACCGCTGATCGATGGTCTTCTGCGCAAGACCAAGAAGTTCGGTGGCATCGTGATTTCCGATTGGGCGATCACCAACACCTGTCTGGAACCTTGCAAATCGCCAACGGCGGAAAAACCGCAGGGTTACAATATCGCAATGCCTTGGGGAGTTGAGGATCTTTCCGAGGAAGACCGCTATGCGTTGGGCGCCAATGCCGGGATCGACCAGTTCGGCGGCGTCGATAATCCAGCGCCGCTGCTTGCTGCAGTGAAGCACGGCAAGGTCAGCCTTGCGCGGGTCGACGAAGCGGCGCGGCGCGTGCTCAAGCTCAAGTTCGAACTCGGCCTGTTCGACAACCCTTACGTCGATGTTGGACAAGCCGGGAAGGTTGTCGGCGATCCCGCGACCCAGGCCGAGGCTGACAAGGCGCAGCGCGCCGCGCAGGTCCTGCTGGAGAACCGTAATGCACTGCTTCCCCTGACACCGGGGCGCAAGGTCTGGCTTTCGGGCGTTGGCGCCGAAGTGGCGCGCGCTGGCGGGCTGACGGTTGTGGATACGCTTGAACAGGCCGACGTCGCGCTGGTCCGAGTTGCGACGCCGTTCGAGGTGCTTCACCCCAACCACTTCTTCGGCTCGCGTCAGCATGAGGGCAGGCTCGATTTCCGTGCGGACGATGAAGCAACGAAACTGGTTGCGAAGACGTCCGCCAAAGTGCCCACGATCGTGGCGGTGGACCTGGATCGCCCTGCCGTGCTGACTGCATTCAAGGACAAGGCTGCGGCGCTCTACGGGTTGTTCGGAGCCAGCGATGCGGTGCTCGTCGATCTGGTAACCGGCAGGGCGAGGTCGCAGGGGCGCTTGCCGTTTGAACTGCCATCATCGGCAAAGGCGGTCGAAGAGCAGCATCCGGGACGGCCCGACGACAGTGTCGCGCCGCTTTACAAGCGCGGTGATGGCATCATCTTGCCGTAAAAGGCGCTGAAGGCGGGGGAAATCACAAGGTCGCGGCCTTGCCGACTCTCCCCGCCTTCGCCAGAGCGACAGGCGTGAGCGCATCAATCGTCATCGGCGCCGACCGGTCCGGCGCGTCTGTCAGGATCGACGTCGAGGAACTTCTCGCCACCCGCCTGCTCGTGCAGGGCAACAGCGGGTCGGGCAAGTCGCATCTGCTGCGCCGGTTGCTGGAGGAGAGCGCGAGCATCGTCCAACAGGTGGTGATCGATCCGGAGGGTGATTTCGTCACGCTGGCCGAACCGTTCGGCCACGTCGTCGTGGATGGCTCGGCCTATGATGGCCCGGAAATCGCCAAGCTCGCCGCACGCATTCGCAAGCACCGGGCCTCGGTGATCCTCGCTCTCGACGGGCTGGAGCTCGAAGCGCAGATGCGGTGCGCGGCGGTATTCCTGAACACCCTGTTCGATGCCCCGCGCGACGAGTGGTACCCGGCGCTGGTGGTGGTCGACGAGGCGCAGATGTTCGCGCCTGCCGCCGCAGGAGATGTGACCGACGAAGTACGCCGCCTCAGCCTCTCGGCAATGACCAACCTTATGTGCCGCGGGCGCAAGCGCGGGCTGGCGGGCGTTATCGCCACCCAGCGCCTCGCCAAGCTGGCCAAGAACGTTGCCGCCGAAGCATCGAACTTCCTGATGGGGCGCACTTTCCTCGATATCGACATGGCGCGTGCGGCCGATCTCCTCGGCATGGAGCGGCGCGAGGCCGAGAAGATCCGCGACCTAGAACGGGGACATTTCCTTGGCCTTGGGCCGGCGATTGCCCGGCGTCCGGTAAGCGTGCGCATTGCCGACGTACAGACCCGTGCACGCAATGTGGTGCAGGGCCTGATGCCGCTCCCCAACGCAGCTGGCGCGGAGATGGAATCTATCCTGCTGTCCGAGCCGCTGGCGATGGAACCGCCGCCTCGTGCGCCCGAGCCGGAGGCACCGCCGCCGGAAAGTGGCGAGCTGATCGAGCAGATCGAAGGCTATGTCCCAGCGGCCGAGCAGGTCGAGCCGCCCGTAGCGCCTAGCCTGTTCGAGGCGGAGGAAACCGCTGCGAGCATCGCCTCGATCCTCGCTGAAATGGCGGCGGAGCCCGACTGCACTTTCCAGCCAGCGTCGCAGCTTTATCAGGATTTTACCGTCCGCTGCCGGATGTTGCGCATTCTGCCCGGCATGGACCTCGGGGCGTTCCGTCGCCGCTTCGCCATGGCGGTTGCCGGAATTTATGACGACAAGGCCTCGCAGTGGCAGGACCTTCTGCGCATTGGCAAGGACGTGCCCGACGATCTGCTCGCGCCTTTCCTGACACTCGCGCGCGCGGCCGTTGAAGGTGCGCCATGCCCGGATGACGAGCGTCTTGCCGAAATCTATGGTACGCGCTCATCAGGCCGCATTCGCCGTCTGCTGGAGCACTTGGAGAAGGGCAACCTCATCGTGGTCCGAACCGACTATGGCGGCAGGCGCTCGGTCGGCATCCCGGCACTGGGCAAGACCACGGCACCGGTCGAGGCCTGAGACTGCCTTATTCCACGGTGTAGAAGTCGATCACCACGCCATCGGGCTTGCGGATGCCGCGCGCCACGAAGACCTTGCGCCGCAACCAGTCGTACGCTCCTGGCTTGACCGAGAAGCGCGGCGTCGTGCGGAAATAGTAGGCGGATGGGTCGACCGCTTCGCCTTTGGCGAGCTTCTCGATCACTTCAGGCGTGGCCGTGCGAACGCCGGGGTTGGTCACTTCGATCACGGTCCCGTCGGCAGCCTTCAGGAAGTAGCGCGCCTCGATCGAAGTCAGTCCGCCGGGCAGGATCGCCTGCCAATCGCCGCCGCCCGGGAGCACTTCTCCGCTCAGCGCCGGGCCGCTGACAGTGCCGCCGGTTATGGCAATGAAGCGCTTGCGGGCAGTGTCCACCTCGCCCTGCTCCACGGGAGGCGCGAGCGTTGCGGTCACCGTGAAGGCATAAGTCAGTGAAGGTGCAGGTGCGCTCGGACCACTTTGCGCGAACGCCATCGAGGACGACAGCGCTGCTATGATAACTGCCATATAGGCCTTGCCCGACATACACGCTCTCCCAATGTCACTGCCCAAGTGGTCAATTCTGGAGGATTTGTCGAGGGCCGAGCGGGCGTCGACACGTGTTCGGGACGTGTGGTGGCTGCAAAAAGGCTTTGCAGAATTAGTATGCTTTACTAATGGACGGAACCGACCGCCGCGCGATACCGCCAGCATTTCAAGCAGACCATAAGCGGGTGCGTGCAAGCGTGAGAAGGGAAATCAGTGGCAACGGCAGAGATCAGTAGACAATCGGTCGTACCCGATCTTGATCTCGATGATCTTGATTCCGTGCTCGGCCTGCATATCGGCACAGTCAACACACTGTTCGTGACGCGCCTCGAGAAGCGTCTCGATCCCATGAGCGTGACCCCCAAGCAGGTTGCCATTCTCTGGCTGGTGAATGCCAATCCGGGCGTGAAGCAAACCGATCTTTCCAAGTTCTTCCAGATCGAGCGGCCGACAGTCCACCAGTTCGTCCGTCAGCTGATCAAGAACAACTTTGTGGTGAATCAGCCCTCGAAGCTCGATCGTCGTGCCGGCGGCTTGTGGCTGACAGACGAAGGGCGCGAGGTCTTGTCGCGCGCCCGCGAGGCCATTGCCGAACATGAGACGGAACTGACTTCGGCCCTGACGGGGAAGGAAAAGTCCGAACTGTTCCGCATCCTCATGAAGCTTTATCTTTCGGCGCCAGCCAAGGATTGACCGTTCAGCCGCGGGACATACCTTGTCAGGCATAACGCCATGATGACCAAAGGATTCCCCTTCATGAAGCCAGTCGCCCTTATCGCCGTCGCTTCGCTGGCCATTGCCGGCAGTGCGATGGCCCAACAGGCATCGGGCGATCCGGTGAGGGGCAAGACCGTGTATGCCCGTTGCGCCGCCTGTCACGACCTGAATACTGGCGCGACGCGTCTCGGCCCGTCGCTCAAGGGCGTGGTTGGCCGCACGTCTGGCACCATGCCGAACTTCAATTACTCCGAAGCGCTCAAGGACAAGGCGGTTGTCTGGAACGCGCAGACGCTGGACGCATTCCTGGCCGGTCCATCGAAGTTCGCACCGGGCAATCGCATGGCGTTCCCTCCGCTGGCCAATCCTCAGGACCGTGCCGATCTTATCGCATTCCTGGAGCAGTCAGCGCGCTGATTATAAGCTTTGACAGCAAAGAGCCTCGCACTCGCCGGTGCGGGGCTTTTTTGTGTCCATCTTTCAAGCAATCATAAATGATCATTCTTGATCGTTTTTGCGCATAGTGCTACTGAGTCGCCGACCGCGAAATCGCGCAACAGTCTGCAGGATGCCATGAACGCCCACACCCCGATTACCGCCGCCCTTCCGTTCGCCGTGCCTGCCAGCCGTTGGGACGATGCGGTTGCTTCGCAGCTCAGCCCTGCAGAACTTCTGCTCTACCGCTCGAACCTGCTCGGCAGCGATCTGACGGTGACCAACTTCGGCGGCGGCAATACTTCGGCCAAGCTCGAGGAGGTCGATCCGCTGACCGGCGAGAAGGTCGAAGTGCTGTGGGTCAAGGGTTCGGGCGGAGATATCGGCTCGATGAAGCTTGATGGCTTTGCCACGCTTTATCAGGCCAAGCTGCTGGGGCTGGAGGCCCACTATTCAGGTCCCGACGATGACGACAAGATGGTCGGCTTCCTGCCGCATTGCACGTTCAACCTGAACGGCCGTGCCGCATCGATCGACACGCCGCTGCACTCGTTGCTGCCGTTCGCGCATGTCGATCACGTCCACCCGGACGCGATCATTGCGCTCGCAGCGTCCTCTGGCGGCGAGGCTGCGACGCAGGAAATCTGGGGCGGCAAGATCGGTTGGCTGCCGTGGAAGCGCCCGGGGTACACGCTCGGTGTGATGCTGCGCGATTACGTGAAGGCGAACCCGCAAGTCGAAGGCGTTATGCTGGCGGGCCACGGGATCATCTGCTGGGCCGACAGTGCCAAGGCCTGCTACGAGCATACCGTGCAGTTGATTGCTGACGCTGCGAACTATCTGAATGCCAAGCTGGGCAGCGCACCTGCTTTCGGCGGCCAGAAGGTTGCGCCAAACCCGGATCGCGCTGCTGTTGCCGCCGACCTCATGCCCAGGCTGCGCGGCTTCATGACCGGCGCTCGCCAGAAGCTCGGCCACTTCTCGGACGATGCCGAGGCTCTGGAATTCGTCGGCTCGGTCGACTTCGAGCGCCTTGCTGCGCTGGGGACGTCATGTCCCGATCACTTCCTGCGCACCAAGATTGCGCCTCTCACGCTCGATCCGGCACGCCTGCAGGACGATGCCTATCTGGCGCAGAAGATTGCCGATTATCGCGAGATGTATGCGGCCTATTATGAGCGCTGCACACGGTCCAACTCGCCCGCCATGCGCGATTCCAACCCGGTCGTGGTGCTCGTGCCCGGTGTCGGCCGCATCACCTTCGCCACCGACAAGACCACCGCGCGTCTTGCTGGCGAGTTCTATGGCAATGCCATCAACGTGATGCGCGGCGCCGAAGCGATCGGCGATTACATCGCGCTCGATGAGCAGGAAGCCTTCGACATCGAGTACTGGCTGCTCGAGGAAGCCAAACTGCAGCGGATGCCTGCGCCCAAGCCTCTGGTTGGCAAGATCGCGCTGGTCACCGGCGGGGCAGGAGGCATCGGTGCCGCGTCTGCTGCGCGCCTGCTGCGCGAAGGGGCCTGCGTGGTTCTGGCAGATCGCGCTGCCGATGCTGTCGAGGAAGTGCGCGCCGGGTTTGCGAAGCAGTTCGGAAAGGATGTCGTGCGCGCCGCGGTGTGCGACGTTACCAACGAAGCCCAGGTGCAGGCTGCGATTGATGTTGCGGCGCGCGAGTTCGGCGGTCTCGACATTCTGGTAGCCAACGCCGGGATCGCCTCGTCCGCGCCGATCGAGGAGACCACGATCGAGCTGTGGAACCGCAATTACGACGTGCTGGCCCAAGGCTACTTCCTCACCGCCAGAGCTGCCTGGCCGCTGATGAAGCGGATGAAAGAGCAGGGCGGTTCGTCGGTGGTGTTCATTGGTTCGAAGAACGGCGTGGCTGCGGCGACCAACGCCAGCGCCTATGCCTCGGCCAAGGCGGCGGCAAACCATCTCGCTCGCTGCCTTGCGCTGGAAGGCGCGCCCCACGGTATCCGCGTCAACACCGTCAACCCGGACGCAGTGATCAAGGGCAGCAAGATCTGGGACGGCGATTGGCGCAAGGAGCGCGCCGGAGCCCACGGCATCGACAGCGGCAAGGAACTCGAAGAGCACTACCGCCAGCGCTCGATGCTCAAGCGCGACGTCCTGCCCGAAGACATTGCCGAGGCTGTCTATTTCCTCGGTTCGGACATGAGCGCAAAGTCCACCGGCAACATGATCAACGTCGACGCGGGCAACGCGCAGGCCTTCACGCGCTAAGTCTTCGGGAGAGGAAAAGACATGACCGAACTGCCGATCTCGGCCGACCTGATCGCCGAACGCAACGCCCTTCAAGCCGAGGCGCTTGTCGAAGACTACGCCGCGCTGGGCCGCAAGCTGGCCCGCACCGGTATAGATATCGATGCTATAAAGGATCGCGTGGCGGGCTTCTCGGTGGCGGTGCCCTCGTGGGGGGCGGGCCGTGGCGGCACGCGCTTTGCCAAGTTCCCGATCGCCGGCGAGCCGACCAACATTCACGAGAAGCTGGAAGACTGTGCGGTCATCCAGCAACTCAGCCGCGTTACCCCGCGCGTGTCCCCGCACTTCCCGTGGGACAAGGTCAGCGACTTCAAGGCATTGCGTGAAGAGGCTGCTGCGCTCGGCTTGGGTTGGGACGCGGTAAATTCGAACACCTTCCAGGATCAGGTTGGCCAGGCGCATACTTACGCCAACGGCTCGCTTGCGGCGCAGGACGCAGCCACGCGCCAGCAGGCGGTCGATCACAATATCGAGTGCATCGAGATCGGCCGGCAGCTCGGCTCAACCGACCTGACGGTGTGGGTCGGCGATGGCACCAATTTCCCGGGCCAGCAGGACCTTGGGCGCAGCCTTGACCGCTATCTCGACGCTGCTTCGAAAATCTATGCCGCGCTGCCCGATGACTGGCGGATGCTGCTGGAACACAAGATGTTCGAGCCAGCGTTCTACTCTACCGTGATCAGCGACTGGGGATCTTCGATCCTTGCGGCGCAGGAACTGGGCCCGAAGGCCAAGTGCCTTGTCGACCTCGGCCACCACGCGCCGAACGTCAACATCGAGCAGATCGTGGCGCGCCTGCACCGTTTCGGCAAGCTCGGCGGCTTCCATTTCAACGACAGCAAGTATGGCGATGACGATCTCGACAGCGGGTCGATCAACCCTCACCAGCTGTTCCTGGTGTTCAACGAACTGGTCGAGGCCGAACTCAATCCGCGTCACGGCTTCAACCCCAGCTACATGATCGACCAGTCGCACAACGTGACCGATCCGATCGAGTCCATGCTTTCCAGCGCCGAGACGATCACCCAGTGCTTCGCCAAAGCGCAACTGGTCGACCGCGAGGCGCTGCATGCGGCGCAGGAAGCCAACGACACGATGATGGCCTTTCAGGCACTGCGCCGCGCCTACAACGTCGACGTCGCCCCGATCCTCGCCAAGGCGCGGATGGAAGCGGGCGGGGCCATCGACGTGCTCGAGGCGTACCGGCTTAGCCAGTATCGCGGCCGCAAGGCGCAGGAGCGCAAGGCGGTCGGACTGGGCGCAGGGATCGTCTGATTTGCAATTGTATAAACAGAACAAGTCTGGAGAGAGCATGATGACCATCCGCCGGGGCCTTTCGGTCGCCACGATCCTTGCTTGCAGCACGCTGCTCTCGCCAGTTGCCTTTGCCGAGGCTCCTGCTGCCGAGCAGGGCGCGGCGAGTCCTGATCCGCTAGCCCAGCAATTCCAGGACCCGCCAATGGAGGCGCGTCCGCGCGTCTGGTGGCACTGGATGAACGGCAATGTCACCAAGGACGGGATCGCCAAGGATCTCGACTGGATGAAGCGCGTCGGCATTGGCGGCCTGCAAAACTTCGACGCCGGACTCCAGACCCCCCAGGTTGTGGGCAAGCGTCTCGTGTACATGACACCGGAATGGAAGGACGCCTTTCGCTTCGCCGCCAGCGAGGCAGACCGCCTCGGCCTTGAACTCGCCATCGCGGCCTCTCCGGGTTGGTCTGAAACCGGTGGCCCCTGGGTGAAGCCTGAAGATGGGCTGAAAAAGGTCGTTTGGGCTGAAACGCGCCTTCAGGGTGGAAAGCGGTTCACGGGCAAGTTGTCGATGCCTCCGGTCACCACGGGGCCGTTCCTCGACATGCCGGATTCAGACCCGCTGGCTGCGATCACCGGCGAGCATGGCTTCAAGGCTCCCGAGCTGTATAGCGATATCGCGGTGCTCGCGCTGCCGGACACGGCAGCAGAAGACGTGCTTCCCGCCTTCAGTTCGGATGGCAAGCCGATCTCTGCCGCGGCACTGGCGGATGCCAGCCTGCAGACTGGCGTGACCTTGCCTCGTGGTCCCGCAGAGGCGCCGACCACCTTGGTGGCGAGCTACGCCAAGCCGCAGACGATACGCTCTGCGACAATTGCTATTCCCGGCGCGAAAAGCATGTTCGCGGGGCCGACGCTCGACATTCGCCTCGAGGCCAGCAACGACGGCACCACATGGCAGCCTGTCGCAAGCATGCCGGTCACCGGCGCGCCTTCCACCGTCAGTTTCAAGCCGATGACAGCGCGACATTTCCGTTTGGTTTTCATGCCCTTGCCGTTCATCGGCTCCAATATGGGAGATCCCGCGCCCGGTGCCATGGCAGGCGGCTTTGTCGAAATGATCGCGGCGAGCGCGAAGGCGCCGCTCGAGATCAAGCAATTTCGCCTGACTTCCGAAATCACTGTTGACCAGTTCGAAGCCAAGGCGGGCTTTGCGATTGCACGGGATTACGATGCGCTCGGCGAACCAGACAGGGGTGCCGTCGGCGTTGATCCTTCGAGGGTCATCGACCTGACAGGCAGGATGCGCCCCGATGGCTCACTCGATTGGACCCCGCCCAAGGGACGGTGGCGTGTGATCCGCTTTGGGTCGAGTCTGCTTGGCACAACCAATCATCCCGCGCCGCCTGAGGCGACCGGTCTTGAGGTCGACAAGTTCGATGGCGCTGCCGTTCGTCGCTATCTCGAACATTACATCGGCACCTACAAGGATGCGGCGGGCGAGGGTCTCGTCGGCAAGCGAGGCGTTCGCGCTCTCCTGACCGATTCCATCGAGGTGGGGGCGGCCAATTGGACGCCGCGCATGGTCGAGCAGTTCAAGCGACTTCGCGGTTACGATCCATTGCCCTACCTTCCGGCGCTGGCTGGCTTGGTCGTCGGCACGCGCGAGCAGTCGGACAAATTCCTGCGCGATTACCGCCAGACTCTCGCCGATCTCATGGCATCCGAGCACTACGGAACAGTTGCAAAGGTGGCGCACGAGAATGGCCTGAAGGTCTACGGTGAAGCACTTGAAGACAATCGGCCGTCGCTCGGCGACGACATGGCCATGCGCAGCCATGCTGACGTGCCGATGGCGGCACTCTGGACCTTCGGCCGCAAGGTGGGGCCGAACCCGAGCTACCTTGCCGACATGAAGGGCGCAGCCTCGGTAGCGCATATCTACGGCCAGAACCTGGTTGCAGCGGAATCGATGACATCGGCTCTCGCGCCATGGGCCTATGCGCCGAACGAGCTTCGCCGGATCATCGATCTGGAATTCGCCAGCGGGGTGAACCGCCCGGTCGTGCACACTTCGGTCCACCAGCCGGTTGACGACAAGGTGCCGGGCCTGTCGCTGGCCATCTTCGGCCAGTTCTTCAACCGTCATGAAGCGTGGGCCGAACTTGCCCGGCCGTGGGTGGATTACATGGCGCGGTCTTCTCTGCTCCTGCAGGCAGGCCGCAACGTTGCCGACGTCGCCTACTTCTACGGCGAGGAAGGACCGATCACGGCCCTTTATGGGCGCAAGCCGATCGCCGACGCACCCAGGGCCCATGCCTATGATTTCATCAACCGCGATGCGCTCTTCGATGCGATCGAGGTGAAGGATGGAGAGATCGTCGCCAAGGGCGGGGCGCGTTACAAGGTGATCCAGCTTGGCGGATCGACGCGGCGCATGACTGTCGGGACCTTGCGGCGCCTTGCTGCGCTGGTCGAAGCGGGCGCAACCGTCGTTGGCCAGGCACCAGAAAGTTCGCCTGCGCTGGCGGACGGCGATGCCGATTTCGCAGCGCTGGTCGCGAAATTGTGGTCTGGCGCGCCTGTGACGCGGCTTGGGGCGGGGCAGGTCATCGCCTCTGCCGATATCGATGCGGCACTTGCGAAGGCGGGCGTTTCGCCAGATTTCCAGATGTCGGGAGCCACTGCGGATGCCGAGGTGCTGTTTGTCCACCGCACCCTGGGTGACGGCGATCTGTGGTTTCTGAACAACCGCAAAGCGGAGGATGAGCGGGTAGAGGCGCGCTTCCGCATCACTGGAAAGCAGCCGGAATTGTGGCACGCCGATAGCGGGCGTTCGGAGCCTGTATCCTACCGCATCGAAGACGGCGAAACGATCGTCCCACTGACGCTAGGTGCCGAGAGTTCCGTTTTCGTCGTATTCCGCAAACTCGCCAAAGCGAACGCGTTGATGATCAAGAAGGCGGTGCCGACGGCGGTGGCCATGCTGGACAGGCCATGGCAGGTCGCCTTTCAGGCAGGCCGTGGCGCACCTGCAGGAATCACCTTGCCGAAACTGGCATCACTGAGCGACCAGGCCGATCCGGGCGTCAGGTATTTCTCGGGCATGGCGACCTACTCAAGCAGCTTCGTCTTGCCCAAGAGCGTCAAATCTGGCGCACCGCTTTGGCTCAACCTCGGGGAGGTGGGTGAGATCGCCGAGGTATCCGTCAATGGCAAGCACGTTGGCTATGCCTGGCACAAGCCCTACCGGGTTGATCTGTCTGGTGCAGTGCGGAAGGGCGTGAATTCGGTAGAGGTCAAGGTTGCGAACCTTTGGGTCAATCGCCTGATCGGCGATGCGCAACCCGGTGCGGAAAAGGTGACCTGGACGTCGTTCCCGACGTATAGCTCCGATGCAGCGCTCCGCCCGTCTGGCCTGATCGGCCCGATTACGCTTGAGACTGCGGGGGAGGGGCAGTCGAATCCCTGATGACGAGCTTAAACCCAAGCTCGGAAATCTTGCCTTCCTG
>JBEQCK010000111.1:0-12109 GCA_041639335.1 Novosphingobium sp.
ATTCGTGGCCGGGATTGACCAGTTCGATCCCGACGCTCGCCGAATTGACATCGGTGATGCCGCGCCACGACGAGCGTCCGGCATGCCAGGCGCGCTTGTCTTCGTCGACAAGCCCGGTGACGGTGCCGTCCTCGTCAATCAGGTAATGCGCCGAGACTTCCGCCGCCGGATCGCAGAGCCGATCAAGCGCCACCTGCGCGCTCTCCATGCCGGTATAGTGCAGCACCACCATATTGACCGGCAGCTTGCGCTCGTTCCAGTTCGGCGATGGCACCTCGCGATGGACGAGCCAGCGGCGCATCATCGATCAGGCGGCCGGGAGCACTGCGCCCATGACCAGGCTTTCCGCCGTGACGTGGACCTGCACGCCGCCGCCGACCGAGGCAGCAAGCTGCTGGACCATCGCGGCGGGCGCCGTCTTGCTGGACAGTTCGCTGGCGGGCAGCGTGCCTTCGAGCGCCTGGCCGACAGCCGGATCGAACGCCACGCGCTGTCCGGCGGCGCGCACGACGATCTCGATCGCGCTGCCGTTCACCTCGGCGCCGATATCCAGCGTGCCGCCGCGGACCAGCGCGTCGAGCCCGATCAGGGCAAGGTTGAGCAGGGTCTTCACTGCCGGCTTGGCGAGGGCATCGACGCCGAACATCCAGTTCACCGCGACGCGGCCGTTGCTGCCGGCCAGCGCGTCGATCAGGGCGCGCGCCTCGTTCACCGGCACGGAATCGCCGAAGCCGCCAGCCGCACCGAAGGCGAGGCGGAAGAACTTGAGCTTGTCGGCCGATGCCTTCGCGCTCTGTTCGAGCAGTTCGAAGCAGCGCTGGCGCATTTCGGGGTCCTTTTCCTCGACAAGGAGTTCGAGACCGTTGGAAAGCGCGCCCACCGGGCTGAGCATGTCATGGCAAAGGCGCGAGCAGAGCAGGCTGGCGAGATCGAGCGCGGAAGCAGGTGCTGTCATGTTCTGATGGAAGGCCTTTTTGGATCAGTGGTCTGCGCAAGGGACTCTGTGCGAGCAAACGGGTTGATGGCTTACAGCCTTAGCCAGCGATGATCGCATAGGAAAGCGCTTCGAACCCGTTGGGGCCATCGTGCCAACACGTAATTGCCCACGGCTTGTCCCGTTGGCCGTCGTGCGCGCAGGCGGCAATCGCCCAGACCTTGCCATCGTGCGCGGCGCTGTCTGCGTCGGTGGTGGAAGGGCGGGAAAGGCCGCCCGGATGCGAGTGAAAATAGCCGAGCACTTCGGGCCCGCCAGCCCGCGCCGCCTTGTGCGCGGCGATCAGAGCAACGGGATCGACCTCGAAGTGGCGGAGGGGATCCTGTGCGACGTTGGTTGCGCGAACCGCCTGCTCGATGCGCGAGCCGCTGCCGAGGAGGATGCCGCAGGCCTCGGCCGGAGCGGCCTCCTGCGCTGCAGCGATGATCGCGGCAATGGCACTCGTGGTGATTTGGAGTGGCATGGGCAAGCTTTGAAGGAAGGGTGCAATAGTTGCAAGTGCAGCGCCCGAACTCCTGGAAGACGCCAGAAATCGTGCTGCGCGCGATAGTTAACTTGATGACTGGTGCCTTGGTTGAGTGCCGGTAACTGCCCCCCGTGGAATTACCTAAGGCATTGCTTGGCCTATGTTTGCTGTTCCGCTGCACACTGCCACCCTGTTGAAGCACCAGCGCAAAGCCTGCGGTGCTCTGAGATATGGAGCGTCAGGTGGTTTCTGGGCAATCGATAAAGCGCAAGGTCACGATAGGCTGCCTGATACTCGGTGCAGGCGCACTGGCCTCGACCGCGCTCAGCCTCGGCGGGATGTGGCGGCAGGAACTGGCAGTGGCCGAACTCAACGCCGCGACCGGCCTGTTGCGCGATCACATGGAGGCCGACATGGGCCACGATGCGATCCGGGGCGAAGTTGTCAGCATCGTCGCGGCCGGTCAGACCGCAGCGATCGATGGCGCAGAGGCCGCGCGTGAGCTCAAGGCGCGGCTGGGCGAGTTCGAGAACCGGATGGCGCCCACGGCGCGGGCAACCGATGCGCCGCAAGTGCTTGCCGCGCGCAAGGCGGCGGACCCGGCGTTCCGGGACTACGTTGCGATCGGACGGTCGATTGCGGCGGCGGCAGAGCAGGGCGCGGTGCCCGACGACGCCGAGTTGCAGCGCTTCCAGCAGCTGTTCAGCCAGCTCGAGGGCGAGATGGCCAAGATTTCGGATGCGGTTGAAGCCCGCGCTGCGGAGACCGTCAGCGCGGCCGATGCGGTCGCGCAGCAGGCGCGGCTTATCTCGCTCGCGAGCCTGCTGCTGCTCCTCCTGGCCCTCGCCTGGGTCGGCCGTTACGCGCGGCAGGATCTGGTGACCGCGATCATCGCCATCTCGGAGCGGGTGCAGGCGATGGCCGCAGGGCGGCTCGACGTGACGATGGCAGGCGAAGACCGGCCGGACGAGATCGGCGACATGGCGCGCGCGGTGGTGGAACTGCGCGACAACCTGAGCGAGGCGCGGGCCGATACTGCGCGGCAGGCCGATGCCATTGTCGCCTCGATCGGTACTGGCCTCAGCGAGCTTGCTGCGGGCAATCTTGCCTATCGCATCGACGTGCCGCTTTCAGGGCCGTTCGAAAAGTTGCGGCGCGATTTCAACGGGGCGCTTGGCGAGCTGGGCTCGGCACTGGCCAAGATGCAGGCTTCGACCGAGCGGCTGCATGGCGTGGCGCGTGATATCGGCGGGGCGGCCGGAGACCTATCCAACCGCAACGCCAACCAGGCGGCGAGCCTTGAAGAAACCGCCGCCGCGATCGCCAGTCTGGCGCAGCGGGTGCAAGGATCGACCGAGGCAGTCTCGACCGCGCGCACTGCCGTGGATCAGGTCGGGCAGGAGATCAATCGCGGTGGCGAGGTGATCCAGCACGCCGAAGCGGCGATGGACCGCATCGAGAGCGCGGCGCAGGAGATCGGCTCGATCGTCAGCGTCATCGACGGGATCACTTTCCAGACCAACCTGCTCGCGCTCAACGCCGGTGTCGAGGCGGCGCGGGCAGGGGATGCCGGCAAGGGCTTTGCCGTGGTGGCGAACGAGGTGCGCGCGCTGGCGCAGCGCAGCGCCGATGCCGCGCGTGAGATCAGGGACCTGATCACCAATGCCTCGGGCGAGATCGGCAATGGTGTGACGCTGGTGCGCGATGCCGGATCGAGCCTGCGCGCCATTACGGGGCAGATGGACGAGATCAACCGGGTGATGGAAGTGGTCGAGGCGGGTGCGAGCGAGCAGGACCTCTCGCTGCGCTCGATCGACGCCACGTCGAAGCAGATCGAGCAGATCACCCAGAGCAACAGCGCGGTGGCCGAACAGGTCAGCAATGCCAGCCACGTGGTGATCGCCTCCATCGAGGAAGTGGTGCAGCAATTGTCGCGCTTCGAGATCGGGCACGGCAGCCAAGCCGCTGCGGTTAAGGCACCGAGGGCGCTGGCGGCATGATCGGGCGGGCGCTCCCTTGCGGCGTGGCCCTGGGGCTGGCGCTCGGCGCGCCAGTTGCGCGGGCTCAGGAAGCGCCGCCGCCTCCGGTCGATCTGGCGGGCGAGGCCATTGTCGATCTGGCGCAGCTCGTTTCGGGAAGCGGCGACCGCAAGGTGCGGGCGCTGACCAACGTGAATCTCACCGCCGATCTCGACCTTGCCCGGCTGATCGGGCTCGATGGAACCCGCGCCCACTTCCACGTGCTCGACAATCGCGGGGGCAGGCCCAACGATGCCGCAGGGACGCTGCAGGGCGTCGACAATATCGAAGTGCCCTATGCCGGCCTGCGCCTGTTCGAGGCGTGGGTGGAGCGGGACATCGGCAGTGGCGGAGCGTCGCTGCGGATGGGGCTCTATGATGTGAACAGCGAGTTCTATGCCAACGATGCTGCGGCGCTGCTGATCGCCCCGCCTTTCGGGATCGGTTCGGAACTGGCGGCGACCGGGCCGAACGGTCCCTCGATCTTTCCCTCGAGCGCGCTGGCGGCGCGGCTCTACGTGCCGGTTGGCGAGGCATTCGTGCGGCTGGGTGTGATCAATGCGCGGGCGAGCACGCTGGGGGACCGGGGCGGGGTGGATTTCAGCTTTCGCGATGGCCTGCTGATGATCGCTGAGGTCGGGAGGTCCGAGGGACGGCTGCGCGGCAACCTTGGCGTTTGGCGCTATACCCGCAATCCCGAGAACTGGTACGAAACCGCGCCGGATGGCGCGCCATTGCGCAAGCCCTCGCAAGGGGCCTACGCGGTGATCGAGGGCGATCTGCTGCCTGAAGGCGGCGCGCGGCAAGTGACGGCGTTCCTGCGCGCAGGCCTGTCCGATCCGCATACGACGCCGTTTCATGGCGGTTTTCAGGCGGGGCTGTTGATGGCGCCGGCGCTGGCCTCGCGCCCCGACAGCCAGGTCTCGTTGGGGACGCACCACGCCTGGACGAGCAACCACTTCCGCGACGCCATGCGCGCCGATGGCGGCAACCCCGGCAACGAGACGGTGGTGGAACTGACCTATTCCGACCAGATCGCGCCGTGGCTGGCCCTGCAGCCGGACGTGCAGTGGGTTCGCCAGCCGGGAGGCGACCGCGATGTGCCCGATGCGGTGGTGGGGATCGTGCGGCTGACCTGGAGTTTTTGAGCGGTGGCTTTGCGCATCCTTCGACAGGCTCAGGATGAGCGGGGATGCGCGATATGAGGGCTTATCCGCTGGCGAATGCGGACGGTAACGCCGGGGGAAAACATACAGATCGCGCGACCGGTGCGGTGCCGTTGTGGCACGCGCGGGGAGGGCGCGGGACCGATTGCGAGTGGCCGGGGGGCGGTTCCGAACCCCTTGTCGGCTCAGCCTGAGGGCGGACATAGGTGACGGGACGAAGCTTTGGCAGCGGCTCGCGGACTGCCTTGGCTTCTGGCAAGCGGCTGCGTGAAAAGAACCCGTCGTTTGCGCCGACATTGTCACGCAAGTCATGGCGGGTTCCGCATCCGCAGCGTCGCTCAGGGCTTGCGCGCCGTGCTATCAGCCCTGGGTTGTCCTGTCTGTCCTTGGGTAACGACAGTTGTTGCCCGGTGGGTCTTGGGCTTTACGCCCCTCGTTGAACCCGTGAGCGCCTGCCGCACCGATCGCGCCGGAGGCCTTTGCTACAGCATCAGCGTCCGAAGGAAGAGGAGCGGGTTGGCCTTGTGCCCTCTCCTGACCTGTGGACGGGGCATATAACCTATATGGTTCTTTTTGTCAAGGTCTTCTCGCACCGCCCTCGGCCGTCATCCCGGGCTTGACCCGGGATCCCGCTTCCTTGTCGCGAGGGTGTGCAGGAAGAAAAGCCTAGCCCCGGGTCAGGCCCGGGGCGACGGTAGTGCGTAGTGCGTAGTGCGTAGTGCGTAGTGCGTGGTGCGTGGTGCGTGGGGTGTGGAATGTGGGTCGGACGGCTGCGAGGTCTGGCGCGGCGAAGGCAATTGCTGCCATTAGGGTCACATGCGCCAGTCTGCCACCGAGATCGTCATTGCCACCCCGGGCCAGGGCCTGCACGAGATTACTCGCGACGTGGTGCGCTGGACCGGCGAACAGGGGATGACCACTGGCTTGCTGACGGTGTTCTGCCGCCACACCTCGGCTTCCCTGACCATTCAGGAAAACGCGGCGCGTGAAGTGCGGGGCGATATCGTTCGCTGGCTTTCCCGTCTTGCGCCTGAAAACGATGGCTATGCCCACGACGATGAAGGTCCGGACGACATGCCGGCGCACCTGAAGTCGATCCTTACCGGCGTATCGCTGTCGATCCCGCTGGTTGGCGGACAGCTGGCGCTGGGCACCTGGCAGGGTATGTATCTGTGCGAACATCGCAGGGCGAGCCATCGCAGGCGCGTGGCGCTGCATCTTCTTGGTGCTTGACCCGTCCGGGCCGTTAACCATGTGAACGGCGCGATGACTGGCCGATAGCCCTCTGAACGGCTGCTCTTTGGCAATCCGGCTGTGGAAAACCTTTCCGCGCCACTGCGCGACTCTACGGGTCTGCCTCCTTACCGAAAGTTCCCCCCTCACTGCGTAAGCGAGTGACATGCCGGTAGGCCTGTCGGGGAACATTGATGTTCAGCTTCAACATAACCAAAAAATTCATCACTGCTTTTGCAGTGCTGCTCGCGGCAATGGCAGGCATGGGCCTGTTCGCGATTTCCAAGATCGGCGAGGTCAACGCCATTGCCGCCGAACAGCGTGACATCTGGATACCCAGCGCGGAAAAGCTGGGCGACATTCACGCCTTCACCTCGCAGTATCGCCTCAAGCAGGATGAGATGATCAGCGCCGGGACGCCCGAAGCGGTGGCACGCGGCCAGAAACTGCTCAAGAACGCGCGCAGTGCGATCGATGCGGAAATTGCCGAGTTCGAAAAGCTTGCGATCACGCCAGACCAGAAGACCGGCACTGCAACGCTGAAGCAGGCCTGGGCGACTTTCCTTGCCCAGGATGAAAGAATGCAGGCGATGGCGGTGGGCGGGGACACCCAAGGCGCCCAGGCCATGCACGATGGCGAAGGCATCGACACCTTCTACGCCCTGGAAGACACGATCCTTGCCGTGATCGAGGCCAACAAGAAGGATGGCGCTGCGGTCGCCGCCAATGCCGAGAAGATCTATGCCTCGGCGCGCAAGTTCACCTTTGCCGCGCTTGGACTTGCTCTTCTCAGTGCGGTTGTCCTGCTGTTCTATCTCATTCGCAACATCGCCAAGCCGGTGGTTTCGATGTCCGACGCCGTATCGCGCCTGATCGATGGCGATCATGCCGTGGCCGTACCGGGCCTTGGCCGATCCGATGAACTTGGCCAGTTGGCTCGCGCCCTTGACCGTTTCCGTGATGTCTTTGCATCGGACCATGCCCGCGCCGAGGCCGAGACGCAGCGCGCCCGCGAAGTGCAGTTGACCATCGATGAAATCGGCGAGGGGCTGACCGCGCTGGCCGAAGGCAACCTCACCCATCGCGTCAAGGAGAACGGATCGGGCGCGCTGGCCAAGCTGCATGTCGACTACAACGCGGCGGTGACAGCGCTCGAACGGGTGCTGGGCAAGATCGTCGAGGGTTGCCACACGATCAAGCTGGGTACGGACGAGATTTCGAGCGCGGCTTCGGACCTGGCGCTGCGCACCGAGCAGCAGGCCACGTCGCTGGCCGAAACATCGCGCACGATCACCGAGTTCAGCTCATCGGTCAGGACCACGGCCGAGAACGTGAAGCAGACGAGCACGCGCCTGTCGGTGGCCCGCAGCACCGCCGATGGCGTCGGCGATACCGCCAACCGCGCCGTGGCCGCCATGCGCAGCATCGAGGCCAGCTCGCGCGAGATGGCCGAGATCGTGGGCGTCATCGACGGCATTGCCTTCCAGACCAACCTGCTTGCGCTCAATGCCGGGGTCGAGGCCGCGCGCGCCGGTGATGCCGGCAAGGGCTTTGCGGTGGTCGCCACCGAAGTGCGCGCCCTGGCGCAGCGCTCGGCCGATGCCGCCAAGTCGATCCGCGACCTGATCGGCAAGAGTACCGAGGAAGTCAGCGGCGGGGTTGCCCTGGTTGAATCGAGTGGCGAGGCCTTGCGCCAGATCGTCAATGAAGTGAGCGCGGTTTCAGAGCTGGTCGATCAGATTGCCGAGGCCGCCGGACAGCAGGCAGCGGGCATCGCCGACATTTCGGCAATGGTCGGTTCGATGGACAGCTTCACCCAGCGCAACGCCGCAATGGTCGAGGAAAGCTCGGCAGGGACGCGCAATCTTTCGAACGAGACCATTGCGCTGGTCGAGCAGGTGGGCCGCTTCCGCCTTGGCACGAGCGGCCAGGCCCACGCGTCGGGTCTATCCTCGGCCAAGCCGCAAGCTTCGGCGCCCGCAGCGCCAAAGCCCGCGCCGAGGCCGCTGCCGGTGGCAGCGGCGACAACAGAGCCCGCCCCACCTCCGGCACCGCGCCCCGCTCCGGTCCTCGGCAATACCGCACTGAAGGTCGACGAGGACGACTGGTCCGAATTCTGAAAACTGCACCGTCATTCAACAAGATCGAAGGAAACCGTCCCATGAAGATTATCGACAGGATCGCCCTTGGCATTGCCTCGCTTGCCTTTGCCGCAACCGCCGTGCCAGCCTTTGCCCAGTCTGCCGAGTGGCAGAAGCAGGTGACGCGCATCATCGCCTCGAAGCAGACCTATCCGCGCACGGCCCAGATGCGCGGCGAGGAAGGCACGGCCAAGGTCAAGGTGTTTGTCGGCGCTGGCGGCAATATCGAGCGCACCGAGCTTGTCGCGCCCTCGGGCTCGAGCACGCTCGACAAGGAAGCGCTGGCGATGCCGACGCGCGCCGGATCAGTGCCGCCGCCGCCGGGCGGTGCCACGGCTATCGTCGTGCCGGTGACGTGGAAGCTGCTCTGATCCAGCCGGGACAGTCCATCTGGCGGGCTTCCCCCCTCTAGCCCTGCCGGTAGTTGCCGGTCCTCCCTGCCGGCACAGATCGGGGCGGTCTCACTTCGAGGCCGCCCCGTTTTCGGCTATTTGACCAGTGCGCCACCCTTCATGACATGGTGCACGTTTTCGAGGACGGAAATATCGGCCAGGGGATCGCCGGTGACCGCGACCATGTCGGCCCAGTGGCCGGGCGAGAGTGCGCCGACATCCTTGCTCCAGCCCAGCAGTTCGGCGGCGGCGGTGGTGGCCGACTGGATCGCCTGCATCGGCGTCATCCCGTAGCGGACCATGTACTTGAACTGGCGCGCATTGGCGCCGTGGGGGTAGACCCCGGCGTCGGTGCCGTAGCTCAACCTGACGCCGGCCTTGACCGCCTTGCGGAAGCCCGCGCGCTGGGAGTCGGTGGTCTCGTCGTTCTTGCGCAGCATGTCGGCAGGCCAGCCGTCGCGCTTGCCGACCTCGGCGATGAAATCTCCGTTGTAGATATCCATGTCGAGCCAGACGCCGCGTGCCTTGGCAAGGGCAATGCCTTCATCATCGATAAGGCTGGCATGTTCGATCGCCTTGACGCCCGAGTGGATGGCAAGCTTGATGCCGGCGGCGCCATGGGCATGCGCGGTAACCCATGAGCCGCGCTGGCGGGCAACGTCGACCGCTGCCTTCATCATCTCGCCCGACAGTTCGATCTGGCCGGGTTCGGTTCCTTGCGCCAGCACTGCGCCCGTGGCGATGAGCTTGATCGAATCCGCGCCGTTCTGGAACAGCGCGTTGACCTTGCGGGTGACGTCAGCCGCATCGGTGACGACGCCTGCGCGCATGTCGGCAGGGACGGTGACATCGGGCGCAAAGCCGGTCACCTCGCCGCCGCCGCCGGGAATGGTGACATAGGCGCCAACCGCGCTGATGCGTGGGCCGGGCACATCGCCGCGGTTGATGGCGTTGCGCAGTTCGACATCGGCGTAGGCGCGGAAGGAGCCGACGTCGTGCACCGAGGTGAAGCCTGCGAGCAGGGTCTTCCTGGCGTTGCGCGCGCCGATGAAGCCGATCTCCATGGCCGAATGCAGCAAGGGTTCGGCGACGTTGTTCGATTGCTCGACATCGGCAAGGTGCACGTGGCAGTCGATCAGGCCGGGCAGGACGGTGAAGGCAGACCAGTCCACGACGTTTGCGCCTGCGGGCAGGGGGGCATCGGGTTGGACAGCGACGACGCGCCCATCCTCGACCTTCAGTACCTGTGCGGTAAGCACCCGCCCCGCTTCCGGATCGACCAGACGCCCGGCACGGACGTAGAGCGTTTCGGCGCTTGCCGTGGTAGGGATCAGGGCGAGCAGGGGGATAAGGCGGCGCAGCATGGTGCGCAGATTATCGCACCACGCTGCAAGTGCAATTGGCGAAGCTCCCGCCTGCCGCGCCTAGTCGGCCCAGTAGAGCTTCATCGGGTTGTCGATGAGGAGCTTGCGCTGGAGTTCCGCGGTGGGCGCGATGCGGGGGATCATGTCGACGAGGTGGCCGTCGTCGGGGATCTCGGTGTCCATGTTGGGATGCGGCCAGTCGGTGCCCCACAGCACGCGGTCCTGATAGTCGGCAACCAAGGGCGCGACCGCATCGGCAAAGGCGTTCCACGGATCGCCCGCGCCGCCTTCCTTGATGGCATCGAGCCGATCGGGGCAGGTGGCCTTGAACCAGATGTCCTCGCGGCTGTTCAGGAAAGCGCGGAAGGCCTTCATGTCGGCGCCGTCGGGGCCCTGGCGCACGTCGGGACGGCCCATGTGATCGATGACGAGGGGGACGGGGATCGCGTCCATGAACGGGCGCAGTTCCTCGAGGATGTCGGCCTCGAAATAGATCACGACGTGCCAGCCCTTGGGCAGGCGCTGGGCGACTTCGAGGAACTTGTCCTTGGGCGCATCGTCCACGAGGCGCTTGAGGAAGTTGAAGCGGATGCCGCGGATGCCGCCTTCGTGGAGCGCCTGCAGATCGGCTTCGGAAATGGCGGGATCGACCACCGCGACGCCGCGGGCCTTTCCTTTGCTCTTGGCGATGGCATCCAATGTGGCTGCGTTGTCGGTGCCGTGGCAGCTGGCCTGCACGATCACGTTGCGTTCAAAGCCGAGGTGGTCGCGCAGGGCGAAGAGCATGTCCGGCCCGGCATCCTGCGGCAGGTACTTCGCCTTGGCGCTGAACGGGAACTGCGCCATCGGGCCGAAGACGTGGCAGTGCGCGTCAACCGCGCCGGCTGGCGGGGTGTAGCGCGGCTTCGACGGGTTGGAATGCCAGCTGATGATGCGGTTCTGGTCGGTCATGCGAATACTATTCCATCCATTAGCTTGCGCGCAGTGCGCAGGAGGGCGGCGGTGCGGACTTCGCCGTTGTCGTCCACTTCGAGCACGCAGCTCATTTCGCCGGTGGGGTGTTCGACCGAGAGCAGCTTGCGGCTACCTTCGGGGATCGAGGCGACTTCCGCAGCGGGCGAGCCGGGGATCAGACAGGCGGTGGCGACGCTGACCGCGCCCAAGACGCCGATGGTGGCGTGGGCGCGATGGGGGATGAAGCTGCGCACGGTTACCGCGCCGCCATTCTTCGGAGGCGCGACGAGCATCATCTTCGGCACCGACTTTTCCTTGACGTCGCCAAGGTTCATGCGTTCGCCGACGGCGAGGCGGATGGCTTCGATCTTCGCCTTTAGGTCGGTGGCGTTGTCGAGCCAGTCACGGTCTTCGTAACCGGTGATGCCGAGATCCTCGGCCTTCATCACCACGCAGGGCATGCCGTTGTCGATCAGGGTGACAGCCACACCATTCACTTCGTCGACCGCGTTGCCGGTGGGCAGGAGCGCGCCGCACGATGACCCGGCGGTGTCGCGGAATTCGAGCGGCACGGGAGCGTGGGAGCCGGGGACGCCGTCGATCTTTGCGTCGCCCTTGTAGGTCACCTTGCCATCTGGCGTGCTGACCGTGGCGACGGCGACCTGTCCCGTATTCTCCATGTAGATGGCGACGCGGGTTTCTTGCGCACTGGCGGCGACAAGGCCGCGCTCGATCGCGAAGGGGCCGACGCCGGCCAGGATGTTGCCGCAGTTCTGGGCATCGGTGACGATGGCCTGATCTACGAAAACCTGCAGGAACAGGTAGTCGACGTCGATGCCCTCGCGGGTGGACTTCGAGACGACCGCGACCTTGCTGGTCAGCGGATCGGCGCCGCCCATGCCGTCGATCTGGACCGGGTCGGGGCTGCCCATCATGGCAAGCAGGAAGGCATCGCGCTGGGCTGTGTCGGCTGGCAGGTCGTCCTTGAGGAAATAGCCGCCCTTCGACGTGCCGCCGCGCATCCACATGCAGGAGATGGCGGTCATGCGTTCCTCCCCGGCACGGGGAGGGGGACCACCGCAGGTGGTGGAGGGGCACCATCGGCAGAGCGCGACACCACGTGCCCCTCCACCAGCTTCGCTGGTCCCCCTCCCCAGATTGGGGAGGAATTAGACATACTTCAGCCCTTCCTTCTCGAGGCGCTCACGCATCTTGTACATGTCGAGGCCGAGGACGCCTGCCGCCAGCTTCTCGCGCTTTTCGCCTTCGTTGGCTTCGCGGGCCTGTGCGGCCTTGAGCACTTCGGCGGCCTTTTCGCGCGGGACGACGCAGACGCCATCATCGTCGGCCACGATCACGTCACCGGGGTTCACCAGCGCAT
>JBEQCK010000112.1:0-12088 GCA_041639335.1 Novosphingobium sp.
CCGGCATCGTGAAGAAGTGGGCCGACAAGTACCACATCAAGATCAACGTGGTGCAGGTGAACGACTACGTCGAGTCCGTGAACCAGTACACCGCCGGCAAGTTCGACGGCGTGACTGTTGCCAACATGGACGCCCTCACCATCCCCGCCGCCGGTGGCAAGGACACCAGCGCGATCATCGTCGGCGATTATTCCAACGGCAATGACGGCATCCTGCTCAAGGGTGCGAACAGCCTCGCCGCGATCAAGGGCCGCCAGGTCTACCTCGCCGAGCTCTCGGTCTCGCACTACCTGCTCGCCCGCGCGCTCGGCAACAGCGGCATGGCGCTGACCGACGTCAAGACGATCAACACGTCCGACGCTGACATCGTCGCCGCCTTCGCCTCGCCCGATGCCACTGCGGCGGTTGCCTGGAACCCGCAACTTTCGGTCATGGCCGCCCAGCCCGGCGTGTCGAAGGTCTTCACCTCGGCCGACATCCCCGGCGAAATCCTCGACCTCCTCGTCGTCGACACCGCCACGCTCAAGGCCAACCCGGATCTCGGCAAGGCCCTTGCCGGCATCTGGTACGACACGATGAAGGTGATGACCGCGCAGGATGAACAGGGCAAGCAGGCCCGCGCCGCCATGGCCAAGCTTGCCGGGACCACGCCGGAAGTCTTCGAAGCCCAGCTCAAGACCACCTTCCTCTACGCCCAGGCCAAGGACGCCGTTGCCGCCACGCAGGACGCAAAGCTCATCGAAACGATGACCCGCGTGCGTGATTTCAGCTTCTCCAAGGGCCTGTTCCCCGGCGCGTCCTCCGCCGACGCAGTGGGCATGGCCTTCCCCGGCGGCAAGACGCTCGGCGACCCGGCCCGCGTCACCCTGCGCTTCGACGACAGCTTCATGAAGCTCGCTGCTGACGGAAAGCTCTGATCTCCTCGATACTTCGGGACACTTCCTCATGCGTTGGGTAAACCGCGAACCGGACCGCAAACAGCGCCTCGCGCTCGGTGCCATACCGATCCTGCTGCTGGTCATCGTCTACCTTTTCGCCGCCTATTCTCGTCATGCGGTGAACCCTGTAGACAAGATCCTGCCCCTGCCTTCGGGCATGGCCACGGCGCTCTGGGCGCAGATGACCAAGGCCGACGTGCTTTCCGGAACAGTGGTGTTCTGGGCCGATACGCTTGCGAGCCTCCAGCGCCTCGGCCTTGGTCTTGCCATTGCCACGCTGATGGCGCTGCTGGTCGGCCTCGTCCTCGGCGCGCTGCCCCCGGTCCGTGCCACCTTCGGCCCGCTGGTCACCGGCATCGCAGTGATCCCGCCGATCGCGCTCCTGCCGATCCTGTTCGTCGCTCTTGGCCTCGGTGAGACCGCCAAGATCGCCCTGATCGTCATCGGCATCGCGCCGGTCATGGTCCGCGACGTTGCGGGCCATGTCGGCACCCTGCCGCGCGAAATGCTGGCCAAGGCGCAGACGCTGGGCGCAGGCTCGTGGCAGATCCTGATCCGCGTCGCCCTGCCCCAGGCGATGCCACGGCTGATCCTCGCCCTGCGCCTCGCGCTCGGCCCGGCATGGGTATTCCTGATCTCGGCCGAGGCCATCGCGTCGGATGTCGGCCTCGGCTACCGCATCTTCCTCGTCCGCCGCTACCTCGCGATGGACGTGATCATCCCCTACGTCGCATGGATCGCCCTGCTCGCCATCGCCATGGACTGGGGCCTCAGGACCTTGAGCCAGAAAGCATTTCCCTGGGCACATGGAGCAAGCCATTGAGCGCGCTCCTCTCCTTGCGCAATGTCTGGGTCGAATACGGCGACCGGGTCGTCCTCGAAAAAGTCGATCTCGACGTTGCCGAAGGTTCCTTCGTCTCGGTCGTCGGCCCCTCGGGCGCGGGTAAGAGCACCTTCCTGCGCGTCGTCCTCGGCCAGGAAGTGCCGACCTCCGGCACCATCACGCTCGACGGCCAGCCCTTGGCGCGCGAATGCGGCCCCGATCGCGGCGTAGTGTTCCAGCGCTATTCGGTCTTCCCGCACCTCACCGTCCTGCAGAACGTGATGTTCGGTCTTGAATGCACCAAGGCCCCGCTGCTCGCGCGTCTCTTCGGCGACGCAAGGAAGCGCGCCGCCGCAGAAGCCACCGCGATGCTTCAGGCGGTCGGCCTTGGTGACAGTCTGAACCTTTACCCCTCGCAGATGTCGGGTGGCATGCAGCAGCGCCTTGCCATCGCACAGGCGCTAATCATGCGCCCGCGCATCCTCCTGCTCGACGAACCGTTCGGCGCGCTCGATCCCGGCATCCGGGCCGACATGCACGTGCTGATCCGCCAGCTCTGGCGCGATTTCGGCCTGACCATCATCATGGTCACGCACGACATCAAGGAAGCCTTCTCGCTCGGCACGCGCGTCCTCGCGCTCGACAAGCGCCGCCACGATCCGCACGCCCCGCACCGCTTCGGCGCGACGGCGGTCTACGATCTGGAACTGCGCAAGGACGCGCCTGTGCCCGAGCCGGAACCGAAAGCGGCGTGATGTCCAGCGAACCCGCCAGCCTCGCCCGCCTCAGCATGAGCCTGCCGGCCGACCTTTTCCGCAAGCTCGACATGATGGTGGAAGAACGCCAGCTCCCCTCGCGCTCGCAGTTGATCGCCGAACTGATCCGCCACGCCCTTGCCGCGCACGAGGCCCTGACCCGGCCGGAGGATATCCTCGCCGGCACCATCACCCTCGTCTATCGCGGCGACAGGGGCCGCGTCCGCCAGCAACTCGCGGGCACACAGGCCGATTTTCAGACCGAAGTGATCTCCACCCAGCACGTCTTCCTCAAGGACGACCAGTCGCTGGAAGTCCTGCTGGTTCAAGGCCCCGCCGCCCGGCTCAAGGGCCTTGCCGACGCCCTGCGCCGCGTGCGCGGGGTCCAGCAGCTCCAGCTTGTCACCACCACCGCCCTGCTGCCGCCTCTGTCCGAGGCCGGCCCCGGATCGAAGAAAGGAGCGGCCGCATGACCGACGCCCCAACCAGCACACTGGCAAACCCCAACGCCGCCCGCGACCATGCCCGCTCGATGGCGGGAACGGTCGTGGAAGCCATGCCGATCCTCCCGCCCGTCGCAACCGATCTGCCCGAAGGCGTCAGCGCCGACGACCTGCTCTGGGAAGAAACCGTCGGCCCCGGCGGCTACGCCACGCGCCGCATCGCGCGCGGCACTCGCCTGCGCCTGATCGACGTGAAGGGCGATGCCTGCGCCTCGCTCAACCTGTTCAATGCCGAAATGCCGACCGAGCGCCTGAACTTTGCCGATACGGTAAAGGTCCAGTGGAACGCCTACCTCGGCACCGGCAAGCTTCTCCTGTCCGACATGGGCCGCGTGCTGATGAGCATCGAGAGCGACGACGCCGGAACGCACGACTGCTTCTGCGGCACCTCCAACGCGGCCACCAACGCCACGAAATATGGCGAAGGCCGCAACAGCGGTGCCTATCCGAACGGGCGCGACCGCTTCCTGCTGGGCGCGGCCAAGCACGGCCTCGGCCGCCGCGATGTCCACCCCTGCGTCACCCTGTTCAAGGGCACCCGCATCGAGGAAGACGGCACCATCACCCCGCTCGTCGGCCCCTATGCGCCGGGCCGCAGCGTGGTCCTGCGCGCCGAGATGGACGTGATATTGGTTCTCACCAACGTCCCGCATGTCCTTGATCCAAGGCCGGAATATGCCGTCACCCCACTGCGCCTCACCGCATGGCGCGCCGCCGTGACGACCGAAGCCGATCCCATCCGCAACGCGACGCCGGAGGGCCAGCGCGCCTTCCTCAACGTCGAAGACTACTACCGCCGCTGAAAGGACAGGACCGATGACCGATCCCCACACCTCCGGCCTTTCCGGCAGCATCGTCCACGACGAGATCGTCCCCGCCCGCGCCCCCTGGGCCCACCACGTCAAGCAGGGCGAGACACTGCGCATTGTCGATCTCGAGGGCAACCAGGCGGTCGACTTCCTGATCTACAGCGCCGCCGACGATTCCGAACGCTACAGCGCGCAGGATACCGTCGCCGCACAGGGCAACCTGTTCCTGCGCGAAGGCACCGTGCTGCTCTCGAACGAGGGCCGCCCGCTGATGACAATCACCGGCAGCGCGGTCGAATACCACGACACTATCGGCGGCGCATGTTCCTGCGAATCCAATACTTTGCGTTACGGTCATCACACCAAGTCGCAACATGCCTGCGTCGAGAACTTCCTTGAGGCCAATCTCTGGGAAGGCCGCGGCAAGCGCGACATCGTCTCGAACATCAACTTCTTCATGAATGTGCCGGTGGAGGCCGACGGGGCCCTCGGCATCGTCGACGGCATTTCCGCCCCCGGCCTGACCGTCGACCTACGCGCCGAGATGGACGTGATCGTCGTCGTCTCGAACTGCCCGCAGATCAACAACCCCTGCAACGCCTTCAACCCCACCCCCGTCCGCATGATCGTCGCCGCATGACCGCCGCTGCCACTTTCGATACGGTCCTCATCGCCAATCGCGGCGCCATCGCCACGCGCATCATCCGCACCTTGCGCAAGATGGGCCTGCGCTCGGTCGCGGTCTATTCCGAGGCCGACGAAGCCTCGCTCCACGTCGCGCAGGCCGACGAAGCCGTATGCATCGGCGGCGCGCGTCCGTCGGAAAGCTACCTCAACATCGCCGCGATCATCGACGCGGCCAGGCGCACCGGCGCAGGCGCGATCCACCCCGGCTACGGCTTCCTTTCGGAAAACACCGAATTCGCCGCAGCTTGCGCCGAAGCAGGGATCGTCTTCATCGGCCCCACGCCCGACAACATCCGCACCTTCGGCCTCAAGCATAGCGCCCGCGAACTCGCCGCCGCTCATGACGTCCCCCTCGCCCCCGGCAGCGATCTGCTGACCAGCGAGGACGAGGCCCTTGCCGCCGCAGAGGCTATCGGCTTCCCGATCATGCTCAAGGCCACCGCAGGCGGCGGCGGCATCGGCATGCGCGTGTGCGAGACCGCTGACGACATCCGCGAAGGCTTCGCCGCCGTCGCCCGCCTCGGCCAAAGCAATTTCGGCGATGCCGGCGTCTTCCTCGAACGCTTCGTCCGCCGCGCCCGCCACGTCGAAGTGCAGATCTTCGGCGATGGCGAAGGCCGCGTCGTCGCCTTGGGCGAACGTGACTGCTCGCTCCAGCGCCGCAACCAGAAGGTGGTCGAGGAAGCCCCTGCCCCGCTGCTACCCGAGACCGTGCGTCAGGCGCTCTACGCGGCCGCAATCCGTCTCGGCGAAGCCGCCAGCTATCGCTCGGCAGGAACCGTAGAATTTCTCTACGATTCCGAGCGCAAGGAATTCTTTTTCCTCGAAATGAACACCCGCCTTCAGGTTGAACACGGCGTGACCGAGATGGTCATGGGCGTCGATCTGGTGGAATGGATGATCCGTGGCGCTGGCGGCGATTACAGCTTCCTCGCCACCGCGCCGACCGCACCCAGCGGCCACTCGGTGCAGATCCGCCTCTACGCCGAAGACCCTGCGCTCGATTATCGCCCCACCTCGGGCACGCTGACCTGCGTGGAGTTCCCCGACAACATCCGTGCCGAAACCTGGGTTATGGCGGGCACCGAAGTCAGCGCCTGGTACGATCCGATGCTCGCCAAGCTGATCGTCCACGCCCCCACCCGCGCCGAGGCCGTCATTGCCATGCAGCGAGCGCTGGCGAAGTCGCGCGTCGATGGTATCGAGACCAACCTGCGCTGGCTGCGCAGCGTCGTCGCGGCTCCTGCCTTCACCTCAGGTGAAGTCTCAACACGTGCGCTGGAAGACGTTGTTTTCACGCCGCAATCCATCCGCGTCCTGAGCGGCGGCACGGCCACCACCGTGCAGGACTGGCCCGGCCGCCAGCACCTCTGGGCCGTCGGCGTGCCCCCTTCCGGCCCGATGGACGACCAGTCCTTCCGCCTCGGCAACCGCCTGCTCGGCAACCCGGAAGGCACCGCCGGGCTGGAAATGACCGTCACCGGCCCCACCCTCCAGTTCGCCGCAGACGCTACCTTGTGCCTCACCGGCGCGGACTTCGGCGCAACTCTCGAAGGCAAACCGGTAACTGTGGGCCAACTCTTCGAGGCAAAGGCCGGGCAGACGCTCAGCATCGGCAGGGCAACGGGCGGCGGCATGCGCGGCTACCTGCTCGTCGCAGGCGGCTTCGACATCGCCCCTTACCTCGGCAGCCGCAGCACCTTCGAACTCGGCCAGTTCGGCGGCCACGCCGCGCGTCGCCTCGTCGCCGGTGACGTGCTCCACCTGGCCAACGAACCGACCGGTGAACCGCTCAGCCCCCCGCCCCTGCCCGCGCTCCCGAGCGACTGGTGCGTGCGCGTGCTCTATGGTCCCCACGGCGCGCCGGACTTCTTCACCGAGGCCGATATCGACATGGTGGTCACCGCCGAATGGCAGGTGCACTACAATTCCAACCGCACCGGCGTGCGCCTGGTCGGCCCCAAGCCGGAGTGGGCACGGCGTGATGGCGGCGAGGCTGGCCTGCACCCGTCGAATATCCACGACAACGCCTATGCCATTGGCGCGGTGGACTTTACCGGCGACATGCCGATCATCCTCGGCCCTGATGGCCCCTCCCTCGGCGGGTTCGTCTGCCCCTTCGTGGTGATCGCGGCAGATCTCTGGAAGGTCGGCCAGCTTGTCCCCGGAGACCGCGTCCGCTTCGTCCCCGTCACCATGGCCGAAGCCACTGCCGCTGACCGCGCCCAGCAGGAATACCTCGCCACCGGCACCAAGCCTTCGTCCAGCCGCCCCTGCGATGCCGCAACGCAGACGCCGATCCTTGCCGAAACCCCCGCAGCGCAAGGCCGCCCCGGCGTCGTCTACCGCCAGCAGGGCGACCGCAACATCCTCGTCGAGTACGGCCCGCTCGTGCTCGATCTCGAACTGCGCATCCGCGTCCACGCGCTGATGACCGAGCTTGAGCGCATGACCCTGCCCGGCGTGATCGACATCGTCCCCGGCATCCGCTCGCTTCAGCTGCACTTCGATGGGCGCAATCTGACGCAAGCCGAAGCCCTCGCCGCGCTCATGGCCGCAGAAGAACGCCTCGGCGATCTGGAGGACTTCGCGATCCCCTCGCGCATCGTCCACCTGCCCTTGAGCTGGCGCGACCCTGCGACCATCGAGACGATCGAGAAGTACATGAGCGCGGTGCGCGACGACGCGCCGTGGTGCCCGGACAACATCGAATTCATCCGCCGCATCAACGGCTTGCCGGACGTGGCAGCGGTCGAGAACCTGATCTTCGAGGCCAGCTACCTCGTCATGGGCCTGGGGGACGTCTACCTCGGCGCGCCGGTAGCCACCCCGGTAGATCCGCGCCACCGCCTCGTCACCACTAAGTACAACCCGGCGCGCACCTGGACGCCGCCCAATGTCGTCGGCATCGGCGGGGCCTATATGTGCATCTACGGCATGGAAGGCCCCGGGGGCTATCAGTTGTTCGGCCGCACCGTGCAGGTGTGGAACACGCATCGCCAGACTGCAGACTTCATCGAGGGCAAGCCCTGGCTCCTGCGCTTCTTCGACCAGATCCGCTTCTACCCGGTCAGCGCCGAAGAGCTGGCGGAATGGCGCCGCGACTTTCCCAGCGGCAAGCGCGCGCTGAAGATCGAACCGTCCGAATTCAGCCTGTCCGACTACCGCAAGTTCCTGTCCGACAATGCCGACGACATCGCCGCATTCGAGGCTCGGCGCACCGCCGCGTTTGATGCCGAGCGCGCGGACTGGCAGCGCCGCGGCGAGTTCGACCGGGTCAGCGCGCTTGCCGAAAGCGAAGCTCCGGCAGAAAACGCGGTGGACGTGCCCGAAGGCGCGGACCTGATCGAAGCGCCGTTCGGTGGCAGCGTGTGGAAGCTGCTCGTCCAGCCCGGTGACACCGTTGCGGCGGGCGAGACCATCGCGGTGATCGAGGCGATGAAGATGGAATGCCCGGTCGAAAGCCCCGGCGCTGGAACGATTGCCGCGCTCTACATCAAGGAGCGGCAGCCGCTACAGCCCGGCACGCCGATGCTGGCCCTGCGGAGGAGCGCATGACCGTGCTCGACCGTCGCAGCGCCGCAGCCATCGCCGCCGGGGTGAATGCCAGCACGACGCCCGTCGTCGCCGTGATGGAGGAAACCCTCGCCCGCATCGCCGCCTATGATGCGATCCAGCCGCAAGTGTGGATCAGCCGCGCCTCGGCGGAGGACTTGCTGGCTCAAGCCCAAGCCGTGGATGCCCGGATCGCGGCGGGCGAAGTCCTTCCTCTTGCTGGCGTACCCTATGCCGCGAAGGACAACATCGACGTCGCAGGCCTCCAGACCACGGCCGCCTGCCCCGCCTTCGCCTATGCGCCTGCCGAAGACGCCACCGTCATTGCCAGGCTCAAGGCGGCAGGCGCGATCTGCGTCGGCAAGACCAACCTCGATCAGTTCGCCACCGGCCTTGTCGGCACGCGCAGCCCTTATGGCATCCCGCGCAATGCCTATAACCGCGATTACGTCAGCGGCGGTTCCAGCTCCGGCTCGGCCATTGCGGTTGCCGCTGGCCTCGTGCCGATCGCACTCGGCACCGACACCGCCGGTTCGGGCCGCGTGCCTGCCGCCTTCAACCACCTGATCGGGTTCAAGCCGACCAAGGGCCGCTGGAGCACCAGGGGCCTCGTTCCTGCCTGCCGCTCGATCGACTGCATCACCGTCTTCGCTTCCGACACCATCGACGCTCGCCTGGTCGACCATACGCTGGCCGGGTTCGACGCCGCCGATCCATGGTCGCGCCACCTTGCCGAAACCCCGCTCAGCCCGAAGCGCATCGGTGTCCCTCGCCGCGATCAGCGCGCCTTCTTTGGCGACGGTGAATCCGAGTTTTTCTACGATCAGGCGCTCGCCACGCTGGCGCAAGGTGCAGAAGTCGTCGAGATCGACATCGCCCCGCTGCTCGAAGCCGCGCAACTGCTCTATGGCGGACCGTGGGTAGCCGAACGCACCGCCGCCATCGCCGCTCTGCTCAAGGACAATCCCGAAGCCGTCGATCCCACCGTGCGCAGCGTGGTCGAGGCCGGGTGGGACAAGACCGCCGTGGACCTTTGGAACGGCATCTACCGCATGGCCGAACTGAAGCGCCATGCCGACCAGTTGTGGGAAAGCGTCGACATGCTCGCTTTCCCCACCACCGGCACGACCTACCGCGTTGCCGAACTGGCAGTTGCTCCGGTGGCGCTCAACAGCAACCTCGGCTTCTACACCAATTTCGTGAACCTGCTCGACATGGCAGCCGTCGCCGTGCCAGCCGGCCGCCGCCACAATGGCACCGGCTTTGGCATCACGCTGATAGGCCCTGCAGCCACTGACCGCGCCCTGCTTGATGCCGCCGATGCATGGCTCACCTCCGCCAACCTCAATCCCCCACCCCCGCTCGATCTGGAGGGCAAGATGCAGACCGTGAAACTGGCCGTCGTTGGCGCTCACCTCGAAGGCATGCCGCTGCACTGGCAACTGACCTCGCGCGATGCCAAGTTCGTCGGCGCGTTCGAGACCGCGCCGACGTACAAGCTCTATGCCATCGCCAACAGCGTCCCGCCCAAGCCGGCACTGGTGTTCGACGAAGGCGGGGCGGCAATCAAGCTTGAGGTCTACGAGCTCGGCCTCGCCGAGTTTGGCAGTTTCACCGTCGAAGTCCCGCCGCCGCTCGCCATCGGCACGGTCACGCTGGCCGACGGCAGCAGCGTCAAGGGCTTCGTCGCCGAACCGCGCGCGCTTGCCGGGGCCGAGGACATTACGCACCTTGGCGGATGGCGCGCCTATATCAGCTCGCGTAGCTGATCGCGCAGAAGGACACGCATATGATCCGCACACTGCTTCTCGCCGCCGCCACACTCGCGCCAACCCTTGCCCACGCGCAAGTCGAACAGGCGCAGACTGTCCCCGGTTTCGCCGATTTCCTCGCCGTGGATGGCGACGCCGTCTGGGCCACCAATCGCGGCAAGGTCGAGAAGTGGTCGCGCACTGGCAAACTTGCGGAAGTGGCGATCGCCCGTCCCTGCGGCGCGATGACCGTGGCGTTCGGCTCGCTGTGGGTCGCCAATTGCGCCGATGGCTCGCTGGTGCGTATCGATCTCGAAACCGCAAAGATCACCGCCACGATCCCCACCGGCATTGCCAACCAGAAGCAGGGTGAACTGATCGTCGCCAATGGCGCAGGCTCGATCTGGCTGGCAAGCAAGCCCGAGGGCGCGGTCGCCCGCGTCGATCCAAAGACCAACACCGTCGTCGCCTCCATCCCGGTGGATGCGGATACCTGGTACGTCACTTTCGGCTATGACGCCGTCTGGGCGGTCAGCGCCACCAAGCAGACGCTCCAGAAGATCGATCCCGCCACGAACGCGGTCGTTGCCCGCGCCGCGCTTGGCACGATGCCGGGCTTCCTTGCCGCAGGCGAAGGTGGCGTGTGGGTGCAGGAACAAGGCGATGGCACGCTCGTCCGCGCCGATCCGGCCACGGGACAGGTCGTCGGGCGGGTCAAGGTCGGGGCCAACCTCAAGTGGGGCGATATCGACACCGGCGGCGGCAAGGTCTGGCTGCGCACCACCGACGATCAGGTCTGGGCGGCGATCGACCCGGTGACCATGGCCGTTGCGCAGCGTGGCGGCAAGCCTGCCGGAAGCGGCGCGCTACGCTACACGCCCAAGGGAATCTGGACCTCGGCGCACGATGTCCACACGCTGTCATGGTGGCCCGCAAACGGGTTGGCGGCCACGCCCAAGCCATGATCTGTCGCCCCTGCCCACAGGTTCGCTAACTTATGTTGCGACATCCCGGCCAGCAGCGTCCGACTTTGCCATAACTGCCGCTTTTTCAATGGCTCAGCATTGTGCAGGGATTGCCACGAGGGCAAACTCGGGCAAAATGATCTCGCGCAGCCATCCTGCTGCGCCTGCACTTGCCGAAAGGGCAATGGGGGATGCAACCGGGTCGCCAGAAGGGCGAAGCGCACCTGTTTGGCCGGTGGCCGTTCTCGCTCTGCCACGTCTTCATCGGCCAGCCGGTCCATGGCGTGCTGTCGGCGATCGGCCTGATTGCGCTTGCCCTTGCGGTTCGCATCGCCATGGGCACGCCGCCGCCTGCGCCGCTTCTGCCGTTCTATCCATCCATCGTCATCGCGACGTTTCTCGGCGGACGCCTGCCGGGCTACACTGCGGCAATCCTCGCCTGGTTGTGTGCCGGTTATCTGTTTCTGGCTCCGGGTACCGGTCTTGGCCTGCAGCCGGGCGCGCCCCTCGCCATGCTGGTTTACGTCCCCAGCACCATAATCGTCCTCGAAGTCGTCCACTCGCTCTGCACCGGCGCGATGAACCTCATCGCGGCCAAAGAGGCGCTTGAACGCGAAGGCCGGGATCAGGCGGAACAGAAGGCCCACCTGCTTGGCGTGATCGACGAGTTGCAAGCGATCTATGACGAGGCCCCTGTCGGCGTTGGTCTGCTTGATGGCGATCTCAAATTCGCCCGCATCAACACGGCGCTTGCCGAGATGAACGGCTTTTCGAGCGAGGAGCATCTCGGAAAGAGCGTCTGGGATCTCCTCCCCGACCTGCGCTCCTCAGCCGAACCGCTGCTGCGCAAGGTCCTGGAAAGCGGCGAAGTGCTGCGCGGTGTCGAGATCACCGGCGAAACCCCGGCAAAGCCTGGCGTGAAGCGCACCTGGTCAGAGGTGTTCTACCCCGTCCACGGCCCGGACGGGTTCCGGCGGGGCGTGGGCATCTTCTGCGTCGAGATCACCGACCTCAAGCAGGCGCGCGAACGGGAAGACCTGCTCACGCGCGAAGTCGATCATCGCGCCAAGAACCTGCTCGCGGTGGTCCAGTCGATCGTCCAGATGATGAAGGCGCAGGGCACCGTCAGCGAATTCAAGGACGCCCTGATGGGGCGCATTTCCGCTATCAGCCGCGCCCACAGCCACCTGTCGGAAAACCGCTGGAATGGCGTGAGGTTGCAGGCCCTGATCGAAGACGAGTTGACCCCTTACGGCATCGACTTCGCGCTCGGGGACGAGACTTCCCACCTCATTCTCACGT
>JBEQCK010000113.1:0-11848 GCA_041639335.1 Novosphingobium sp.
GACAGCGAACCCATCGTCCGGGCCGGGCGGAGGGGCACGCTGTCGTTGGCCTGATCGCTCCGCCCGGCCCCGGAATTGCTGATGTTCGAAGCTCTCACCACCTCCACCGCGATCGTCGCACTCGCCGAGATCGGCGACAAGACGCAGCTGCTTGCGATCATTCTCGCCACGCGGTTCAAGCGCCCGCTGCCGATCGTGCTCGGCATTCTGGTTGCAACCCTCGCCAACCATTTCCTCGCCGCCCTGCTCGGTGCGACTGCTGCGGCCTACCTCGATGGCCAGTGGTTCCGCTTCGCCGTCGCCATCGGTTTTGTCGCCATGGGCCTGTGGACGCTGGTGCCCGACAAGATGGACGAGGACGAAGCGCCCAAGCCCTCACGCTTTGGCGCTTTCCTCACCACGCTGGTCGCCTTCTTCATCGTCGAGATGGGCGACAAGACGCAGATCGCCACGATCGCCCTGGGCGCGCGCTTCAACGATGCCCTTGCCGTCACGGCCGGGACGACGCTCGGCATGATGCTCGCCAACGTGCCCGCGGTGTTCTTCGGCAACGAACTGATCAAGCGCGTGCCTTTGGATGTCGTCCGGATGATTGCGGCCGCGCTGCTCGTTGCCACGGGCGTATGGCTGTTCGTCCAGACCCTCGGCATCTTCTAAGACTTTACGTGTTCGACATTTGTTCTAAAGTGGCGGCATGATCGAAGCAACCGCTACCGCCTTGGATGTGGTCGAACGCGAAGCCCGCGCGGTCGCGCGCGGCATCTCCCGCCTGTTCGCGCGCAACGACATCTGGTGCCTGCCCGAAATGCCGCTGCGTTCGGGCAGGCGCGCCGATCTCATGGGCATCGATGCCAAGGGGCAGGTCGTGATCGTGGAGATCAAGGTTTCGCGCGCGGATCTGCTCGGCGATGGCAAGTGGACCGATTACCTCGATCACTGCGACCGGTTCTACTGGGGCCTTGCCCCGCATCTTGACCGTGCCGTGCTCGAAACCGAGGATTTCCTGCCCCATGCCTGCGGGGTGATCGTCGCCGACGGCTATGATGCCGAGATACTGCGCCCGGCTCCTACCATTCCGCTGGCTGCTGCGCGCCGGAAGGCCGAAGTTGAACGGCTTGCCCGCGCTTCGCTGCGCCGCCAGCTTATCGGCATTGATCCCCATTGCGCCGCGTGGGGAGGCTGATCAGGCCCGCCGCTTTATTCCCAGAGGCGGCACCAGCGCCAGCAAGGCTGCGCGCGATGCCAGGAATTCATGCCAGAGCGCGGTTGCGGCAGGGCCGGGAGATTGCCCGCGCGCCGAAACCGCGAGCAATGCCGCCAGTCCCGGCTCCATGATCGCGGCGAGATCATCGACGCCCTGCTTGGCCAGATCATAACGCCATCCGCCGGTATCACGCATGATCGCCGGAAAGTTGCGCACTTCGGGCTTGCGCATTTCCTGCTGCAGTCCCGCCAAGGTGCAGACCACGGCCGCGGCATCGTGCAGTGCCGACCACTTCATCGACATGGCATTGCCAGCGGCATGGCCAAATTCGGCCCGGCCCGCCTGCGGCGGCGCAGCGCGCGAATCACCTGATGACGTCGAAACCCCGTTCATGGCTTCGGCCTAGCCCGCAACCGGTTCCCAAATTGCTAAGCGCAACCGGAACACAAAATCGCTGGCATGCCCGCCAAGGCGCTGCTAGGTGCCGTCTCGGCCCTGCACCCGTAGCTCAGCTGGATAGAGCGTTGCCCTCCGAAGGCAAAGGCCACAGGTTCGAATCCTGTCGGGTGCGCCATTACCATGCGCTGTGATGATCGTCGGCTGCGCGCGCGAAAGCTCAGGTCCCAGTGTCGGACGCCAGCACCCTCTGCTTGACACATTGTCGTGAGCGACCAAGAGGTCGGCACCCTTTTCGTTGAAGCAGGTCCTTTGCATGTTCCGGCGCGTCGCCTCCCTGCTCGATCCCTTCCTGCTTGCTCTTGTCGCAACAGTCGTCCTCGCCAGCGTGCTGCCGGCGCGTGGCGCATTCGTGCCGCTGGTCAATGGTGCGGCGGACGCGGGGATCGTGCTGCTGTTCTTTCTCCACGGCGCCAAGCTGTCGCGTGAGGCGATCTGGGAGGGGGCCCGCAACTGGAGACTGCACCTTGCCGTGCTGGCGACGACTTTCGTCCTGTTTCCGCTGCTGGGACTTGCCGCTCGCGCCCTGCCGTTTCTCCCGGTCGAGTTCGGCGCGGGCCTGCTTTTTCTTGCCCTGCTGCCGTCCACGGTACAGTCCTCGATTGCCTTTACCGCTATCGCGCGGGGCAACGTGGCGGCTGCGGTCTGCGCCGCGTCGTTTTCGAACTTTGCCGGGATTTTTGTCACGCCCGCGCTGGTTGCACTGCTGATGGGCGGGGCAACGGGCGGGTTTTCCTGGGCCTCCGCCGAAACCATCGTGTTGCAGCTGCTGCTCCCCTTCGTGGCAGGGCACCTGCTGCGTCCGTGGATCGGCGGCTTCATTGCCCGTCACAAAACCTTGCTCGGCAAAGTCGATCGCGGATCGATCCTGCTCGTGGTCTATGCTGCGTTCGGCGCCGCCGTTGTCGAGGGACTGTGGCAGCGCGTTGCGCCCGTCAGCCTGCTCGTGCTGACGCTGGTCTGCCTTGTCATGCTGGCTCTGGTCCTGGCCGCCACCTGGCAGACCGCCAAGGCGATGAAGCTCCTGCGAGAGGATGCCATTGTCCTGCTGTTCTGCGGCTCGAAGAAGAGCTTGGCCTCGGGCGTGCCGATGGCCGGCGTGTTGTTCCCGGCGGCTTCAGTCGGCATCGTGCTGCTGCCCGTGATGGTGTTCCATCAGCTTCAGCTCATCGCCTGCGCCCTCATCGCGCCGCGCCTGGCCCAAGGCGCCCAGGAATAGCAAACGGCGGCGAAGCTCGAAGCTCCGCCGCCGCCTTGGGTGCCGATCCGATCAGAAACGGTCGGCGTTCATGACCTTGGTCCATGCCGCAACGAAGTCGGTCACGAACTTGGCCTTGGCATCGTCCGAGGCATAGACCTCGGCCACCGCGCGCAGTTCGGAGTTCGAGCCGAACACGAGGTCGACCGGCGTCGCCGTCCACTTGGGCGTACCGCTCGCACGGTCCTTGCCTTCATAAAGGCCGGGCGTCGCCGACTTCGCCCAGACCGTGTCCATCGACAGCAGGTTGACGAAGAAGTCGTTGCTCAGCGTGCCCGGTCGGTCGGTGAACACGCCCGCCTTCGATCCACCCGCATTCGCGCCGAGCGCGCGCATGCCGCCAAGCAGCACGGTCGTCTCGGGCACGGTCAGGCCAAGCATGTCGGCCTTGTCGACAAGCGCTTCGGTCGGCCCGTAGAACGAGTCCGCTGCATAGTAGTTGCGGAAGGCATCGGCTTTGGGCTGGAGGTAGTTGAACGACTCGATTTCGGTCTGCGCCTGCGTCGCATCGACGCGGCCTGGCGTAAACGGCACGCTCACGTCGTGGCCCGCCGCCTTGGCCGCCTGCTCGATCGCGGCATTGCCGCCCAGCACGATCAGGTCGGCCAGGCTCACCTGCTTGCCGCCCTTTGCCGCCTTGTTGAAGCCCAGGCGGATTTCCTCGAGCTTGGCCGTCACCTTGGCCAGCTCCGCCGGATCATTCACCGCCCAGTCTTTCTGAGGAGCAAGCCGCACTCGCGCACCATTGGCCCCGCCGCGCATGTCGGTGGCGCGGAAGGTCGAGGCCGAGGCCCACGCCGCACGCACCAGCTCTGCCGTGGTCAGGCCTGACGAAAGAATGCTGCCCTTCAGAGAGGCGACGTCAGCCGCATCGATCGCCGCATAGGTCGCCTTGGGCAGCGGGTCCTGCCAGGTCATCGTCACCTTCGGCGCATCCTTGCCCAAGTAGCGCGCCTGTGGCCCCATGTCGCGGTGGGTCAGCTTGAACCAAGCGCGGGCAAAGGCATCGCTGAAGGCCTGCGGGTTCTTCTTCCAGCCCAGCGTGATCTTGCGGAAGCCGGGGTCCTCACGCAGCGCGATATCGGTGGTGAACATGATCGGCGCGTGGCGCACATCGGGTCGGTGCGCGTCCGGCACCAGGTTCGCTGCCGCCGGGTCCTTCGGAATCCACTGCGTCGCACCGGCCGGGCTCTTGGTCTTGACCCATTCGAAGCCATAGAGGTTGTCGAGGTACTGCGTGGTGAAGGCAATCGGATTTGCCGACCATGCGCCCTCAAGCCCGCTGGTCACGGTGTCCTCGGCATTGCCCTTGCCGCATTTGTTGGCCCAGCCAAGACCCTGTTGTTCGATCTTGCCCTGCCCGGGATCGTTGCCAACGCATTCCTCCGGCTTGTGTGCGCCGTGCGCCTTGCCGAAAGTGTGGCCACCGGCGATCAGCGCCGCTGTCTCCTCATCGGTCATCGCCATGGCGCCAAAGGCGCGGCGGATGTCGGCCGCGGCCGCCAGAGGATCGGGCACGCCGTTCGGGCCTTCGGGGTTCACATAGATCAGGCCCATCTGCGTCGCGCCCAATGGCCCCTTTAGATTGCCCTTCGCGTCACGCCGCTTGTCGTCGAGCAGCTTGGTCTCGGGGCCCCAGAACACGAGGTCGGGCTGCCATGCATCGACGCGGCCCCCGGCAAAGCCGAGAGTCTTGAAACCCATGTCTTCCATGGCGACGTTCCCGGTGAGGATCATGAGGTCGCCCCACGAGAGCTTGCGCCCGTACTTCTGCTTGATTGGCCAGACGAGCCGGCGCGCCTTGTCGAGGTTGACGTTGTCGGGCCAGGAATTCAGCGGCTCGAAGCGCAGCTCGCCGCCGTCCGATCCACCACGGCCGTCTCCGGTGCGATAGGTGCCAGCGCTGTGCCAGGCCATGCGGATGAAGAATGGGCCGTAGTGGCCATAGTCCGCCGGCCACCACGGCTGCGGCGTCGTCAGCACCTTGCGGATGTCGGCCTTTACCGCGTCGAGATCGAGCGTTGCGAACTCCTTGGCATAATCAAAGTCCGGACCATAGGGATTGGCCTTGGTCGCCTCGTTCTGCCGCAGCGCGGTCAGATCCAGCGTGCGGGGGTACCATTCCCTGGCCGCGGGTTCGCTGGTGGGGGTGACGGTTTCGGCCATTGCGGCGCTGCCGAGCGGCGCGGTGGCTGCCAGCACGGCGGCCAGTGCGATCCTGCTGATCTGCATGAGCTTCTCTCCTCCTGTTGCCCCGTACGATAACGGGCTGGCAATCGGATAAATCACTCAAAATCCGCAGACCAACGGGTTAGTCCTATCACAGTTATCGGTCAGCTCGTTCATCTTGCAGCAATCGAGCAATAAATCCGATTGTCAGATGTAGTGATTCAGCGCGGCGAGGTGGCAGACAGACTCGAGGGTTGCCCGAAGGGATAATCCGACCCCGAATTCAGCGATGTGGTGAAGTGAGAAACTGGAGCGGACGAAGGGATTCGAACCACGCTCGTAGCGGCTTGCCGCGGAGAGCCGGCAAACAGACGCGAGGGTTCCCCGAAGGGATAATCCGACCCCGAATTCAGCGATGTGGTGAAGTGATAAACTGGAGCGGGCGAAGGGATTCGAACCCTCGACCCCAACCTTGGCAAGGTTGTGCTCTACCCCTGAGCTACGCCCGCTCGTGCGTTTCTGGCCGGTGGGAAGTGCCCCGTCCGGCTGGGGTGTGGGCGCCTCTAACGGTGACTCGGAAAGAGCGCAACACCAAAAATGCATGAGATGCGAAGTCTTTCGCAAAACCCCCGATTCCCCTTGCCGAAGCGCGAAGCGTTCCCACATTGTGCGGCAAACCTGAAAACATCGACCGGAGACGCATCTTGGCCAGCATGGGGCTCAATCTCGACGAACAGAAGGCAGTGGACCGCTTCCGCAAGACCGTGGTCGAGCCTTCGATGACCAAGCTGGTCATTCTCGATTTCTGGGCGGAATGGTGCGGTCCGTGCAAGGCGCTGACGCCGGTGCTCGAAAAGGTCGCTGCCGAGTATGCCGACAAGGGCGTTGTCCTCGCCAAGGTCAATGTCGACGAGGAGCAGTTCATCGCCGCGCAGTTCCAGGTGCGCTCGATCCCCACGGTCTACGCGATGTTCCAGGGCCAACCGGTGGCGGACCTGACGCCCGCACGCACCGAATCGCAGCTCAAGCAGTACCTCGACCAGATCCTCGCCAAGCTGCCGGTGCAGGGCGGTGAGCCCGAACAGGACGTTACCCCGCTGCTCGCGATGGGCGAGGAAGTGCTGGCCGAAGGCGATGGCGAGCGGGCAGCCAGCATCTTTGCCCAGATCGTCGAGATCGCGCCCGACAATGCTCCGGCCCATGCCGGCCTAGTGCGCGCGCTGATTGCCGCGGGCCAGAAGGAGGAGGCCCAGGCCGTGCTCGATTCGCTCGACCCCAAGCTCGCCGCCGACCCGGCCCTCGCTCAGGCGCGCTCGGCGTTGGCACTGGCCGAGGATGCCCCGGAAGAGGGCGAACTTGCCGCGCTGCGCGCTGCGGCGGCAGAACGCCCAGCCGACATGGACGCCCAGCTCGCCTTCGCCAATGGGCTCTATGCCGCCGGCCAGCGTGACGAGGCCGCGGCTAAGCTTCTTGCCATGATCGCCGCCGACCGCGAATGGAACGAGGGGGCGGCCAAGGCCCGCCTGCTGCAGATATTCGAAGCGATCGGGCTGGAAGATCCCTGGGTTGCGGCCACGCGCCGCAAGCTCTCCACCGTGCTGTTCGGCTGACCGCGATGGGCGCGAGCGCAAACACGACGCGCCTGTCCATCTTCCCGCTGACAGGCGCGGTCCTTTATCCCGGCCTGCAGCTGCCGCTGCACATCTTCGAACCCCGGTATCGCGCCATGGTCAGCGATTCGCTGGCGCGCGACCGGCGCATCGCGATGATCCAGCCGCAATCGCCGGTCGATGGCGCGCCGCTGTTCAGCGTGGGCTGCGTCGGCAAGATCGCCGATGTCGAAGCATTGGAGGACGGTCGCTTCAACCTCGTGCTCGAAGGCATCGCGCGCTTCCGCACGATTCGCGAACTCGACGTGACCACGCCGTTCCGCCAGATCGAGGCCGAACTGCTCACCGACGACATGGCCGAGGCGCTCAGCGCGGTCGAGCGCGCGTCATTCGAACAGGAAGCCCGCCGATTCGCTGATGCCCAGGGCTATGCGGTCGATTGGGACTCGGTCGGCCGGCTGGATGACATGTCGTTGATCAACGGCGTCTCCCAGATCGCACCGTTCGATGCCGCCGCCAAGCAGGCCCTGCTCGAAGCCGATTCGCTCGCCGCCCGCTGCGAGCTGCTGGTCCAGCTCATGCAGTTCTTCGGCAAGCGCGACAGCGACGATGGCGGGCGGGTGACGTTGCAGTGAAAATCCTCCCCATTTTCACGAAGTGCAAAAGGGGAGGTGGCAGCGCAAAGCGCTGACGGAGGGGCCTTTGTCACTACCCCTCCACCACCAGCTTCGCTGGCGGTCCCCCTCCCCGATTGTCCTGCGGAAAATCAGGGAGGATTCGTTTTAGAACTGCGCCTGGATTCCGTCGATCACGAACTGCGCGGCCAGCGCGGCCAGCAGAACGCCGAGCAGGCGGGTGATCACGGCCTCGACCTGAGAGCCCAGCGCCCGGATCAGTGGCCGCGCCGCGACCAGCGCAATGAAGCTCAGCACCATCACCACGGCTAGCGCACCGAGGATCACGGCAGTCTCTTCGATCCCGTTGGCCCGCGCGGTCAGCAGCATGACCGAGGCGATCGAGCCGGGGCCGGCCAGCATCGGCATGGCCATCGGGAAGACCGATACATCCTCCACCTGCGGCTGGGCCGTGCGCACCTTTTCGGCTCGCTCCTCGCGCCGTTCGGTGCGCTTCTCGAACACCATGTCGAGCGCGATCAGGAACAGCATGATGCCACCGGCAATGCGGAAGCTGTCGAGTTCGATGTGCAGCGCGCCCAGCAGGTCCTCGCCGAACAGTGCGAAGACCAGCAGGATGCCGGTGGCGATCAGGCAGGCACGCAGGGCCATGGAGAAGGCTTGGCGTGCCGTCGCATTGGCAGTGAGGCCGGCGTAGATCGGCGCACAGCCGGGCGGGTCGATCACCACGAACAGCGTGACGAAGGCGGAAAGGAACAGCTGCAACATCGCCTCAGGCTCCGTTTGCTTTGAAGCTGCGTGCGATGACTTCCTGCATTGCGCCGTCCTTCCAGATCCACGCGGTAAAGCGGCGGCTGCCATCGGGCATGACGCTCGACCGCCATGCCAGGCTGCCGTCGCGCGATTGACCGTCCTTGCTGTCGCCGCCGTCGAATGCCGGAATGGCTCCGGCAAGCGGACGCATGGGCGGCAGCTTGCGGTCCTCCTTGCGCTCGCGCTTGCTGCCGGGCTGTGGCGCAGGGTCGCTGGCCAGACGACGGCGGACCGGGCAATCGGCGACCTTGCCTTCGGCCCAGTCGACTGCGCGCAAGGGTGCTGCGAGGTCCTGCCCGTCATCGAGCACCCACTTCCAGTCGACCTTGCCCTTGAACTGGCGCTGCCAGACGGTGACGTATTCGCCGTCTCCACCCGAGTGGCCCTGCCATGCGCCGAAGGTCAGCCCGGCCGTGCCATCGCAACTGATCCACGCCAGGTGCGGCGCCCACTTTACCGGCGCGGGCGGGTCCTTGCGATCTTTCAGCAAGGTTTTGGCAAGCTTGCGCCCGCCTTCGAACATTTCGGCGGTCTCGTCGGCGGTCTCGCGGAAAGCGGTCCACTGCCCCTTCTCCCGCGCCAGCCGGGCAAAGCCGATGTCTGCGGCGATCAGCGCCGAAGGATTGGCATAGGCACGCTGCGGGCGGCCCGACCGTTGCGAATCAGCGGCAGGCTCCGAGAGTGCAGGGGCGGCGGCAAGCAGGAATGCGAGGGGGATCAGGCGCTTCATCGCACCAGCCTAGCCGATGCGCTGCAGCCTGCCCACCCCGCGCAAGGCAGATCAGATCGCGTCCGCGGCCAGATCCAGGCCTTCGTTGCGATAGGCTGCAACGAGCGCGTTGCGCAGCAGCACGGCGATCGTCATCGGGCCGACGCCACCAGGCACTGGCGTGATGGCCGAGGCGACTTCGGCGGCAGAGGCATAGTCGACGTCGCCCACAAGCTTCGTCTTGCCCGCTTCGGCGCCGGGCACGCGATTGATGCCCACGTCGATCACGGTCGCGCCCGGCTTGATCCAGTTGCCCTTGACCATCTCGGGTCGGCCGACGGCGGCAACCACGATGTCGGCGCGCTTCACCACCTCGGCCAGGTTCTTGGTGCGACTGTGCGCAACCGTCACGGTGCAGCTTTCCGCGATAAGCAATTGTGCCATCGGCTTGCCGACGATGTTGGAGCGGCCGATCACCACGGCATCAAGCCCCGAAAGGTCACCGAGCTTGTCCTTGAGCAGCATCAGGCAGCCCAGCGGCGTGCAGGGCACGAAGCCCGGCTGTCCCACGGCCAGACGTCCGGCATTGGTGACGTGGAAGCCGTCGACGTCTTTGTCGGGATTGATCGCGGCGATGACCTTCTGCTCGTCGATGTGGCGAGGGAGGGGCAACTGCACAAGGATGCCATCGACGGCGGGATCAGCGTTGAGCTGCTCGACCATGGCCAGCAGGTCGGCTTCCGAGGTCTCGGCAGGCAGCTTGTGCTCGAAGCTGTTCATGCCCGCCTCGAGCGTGCTCTTGCCCTTCGAGCGGACATAGACCTGGCTGGCCGGGTCTTCACCGACCAGCACTACGGCGAGGCCAGCCTTGCGCCCGGCCTGCGCTTCGAACGCAGCGGCAAGGTCGCCCACGCGGGAGCGCAGGGTGGCGGCGAAGGCCTTTCCGTCGATCACGGCAGCAGTCATCGTCTATAATCCAGCGAGGTTGCGCGTCACATTCCGGCTGAGGAAGCGGCGATGCCGCTCAGCAGGATCGTCAGCAGGTTGAGGCCGATGATCAGTACCATCGGCGAGAAATCGAGCGCGCCAGTATCGGGCAGGATCTTGCGGATCGGGCGCAGCATCGGCTCAAGGATAGCGTTCAGCGCCTTCCACACCGCGGCAACCGCGTTGTTGTGCATGTTCACGACATTGAACGAGATGAGCAGGCTCAGCACGAACTGCACGATGACCACTACGACAAGGATGTTCACGAGGTAGTTGATCATGGCGATCAGCGTGTAGAGCAGCATCGGTGCATATCCTCGTCGGCAGAGTGAGAGCGAGCCATGCTCCTAGCCGACCCTCTTGCTGGGCCACAAGTGCCCGCGATGCCGCTACGAGGCGACACTTGCGCCGCTCTGTATGTGCTACTTACAATTTAGGCAAGCTGTGCCGCTGTCGGCCTCAGGGCTTCAGGGTCGTGCTGTCGATATGCCAACGCAGTTGTTCCGCGGAGGCTCCGGGCACGTTGTTGACACGGCGCAGGATCACGTCGCCGGTGATCGTGCGGTCACCATCGGTAATTACGACCGGCGCGGTGTAATAGATTGAACCGGCCGCACCTTCCTGCTGGCCTTCGCTGATGACCACCGAGGGGGCCTTCAGGCTGCCCCATGACTTGGCGAACATCGCGTCGTCCATGCCGCTGCGCTCACCCTTGTCCGCCCAGAAGGCGCGGACGCTGCGCCAGTCGCGCGCTTCGATGGCGGCGGCGAAAGCGTCGAGCACGTCCTCGGGCCGCTTGGCCAGCGAGGGCTGTGCCGCCTCGCCGGACACTGCAGGTTCGGCCTTATGCACAGGGCTGCCGGAAGGCATGGTAGGGGGAGTCGCAACCTCCGCCGTGTCCTCGGCAGGCGAAGCCGGCCCGCGCTGGCAACCGCCGAGGTGAAAGACGAGCGCCGAAGCGGCGGCCATGACAAGTGCGGTGCGGATCATCCCGCAGGGACGAGTGGCAGCCGGTCCGGTTCCGCGCTTAATGGAAACATAATCTCCGGGCGGAACGCAGCTTCAGGCGCGGATCAGCGTCCCGGCGCCCCGCGCGGTGAAGATTTCCAGCAGCATGGCATGGGGCACGCGGCCGTCGAGCACGACAGTCGCCTCGCAGCCTGCCTCGACCGCGTGGACGCAAGTCTCGAGCTTGGGGATCATGCCCCCGCTGATCGTGCCGTCCTCGGCCAGCCGTGCGATGTCGGCGGGCCTGAGGTCGGTCAGCAGGTTCTTGTCCTTGTCGAGCACGCCCGGGACATCGGTCAGCAGGAACAGGCGCGAGGCGCCAAGAGCGGCGGCAATCGCGCCGGCCATGGTGTCGGCGTTGATGTTGTAGGTCTCGCCATCCGGCCCCACGCCGATCGGTGCAATCACGGGGATCATTCCGGCATTGACGATGGTGTCGATCACGGTCGTATCGATCCGGTCAGGCTCACCCACGAAGCCGAGGTCGACCACGATCGGATCGCCATCTTCGCCTTCAATCGCCTTGGGCGATTTCTTCGACTGGACCTTGCGGGCAACGACCATGCCGCCGTCCTTGCCCGAGATGCCGATGGCCTTGCCACCGGCGCGGGCGATCCAGCTGACCAGTTCCTTGTTGATGGCGCCTGCCAGGACCATTTCGGCGACTTCGGCGGTCTGCTTGTCGGTCACGCGCAGCCCGTCGACGAATTGCGATTCGATGCCGAGCGCTTTCAGCATCCGGCCGATCTGCGGCCCGCCGCCGTGGACGACGACCGGGTTGATGCCCACCGCCTTCAGCAGCACGATGTCCTCGGCAAAGTCCTGTGCGAGTTCGGGATCGCCCATCGCGTGGCCGCCATATTTCACCACGAAAGTCTTGCCGGCATAGCGCTGGAGATAGGGCAGCGCCTCGGTCAGGGTCTCTGCCTTGGCAAGCATCGCGGGGTCGTGGTTCTGGCTCATGCGCGCGCCCTTACGCGCAATGCTTGCGGAATCCAA
>JBEQCK010000114.1:0-11792 GCA_041639335.1 Novosphingobium sp.
CAGTCCGAATCACGCAGCAACCTGAAGGATGTCCCCCGCGTCGAAGGGGAACTGCCGCTGCAGGGCAAGATCGCGGAATACTGGATCTATCAGCTCGGCCAGCTGATCACGTCCGGCGTGCCGCGCAGCAAGATCGGGCAGGCGCTGGAACAGCTCACCATCATCAATTTCAATTACGATCGATCCGTCGAGCATTTCCTGCCCTACGCGCTGGTCATGGCCTATGGGATCGAGCTCAAGGAAGCGCAGCAGGTCATTGCCGAGAAGCTGGACATCGTGCACCCGCATGGCTCCATCGGCCGCCTGCCCTGGCAGAAGGGCGAGGCACCCCAGGCCGAATGGGGTGTCGAGCAGCCGTGGAACATCCATGCCATCGCCGCCCAGTTGAAGTCGCTCAACGAACGCAGCGCCGATCGCAATGCCTTGCGCGATATCCGCCTGTCCGTGGCCAGTGCGAAGCGCCTCGTGTTCCTGGGCTTCGGCTTCCAGCCCCAGAACGTCGACTTGCTGTTCGAGAATACGCTATCGCATAATCCCGAAGTGCTGATCTCCACTTACGGCATGAGCAGCGGCAACGCCGCCACCGTCGCCCAGATGATCCGCCGCCTTGCCGGACTGGAGAGCGCCGACCAGCTGATGATCTCACCCAACAGGGCCTGGGAAGTCCTGCGCGACTATTCGCTGCTGCTGGAGAGTTGATCCAATATATTTCAGCCCAAAGTGGATGCAATCTCAAAAATCTATTGGCCTTTGCTTCGTCGTCAAATATCTTGCGAGATGTATATTCGTGGGGGCGAAGATGAAAATAGCGGTTCTTCTTGTTTTGACTGCAGGAATTTCCTTGGGAGGTTGTACAACTGCACGCGAAATGCACGATGCTCTGGGGACAACCAAAAACCCTTACCCCACACTGGCCAGTCCCCACCAGAAGGGCAAACCATCCGGTAGAAACGATCTAGTCGACTCCAATTACGACATTCTGCTCGATGCTGCCCGTGAAGGCAGAACCGTTGCCGTCGATGGAGACAAGATGAGGGTGTACCTCGACGCGGGCTTCGCCTTGTCCGACTACTACTGTGATCTCTTTTTCCGGGACGCAGACGAATCCCAGCGACGTCGACGGTTCGGGCGCGCATTCACCAACGATGCAGGCACGGCAATCTCGACCATTCTGGGACTGGCCAATGCCGGCCAGAATGTCGTCACCGGGGTTGCGGCAGGCTTTGGCTTTGGTGACAATCTATGGCGCAATTACGATGACGCCTTCGTCGTCGCACCCGACCTGTCGAACGTCCAAGCACTGGTCAGCGCTGCACAGGACAATTTCCGCGGCAAGACTCTTGGCAAGGACGCGAAGGGCGTAGACATCGAACTGCCGAAAACTTACGGCAAGGCGCAGTCAGTAATCATGCGCTATGCCAACCTTTGCTCGACATTGGGCATGCGGGCGCTGCTCAGCCAATCGGCTGACGCACAACGCACCCAATTGCAAGACAAGACGCGCGAGGAAAACAATCCTGCACCGGTTGCTCCCCCACCAGTCGTTCCTGCACCTGTAGTTCCGGCGCCCGTCGTTCCGGCAGCCCCCTCCAGCCCCCAGCCGGAACCGGTTGAAGAGCCACGCGCTGCACCGCAAGCTTTGCCGGGTTGACCCGTCAGATCGGCAAAGGCTGCACCACCGGTTCCGACACAAACACCGGTGCAGGCGGCGCAGCAGGAACCGGCTCGCTGGCCGCAGGAGGCATAGTGGGCGGCGGTGTCGGCGTGATCGCCGGCAGGACTATCGAGCCCTCCTTCTGGAAGTCCGCCTTGCCCTTCAGCGCGTCGATCTCGGCTTGCCGGGTCTTGAGGTAAAGCTCGCGATAGGAGGCGTAAGGGTTCGATTCCTCGCGAATGCGCTTGAACAGTTCATCGTTCGCCACACGCTCGTCGAGCGAGCGGATGACGAAGCTGCCGTAGACGTAGCCCGGATTGCGCAACGGACCACCGACGGCAAACGGCATCAGGAAACGATCAAGCCCGAGCCCGATCACGTCGCGCAACGTCGTCGGGCCAACCAGCGGCAGGAACATGTACGGTCCCGGCCCGATGCCATAATAGCCGAACGTGTAGGCAAAACCGTTGCGACGATACGGCAAGTTGAAGGGCTTCTTCTTCGCGACGTCGATCACGCCGCCGACGCCGATTGTCGAATTGATCGCGAAGCGGCCAACCGTCTCGGCGGCCTTGCCCGGCTTCAGTTGCAGCAGATAGTTGAGCGCGACGATCGGTTCGGTCAGGTTGCGCAGGAAGTTCCTGAGCCCCATCCGGATCGGGCGTGGCACGCCCTTCTCATAGACGTTGGCCACCGGCGCGATCACCGCGTCGTCCACCGCCTGCACCGCGTCGTAGCTCGCCTGATTGACCGCCTGCATCGGGTCCTGCCGCGGCGTCTTCTCGCCCGACACGACGATTGCCTGGTCCTCCTGCTCGATCTGGTCGAGCGATGGGGCCGGCGCCTGCGGCAAGGCAACGGGTGTTGCGGGCTGTGGTTCAGGTGGGGTTTCGGCAGGAAGCGGCGTCGCTGCACCGGCAGTGGAATCTTGCGCGTCCTGCACCAGCGCGACCTCCGGAACCGCTGGCCCGTCCGCAACGGGAACAGCAAGCAGGGCAGCGCTGGCAAGCAAGGTCACACTCAAGCAGGAATTCCCGTCCGGTTCATCAGTTTACCGCACAGCCTTGGCCTGCCCCCAGCCATGCCGCAAGTCATGGAATCGCAATTCATCGCCAGCCCGCACCGGGCCGACTGGTCAGAACGGCAGCTTGAAGCCCGGCGGGATGCCCGCAGCCATCTGCACCTTCTGCATTTCCTCTGCCGCTGCAGCATCGGCCTTGCCGCGCGCGTCGTTGAACGCTGCCGCAACCAGATCCTCAAGGATGCCCTTCTCGGATGGTGACAGCAGGCTCTCGTCGATGCTGACGCCGATCACCCGCCCCTTGGCCGAGGCCTTGATCTTCACCAGCCCACCGCCAGCCGCACCCTCAACCTCGATATTGTCGAGCTTGCCTTGTGCGTCTTCCATCTGCTTCTGGATGGTCTGCGCCGCCTTCTGGGCGGCCTGGATCATCTCTTCCATCGACTTCATGCGCGTTTGCTCCAGGGTCTCTTTTCGTGCTCTCGCGAGCTTTCCTCATCAATGATCACCGCGCCCGGAAAAGCTTCCAGCGCCGCCTTGACCAAAGGGTCCTCCTTCATCGCCGCGTCCGCCGCCGCCGCCTTCTCGGCCTTGGCTTCCTCGAGGCTCGGCAGGGCATCGCCCTCCCCGCGCTCGACGATCCACGCCTCGCCGGTAACGTGATTCAGCGCCCGCCGGATATCCGCCGCCGGATCGTTCGGCAATCCCGGCGCAAGCTGATAGCGCAGCATTCCGGGCGTCAGTTCAACCACCCGCACGCCCAGCCGCATCGTCGATCCGACCAACGGCGAGACATGCTCGACCTGCTCGACCAGCGCTTCCCAGTCCATCGCGGGCACAGCTGCCGCTTGAGCCACAGGAGCCGACGAGGCGCCAGTCTCTGCAGTCTGCGCCACGACCACTGGCCGCGAGGCGATCTCCTCCAGCTTTTTCACCAGCCCGCCAGGATCCGGCAGGTCCGCCGCGTGCATCACCCGCAGCAATGCCATCTGCGCCGCCACCAGCGGGTCGGGCGCGACCTTCACTTCCTCGTAGCCCTTGAGCAAGAGCTGCCACAGCCGGTGCAACTGCCCCGCCGAAAGCGCCTTGGCCCAACCCACCAGCGCCTCGCGCTCCTCGGTCGAGCGAATGTCCGGCCCCACGCCGCCGATCTGCGTCACCGTCACGCGGTGGACGACGTCCATCTGCGCCCGCATCATCGCGATCGGCTCGATCCCCAGCGCATACTGCTGCGCCACTTCGTCGAGCACCGTCGCGCCCTTGCCGGAAAGCACGGCATCGAGCAGGCGGCGCTGCATGGTCTTGTCGGCAAGGCCCAGCATCTGCCGGACCTGCTCTGCGGTCACTCGCGTCTTGCCGTCATCGCTGCCGACGAGATCGGCATGGCTGATGGCCTGATCTAGAATCGACAACCCATCGCGCACCGAACCTTCGGCGGCGGCTGCGACCATCGCCAGGGCCTCGTCCTCGGCCTCGACACCTTCCTTGCCGCAGATCATGCCGAAGTGGCTGGCGAGCAGCGGCGCCGGGATACGCTTCAGGTCAAACCGCTGGCAGCGTGACAGAACCGTCACCGGCAGCTTGTCGACTTCGGTTGTCGCGAAGAGGAACTTCACGTGCGCCGGCGGCTCCTCAAGTGTCTTGAGCAAGGCGTTGAAAGCATTGCGCGACAGCATGTGGACTTCGTCGACGATGTAGATCTTGTAGCGCGCCGAAACGGCCGCATAGCGCACCGCCTCGATGATCTCGCGCACGTCGTCGACGCCGGTATTCGACGCGGCGTCCATCTCGATCACGTCGATGTGGCGACCCTCGGCAATCGCGCGGCACGGCTCGCACACTCCGCAAGGATCGATCGTCGGCCCGCCCTGCCCGTCGGGGCCAATGCAGTTGAGCGCCTTGGCAATCAGGCGCGCGGTAGACGTCTTGCCCACCCCGCGCACGCCGGTCATCAGGAAGGCATGGGCCAGCCGGTCACGCTTGATCGCGTTGGCCAGGGTCTGGACCATCGCGTCCTGACCGATCAGCTCGGCAAAAGTCTGCGACCGATACTTGCGCGCCAGCACGCGATAGGGCTGCGCTGCGGCCTCGACCGTCGGAGCTGGCGCAGTCTCTCGCACCACTGGCGCAGGAGCAGGAGCAGGCGCTGGCGGGGCGGCAACCGGCGCCGGATCACCAAACATCGAGCTCTGCCCCGCCGCTTCAAGCTCGGCGGCAGAAGGCTTGTTCTCCTCCTCTTGCGGAGGATCGCCAAACATGTCGGTGGAATCGGCCATCGCTACCTTAGGTAAGCACTCGCAGCCCGAATGTCGAATGTCCGACGAACGGGAATCGGTGGATTGACTCATAAGTTGCAAAATGCAACCTTACAGCCATGACGAAAGTGCTTCCCGGTCGCCTCACCGCCGATTTCGACCGCTCGCTGGTGGTCTTCGTGATCGGCATGCGCATCAACCACTTCCACAAGGTGGGCAAGTGGCTCCCCGTCGCCCGTGCGATGGGGCCGATGATCGCCGAATTGTCTCGCAATCCGCAAAGCGGCTTCCTCGGCACGGAAACACTGCTGCGCGATCTGCGCACCGTCGTGCTCCTGCAATACTGGCGCGATTTTGACAGCCTCGAGGCCTACGCCCGCGACCGGGACCAGAAGCACTGGCCAGCCTGGACCGCGTTCAACAAGGCCGTGGGCAGCGACGGCACAGTCGGCATCTTTCACGAGACATACGCCGTCTCAGCCGGGGCCTACGAAACGATCTACGGCAACATGCCGCCGTTCGGCCTCGGCAAGGTCACTGGGCTCATTCCCGCCACCGGCAAGCGCAACGAGGCGCGCTCGCGCATGAAAGCTGCAACCGAGGGGTGAAATAGGAGCCGGCCGACCCGCCGCAACCCGTTGTGGCTGCTTCCTTCCGGACCTGACCAGGTTGGCGGACGCAAGCGTCCGACCGACTCCCGGCGCGGCATATGGAGAGGAAGCGGAGCCTTGTCCAGCCCCGGCCAATCAAACTTACCTGAAATTATCGGCGTAGCTCTGCAGCTTCAGCTTGCGCGGCGGCGTCGGGATCACGCGCACTTCGATGCCATAGCGGTCGGCATAGGCCTGCGCTTCATCCTGCGAATTGAACGCAAGCGTCACCTGGCTCTGCGTGTCGCCCGATCCGGCCCAGCCCATCAGCGGGTCGGGACGGCGTGCTTCGGCGGGTTCGAATTCGAGCAGCCAGTCGCTGGTCCGGGCCTTGCCGGACTGCATGGCGTTCTTCGGGCGCTGATAGATGCGTGCTGACATGGCTTCGCGCTTGCACACGAATCAGGCTGCAAATCAAGTCCGCTTTTGCGCGTTAAAGGCGTTCTTGGTCTTGAGGCTGGGGTCCTCGGCCCACGGCTCGTCCGGCCAGCGGTGCTTGGGGTAGCGGCCCTTCATGTCCTTGACCACGTCGCGCCACGATCCGCGCCAGAAGCCGGGCAGGTCGGCCGTCGTCTGGATCGGCTTGCCGCCGGGGCTGGTCAGGCTCAGCAGCAGCGGCTTTGGCGGTTGCCCCACGCAAGGGTGCCGCTCCAGCCCGAACAGCGCCTGCACCCGCAGTTCCACGCAAGGCCCGCCTTCATGGCCATAGTCGATGGCGTGGCTGGTCCCGGCGGGCGAGCGGAACTCCGCCGGTGCCAGCTTGTCGAGCGCCTGCCGCTCGTTCCAGTCGAGCCGGTTGAGCAGCGCCTCGTGCAGCTTGCCCGCGCCGATCTGCAGATCTCGCCGTCCCGCCAGCAATGGCCCGAGCCAGTCTTCGAGCACGTCCAGCAGGGCTTCCTCGGTCAGAGCCTCCAGTCCCGCATACCCCGCCCGCACTATCAGCGCCTTGGCCGCGTCTCCCAGCGGCAGGAGTGCGAGCCCGCCCTCGCGAACAACCTCGACCAGCTTGGCGACCACAGCATCAGCATCTGGTTTCGGATCAGGCACCCGCGCCAGAACGATCGCGCCAAGCCTGCGCTCCAGCCGCGCCTCCACACGCCCCTCGCCCGCATTCCACGTCAGCGAATGCCGCTCGTCGATACGGTGCGAAAGGAAGCGCGTAACCTCTTCATCCTCCAACGCCACCGCCGCCGTGATCCGCGCGCCCTTGGCCTCGCCCTGCGCATCGCCGATCACCAACCACTTGGCGGTTGCCAGCGGCGATGCCGGATCGAGCCGGTAACCGCGGCCGCCCGAAGCCAGCCATTCCTCGCCCGAAGCGCCTCGTGCCCGGGCAATCCGGTCCGGAAACGCCTCGGCCAGCAACACGCCCAACGGAACCTCGGCACTGTTGCCTCGTGTGGCCAGCTTCTGGGCCATCTGCGCCCATCGCGCCGCCAGCTTGCGCGATCCTTCGGCCCTCCTGCCGCGCTCGCCGGCCCAGCGATCCAACCGCCGCGCGAGATCTTCCCCGCGCCCGCCCAGCCCGCGCTCCTGTAGCAACAGCGCGAGTCGCGCCGCTTCGTCCGCCTGTCCGCGCTCGGCTGCAAACAACAGCATGTGCGCCAAGGCCGGCTCCATCGGCAACCGCGCCATCGCCCGGCCATGTGCGGTGATGCGTTCTTCGCCGTCCAGCGCACCCAAGGCCTGCAAGGCCCCTCGCGCCGCTGCCATCGCAGCCGTTGGCGGAGGATCGAGCCAAGCCATCCCCGCCGGATCGCCCGCCCCCCACTGCGAGAGCGTCAATGCCAACGGTGCCAGATTGCTCGTCACCACCTCGGGCGGATCGAACGCTGGTCGGCCAGCATGCGCTGCTTCTTCCCACAGGCGATAGGCGACGCCCGGTCCCTGTCGCGCCGCACGACCCGCGCGCTGCGCCGCCGAAGCCTGGCTCGCCCGCGTCGTCACCAGCCGCGTCACGCCCGCCGCCTTGTCGAACTCGGCCCGCCGCGAAAGCCCCGCGTCCACCACCACCGAAACCCCGTCCAGCGTCAGCGAGGTCTCGGCAATGCTTGTCGCCAGCACCACGCGCCGACGACCTTGCGCATCACGCCGGATTGCCGCGCGCTGACCTGCCGGCTCGACCTGTCCATGCAGCGGCAGCACCAGCCCCTGCGGCAGTCGCTCAGCCAGCAGCTCTGCCGTCCGCTCGATTTGCGCCACGCCAGGCAGAAACGCGAGGATGTCACCGCTCTCTTCGCGCCACGCGGTCTGGATCGCAGAAGCCATCGCCGTCTCGATCTTCACGTCCGGCCGCGCACCCAGCCACTTCACCGTCAGCGGATGCGCCTTGCCCTCGCTCTCCACCACTGGCGCGTCACCGAGCAAGGCAGCGAAACGGGACCCGTCGATGGTCGCCGACATCACGACGATGCGCAGGTCGTCGCGCAGCACCCCTTGCGCCTCCACCGCCAGCGCCAGCCCTAGGTCGCTGTCGAGGTGCCGCTCATGCGCCTCGTCGAACAGCACGGCGGAAATGCCCTGCAATTCCGGATCGTTCAGGATGGTCGAGACGAAGATCGCCTCGGTCATCACGATAACCCGCGTTCGGGCAGAGCGCTTGGCATCGAGGCGCGTGACATAGCCGATCGTCTGCCCGGCCTCCTCGCCCAGCACTTCAGCCATGCGCTCTGCCGCCGCGCGCGCCGCCACGCGCCGCGGCGACAGCACGATGACCTGTCCGCTGCACCACGTCTCGCCCAGCAGGGCTGGCGCAACCGCGGTCGTCTTGCCCGCCCCCGGCGGCGCGATCAGCACGGCGCTCGGCCCCTCGCGCAAGGCGGCAAGCAGGTCGGGCAGGACGGCATGGATCGGCAGGTCGCTCACCCCACGCGCCTTAACGACCTTTGCCCTCCCAAGGCAACGTCCCGGGAAACGCAGACCCTTACAGATCGTTCATGGTCGATACCGAGCAAGCATGTTAGGGCCGGGAGAGATGAAGAGCACGCTGGAATTCGTCGTGGCGCTGACCACCGGCCTGCTGTTCAGCGGCGCGTTGATCGGCGCCATGATGCTTGGCCTCGGCGCCGTCTGTGGCGGCAGCTGCTACTGGCTTTGGCGCCGCTTCGGCCGCCGCAAGTAAGCCGGACCTGCACTAGCTCGCAGCGCTGACCGGCCTGCGCTGTGCCAGCAGCACCGGGCGCAGCCAGGGCGCTGCCTCTCTCAGCACGAAGGTCGCGATCGAGCATGCAACGAACGCGGCCAAAGACGTCGCAAAGGTGCCCTTGCCCAACACGACATTGAAAACGGTCAGCGCCAGCGGATGCATGAGGTAGACGCCCATCATGCAGGCCGAAAGCGGTGCAACGTTGAAGTTGGCAGGCCAATGGACCGGCACAAAAAGCGCGACAAGCAGGGCGGACAAGCCGACACTGTACGCAAGTGGCGAGAAAAGCGGATCGGCCTGAAACCACAGTGAAGCGACCGCCAGGGCGATCGAGACGACTGTCACAACGGTCATCCGGACGCTGCCACGCGAAAGCCCGATAGCGATCCCCGCGCACACAGCCGCTGACGCGTGCAGCCATTGCCCGACCGGCGCCTGCGCAAGGCCAGGCTGATCTTTCCAAAGGGGCGACGTCAGCGCCAGCGCCAGCATCGCCACGTTGGCGGCGACGAACAGCGGAACGCGGAGACTGGGGTACTTGAAGCGGTTCAGAACGAACAGCACCGCGAACATAAATGGAAGAAACCACAGATGGATTGATGTCCCGGCAAACAGGCCCAAGCCATCGTTGGCTATCAGTACAGGCTTACCCTTGGCCAGGTTAACCAGACCGTAGATCGGAAACCAGAACGCAAAAGGTACCAGGAATGTGGTCGCCAGTTCTGCAGCACTGCGCTTGCGCGCGAAGTTGACGCCCATCTCGAACATCGGCGAAAGTGCGAGGAACACCACCAGACCGCCGTAATAAGCTTCAACCGGACTGACCTTGCCATGAAAGGCAACCACTCCGAAAGCCGCAACGATGCGCAGCGCCTCGATGCTCTGGTTGCGAACCGTGCCTTGCGCTTGACCCATGCCGTGACCCCCGAGAGACGGGGAAGCGTCGGCACGGCCGAAACTTTTCCGTCGAACTGAAACTCACGATTATCACTTTCTCTCCCTACAAAAAATAACGAATGACGGGGCTAACCCATCGGGTAGGGAATCTCGCGGCTGATCTTGTCGATCGCCTTCATCACGTCGTCCGGCAGCACCAGATCGGCAGCGGCGAGGATCGCGTCGAGCTGCCCTTCGGCCCCGACTCCGACGATGGTCGAAGCTACGAAGTCGTGTTGCTTGGACCACGCCACGGCCATCGTAACCGGATCGAGCCCAGCCTCTGCTGCAACGCCCATGAACCGCTCGGTCGCGGCGATACTGCGATCATTGACGAAGCGCTTGCCCATCTGCGCCTGCCGCCCCTCCATCGCCAGATAGCGCGAGAACCGCGCACCCTCGGGCCGTGCTCCACCGTTGTACTTGCCTGACAGCACGCCGCCGGCAATCGGCGAATAGGGGATCAGGCTCACGCCTTCCTGGCGGCACACCTGCGCCAGTTCGTCCTCGAAGCGGCGGTTGTTCAGGCTGAAGTTGTTCTGGATCGTCTGGTAGCGCACTGTGCCGAGACGCTCGGCGGTGGCGAGGGACTTCATCAGGCCCCAACTGGTCTCGTTCGAACAACCAGTGATCCGGACCTTGCCCGCCTGCACCAGCTCATGCAGCACTTCCATGGTCTCGTCATAAGGCGTATCGTGATCGGGCCAGTGGGTCTGGTAGAGATCGATGTAATCGGTGCCGAGCTTCTTCAAGCTTGTATCGATCGCCGTCTCGATGTTGCGCCGGTCGAGCGCAGTCATGCCGCTGCGGCAGGGTGAGCGGAACCACACGTGGCTCGGGCCCGAAACCTTGGTTGCCAGCACGATGGCATCGCGCGGCTTGGTCTTGAGCCATTTGCCGACGATCTCTTCCGTGCGCCCCACCCACTTCACGTCCGGCGGCACCGGGTATCCTTCGGCGGTGTCGTAGAAGTTGATCCCCGCGTCATAGCAGCGATCGAGCACCCGCAGCGCTTCGGCTTCGTCCACCTGACTGCCGAAAGTCATCGTCCCCATGCAGATGTCGGAAACGACAATGGCCGACCGGCCGAGGCGACGATGCTGCATCAGGCTCTCCCGTTATGCTTATGAAACTGGATCAGAATCTCCGCGCCACGGCAAACAGCGCGGCTTCGGTCATGGCGACCTTGGCAGCACTGGCCGGGAAACCGGCAATCGCATCGATCGCCCGCTGCGCATACATCCGCGCCCGCTCACGCGTGGCGTTGACGGCATCGTGCCGGCGGATCAGCTCGATCGCATAGGCAAGATCTTCGTCCGAAGACCGGTCGCCCGCAATCGCCTCCTGCCAGAACTTGCGCTCATCGGCGTCGCCCCGCGCATAGGCGAGGATCACCGGCAGGGTCATCTTGCCTTCGCGGAAGTCGTCGCCCTGGTCCTTGCCCATTTCGGCCACTTCGGAATCATAGTCGATCGCATCGTCGGCCAGCTGGAACGCGATGCCAAGGTTGCGGCCATAGGAATCGAGCGCCAGTTCGTCAGCCTCGTCACGCTCGGCCACCACGGCCGCGATCCGGCACGCGGCCGAGAACAGCGCCGCAGTCTTGGCCGCGATGATGTCGAGATACATTTCCTCGGTCGTCTCGATCTGCCGCTGCGCCACCAGCTGGTCGACCTCGCCTTCCGAGATCACCGCCGACGCGTTCGACAGGATGCGCAACACCTTGAGGCTGCCGTCCTCGACCATCAGTTCGAAGCTGCGGCTGAACAAGAAGTCGCCCACCAGCACCGTGGCCGGGTTGCCATAGACGATGTTGGCGGTCTTCTTGCCGCGCCGCATGTCCGAGCCATCGACCACGTCATCATGCAGCAGCGTTGCGGTGTGAATGAACTCCACCGCCGCCGCCAGCTTGTAGTGGCGCGATCCGCCGTAGCCGAGCAGCGAAGCGCTGGCCAGGGTCAGCATCGGGCGCATGCGCTTGCCGCCGCCGGCGATCAGATGCCCGGCCAGCGTCGGGATCAGCGGAATGCGCGATTGCATTCTATCGAGAATCACGGCGTTGACGCTGTTCATGCCCTCGGCAACGAGGGCCATCATCGGCGCCAGCGAAGGTTCGGCCTTGCGCGGCAGG
>JBEQCK010000115.1:0-1650 GCA_041639335.1 Novosphingobium sp.
GCGCGAGCGCTCGGGCACCTTGGTCGCAACGAACCAGACAACGGATGCCTGCCATGAACTTCCACGACCGCGTCACCGTCACCATCGAGGATCACGTTGCCCACGTGCTGCTTGATCGCGCCGACAAAATGAACGCGCTCGACGATGCCATGTTCGAAGCGATCGTCACCGCCGGCCATCACCTCCACACCGAACGCGGCGTGCGCGCGGTGGTGCTTTCGGGCGCAGGCCGTTCGTTCTGCGCCGGGCTCGATCTGTCGAGCATGGGAAACACCAGCCGGTGGGAAGGTGACGGGCTCACCGCCCGCACCCACGGCAACTCCAACCGCGCCCAGCAGGCAGCCATGGTCTGGCGCAAGCTGCCGATGCCGGTGGTCGCGGCGGTCCACGGCGTCTGCTTCGGCGGCGGCCTGCAGGTCGCAAGTGGTGCCGACATCCGCTTCATCGCGCCCGATGCGCGGCTGGCAGTGATGGAAGTGAAGTGGGGCCTCGTCCCCGACATGGCTGGCTACGCCCTGTGGCGCGGCAACGTCCGCGATGATGTGCTGCGTGAACTTACCTACACTCACCGCGAGTTCAGCGGCGAGGAAGCGGTGCAGTTCGGCTTTGCGACCCACGTCAGCGCCGATCCGCTGGCCGATGCCATGGCGCTCGCCCGCACGATTGCCTCGAAGAGCCCCACTGCCGTGCGCGGTGCCAAGATGCTGTCCAACCGCACGCCAGACATGACGGTAGACGACGTGCTCATGGCCGAATCCGTCGCCCAGCATGAACTGATGTATTCGAAGAATCAGATGGAAGCCGTGCGCGCGGGCATGGAAAAACGCGCCGGAGAATTTGTCGATCCGTAACAGCCTGCTAGGCTTTGCCTGATGAAGGCCATCCACGATCCGTCCGGTGCTCTTGCGTCCGGCCTTGCTGCCATCCGCCAGCAGTTCCAGGTGCCCGAAGGCTTCCCGCCCGAAGTCCTCGCGGCGGCGGAACTGGCAGCGGCAAAAGCACCGGGATCGGAGCACGAGGATCGCACCGATGAACCCTTCGTCACGCTCGATCCGGCAACGTCCACCGATCTTGATCAGGCCTTCCATATCGAGGCATCCGGCAATGACCTGATCCTCCACTATGCCATCGCCGACGTCGCCTGGTTCGTCGATGATGGCGATCCGGTCGACGTCGAGGCGTGGAAGCGCGGCGAAACCCAGTACCTCCCCGATGGCAAGGCCGGGCTCTACCCGCCCGCCCTGGCCGAGCGTGCCGCCAGCCTCCTGCCGGATGGCCCGCGCCCGGCCGTCGTGTTCACCGTCCACCTCGGCGCCGATGGTGAGCCGCGGCTCGACGTCGCCCGCCGCGCCATGATCCGCAGCCGGGCCAAGCTTGCCTATGACAGCGTTCGCCCCGACCAGCTCCCCGCCGACTTTGCCCGCTTTGCCGAATGCATGAACGCCGCCGAAGCCGCGCGCGGCGCTGCCCGCGTCGATCCGCCGGAGCAGGAAGTCGAAGCGCTCGGGGACGGGCGCTATGCCCTGTCCTTCCGCCCGCTGCTCGCTTCGGAGCGCGCCAACGCCACCCTCTCGCTTGCCGCAAATCTCGCCATCGCGCGCGCATTGCACGAGGCGGGCACCGGCCTCTTCCGCGTCATGGCAGGTCCCA
>JBEQCK010000115.1:1660-11615 GCA_041639335.1 Novosphingobium sp.
CACCACCGCCGCAGGCCTCGGGCTGGACTGGCCCGCGCACACCGATCTCAAGACGCTTGAACGCACGCTGGACCAGCGCAATCCCAACCACGCTGCCTTCATGCTGGCGGTGCGGCGGGCAGGCGGCGGCGCCGGCTATGCTCCGTGGATACCCGGCGTCACGCCATGGCACGAAGCGATCGCCGCCACTTATGCTCACGCGACTGCGCCCCTGCGTCGCCTGGCAGACCGCTACGTGATTCGCGCCACGCTCGCTGTCACCAATGGCAAGCCCGTCGCGCCGGAAGTCGAAGCCGCGTTCCAGCGCCTCCCAGCGGTCATGGCCAAGGCTGAAGCGCTTTCCGGCCAGATCGAGCGCGCGGTCATCGATCTTGCCGAAACCGTCATGCTGCAGGGGCGCGAGGGCGAGACTTTCCGCGCCTGCGTGACGGATACGGACGGCGATTCGGCGCGCGTGCAGCTGCTGGACCTGCCCGTCGTCGCCCGCGCTCGCATTGCCGGTGCAGCACCTGGCCAGCGCGTGGACCTGAGCCTCGCCGGCATCGACAGCAAGCAGCGCCGCCTCCAGTTCGCTCCGACGTCCTGAGCCACACGCAAGAACCGCTTGCGGCAGCGCGATCTTCCGGCTAACCGCGCCGAACCACGCAGCTCCTGCGATCGAGGCCCGATGGCGGAGTGGTTACGCACCGGATTGCAAATCCGTTTACGCCGGTTCGATTCCGGCTCGGGCCTCCACACTTTGCCAGCGCGGCCGCTCTCTCAGTCGATCACCAGATAATAGCCGGCGGCATTGCTGGACGGATTCGTCAGCACGATCTCGAAGCGCCCGCTGAACAGCGGTGTCCACATGCATTCGCGGGTCCGTGCCTTGGCGGGTGGGCAGACCGGCTTTGCCTCACCGTCCAGCACCGTGAAATCGAGCGCGGCCTGTCCGGGTGTTGCCACGGCAACGCGGGCGGACCGCCCTCCATCGAACAGTTGCGGCAGGCGCACGGTTGCGCCGGGGTTGATCATGCCTGCCTTGTAGGCCGGCCCCAGCACACGCCCGCGATAGGGCGGCGTATCGGGCATCACGGCTTTTGCACGCCATTGCGCCACCGGATCCTGCTCCCCGGGCATCGCCCGCGCGCCGAAGCTGTCGAGCGCCGCAAGGATCGTCCCCAATCGTTGCGGATCGCCCTGAGCGCTGTCTGCCTCCGCCAGCAGTTTTGCCACGCCCTCTGCCGGATCGGCCGTAACGGCCAGTGCCTCGCGCACCGCCGCCGCGCGCCCGGAGTGCTGCCCGTCGGTGGCGCAACTGCCGAGCGCGAAGGCACCGGCAAGGGTGACGAGGGCTAAGGGCTTCATGGTGCAGGCTCCAGGATGAACTGCGCGCCGCGCGGGGCATCGCCCAGCCTCAGGACAAGGCCGTGGCGTTCGGCTATGGCGCGGGAAAGGGCAAGGCCGAGGCCATGGCCGGGCTTGTCACCCGGTGCATTTGCGCGGGAAAAGCGTTCGAACACCCGGTCGCGCTGGTCGCGCGGGATTCCGGGGCCATCGTCCTCAATGGTCACCAGCGGCCCGGCACGCAGGATCAGGCGCACGTGCCCGCCCTCGGGCACATACTTGATCGCATTGTCGAGCAGGTTGGACAGCAGGCGGGTGATCTGCATGCGCTCGCCCAGCATGGTCACGCCCGGAGCGATCGCGGTCTCCAGCGTCAGCCCGGCATCCTCGGCGCTGCCTTCGTAAAGGTCGGCAAGGCTGGTGACGAGTGCAGTCATGTCGATCTCCGCCAGCCCGGCCAGATCGCCGCGGCGGCTTTCGGCCGAGGCGATGTCGAGCAGCGAATCGAGCATCGACAGGATCGCGCGAATATCCTCGCGCGATTGGCCGATCGGGCCGCCGGCATTCTCCGTGCGTGCCTGCATTGCCGCGCCGAGCCGGTTGTCGAGATGCATCAGCGGGGTGCGGACCTCGTGCGCGACGTGTTCGGAAACCTGCTTGTAGGCCTTGAGCAATTGCGCCTGCCGGGCCAGCAGCCGCGCACCGTGGCTGGCCATTTCGTCGATCTCGTCACCGCCACGCTGCCGCGCCGGGAAGCTCGCCGCGCGGCCATCGGCGGCTGCGCCAAGCGCCGCATTCACCGCGTCCATCCTGCGCGCAAGGTGTCGCCCGGTGATCCACGCGACAAAGGCCACGGCGGCAACAATGGCCGCGCCCACGGCAAGGAACGCGCCTGAAAGAACTGCCAGCGCCGTGCTGTCGCGATCATACTCGCGGGCGACCAGCAACTGCAAGTCGGGGGCAAGCTTGGCGCCTTGGGCGTAGACTTGCGTCCCTCCTGTAAGCGTGACGAATCCTTCTTCCGACCGGGCGGCATTGATCAGCGGCCATTGCCGCACGTCTCCGGCAAGCAGGCGCCCGCCGCCATCGGCGACCATGTAATGCGAGCGACGTCCTTCGAGGCTGACCACGGCTTGCCGGTCGGCCACGCGGCGCAACAGTTCCTCGCGCCCGGCGGTGGCGTAGATGTCGATCAGGCCGGCAAGGTCCGTCGAGACCGTTGCCGAGAGCGAAGCGCGGGTCTGGCGCTGGACGGTAATGGTGGTCACCGCGAACAGCACAGCCACCGCGATCACCGCGATCATGATCGATGCGGTCGTCAATTGGCCGAAGATCGACCTTCTGCGAACTCGCGCAGGCTTCATTCGCCTCTCGTCAGCCGATAGCCTGCACCCCAGATTGTCTCGAGCGCGGGCGCGGCGAAGCCGTCCTCGAGCTTGCGGCGCATGCGGCCGATATTGACGTCGACGACATTGGTCTGCGGGTCGAAGTTCATGTTCCACACGTCACGCAGCAGCATTTCGCGCGTCACCGTCTCGCCGGCGTTTTCCATGAAGTAGCGAAACAGCGCGAATTCGCGGGGGGACAGGGGAATGTGCTTGCCCGAACGGAAGGCGGTGCGCGCCTTCACGTGGCATTCGAACGCGCCGTAGATGATCACCGCGCCGTGAACCGCGCCCGCCGCGCGGCGATGCAGCGCGCGCAGCCGCGCTACCAGCTCCTGCGGCTCGTAAGGTTTGGCAAGATAGTCATCGACGCCCGCCTCAAGCCCTTCGATGCGGTTTTCGCTGCGGCCCAGCGCCGAAAGCATCAGCACTGGCGTGCCCACGCCGGCTGAACGCAGGCGCGAGACAATGGTCAGGCCGTCGAGATCGGGCAGCATGCGGTCGAGGATGATCACGTCGAAGTCCTCGGCACCGGCGCGCTGCAGGCCCGCCGTGCCGGTCTGCTCCCATGCCATACGGTCACCGTCGGCCAGCACCAGGTCCTGCACGGCCTGCGCGGCGCGTGGATCGTCTTCCACGTAGAGGATGTTGAGATTGCCCATCTTCGCTGCCCCCGATCCGGCATTTCCCGTGGCCGAACCGTCCGGCGCGATCATTTCACGCCGGACGGTGGCCTTGCAACCCTTCGTTTCGCGGGCGTTTCAGCGCATGTCCTCGACCGAGACCCAGCCCTTGGTGCCGAAGCTGTCCTGGACCTCGATGAACAGACCTTGCCGCTGACCGGTGGGTGTGAGAGCGGTCCCGGCGCGCACGGTGCGAAGCGTTGCGGACTTGAGATCGGCCGCGGCGAACATCCTGGTGTCGATGGCGGTCGTGGCGTTTGCAGGTACTGCCGGTGCCGGTGCGGCGGCCGGAGCGAGCGAGGCAAGCGCAGGGCCTTGGCCTGACAAGCCGTTGAAAGCCTTGACGAAAGCTTCGATAAGCATCTGCCCGTCCTTGCTGCCGGCATAGGCCGCGCCGGTCGCGCCGCTCGCCACCGCACCGATGGTTCCGCCACCGTTGCCGAAGGAGATCGTGGTCTTCTTGACCTCGCCCGAACCCGAGGCGACCGTCTGGCCATTTGCCGGGCTTATCAAACGGATACCTGCTGCGACGACCTTCTTCTTGCCGCCGAAGCCGCCGAACATGCCGAGCATCGAGCCGGCGCCTGGAATGCTGCGCATCATGCCGCTTGCCGCGCCCGAGCGGACGAGGCCTTCCATTGCAACACCCTTCGCCTTTTCAATGGCTTGGTCGACTTCTTCCTTGTCACCGGCGATGACGTTCATCAGGAACGTGGCAGGCTTGCCGCTGGCCGGATCGTGCAGCGAGAAGCAGCCGGATTCGCGGGCCATGGCGGCGATCAGTTCGCGCGGGGATGACAGGCCGTACTTGGTCCAGCCTTGCGTATCGCCATCGACCAGCGCGACCGAGCCATAGCTCCTGTCGCACTTGGTGAGCGTGACGGGCGGCTCCTTGTCGGCAGCCAAAGCGGCAGTCGAAACCATTGAAAGCACGGCGAAAGTCAAGGTCTTGCGAAGCATCGGTCTTCCCCTAGAAGGGGGGCTGCACCCCCGTGCGGCCCCTTTCCAACTCTGGGGTAACTCTGCGGCAACTCCCCCCTGACTCCCACACAACTGTCCCGTCACTCTCGTGACAAATGCGGTCATCTTCGTTGACGCGCTCAGGGCGCTTTCGGTCCGAAGGCGATGGCGCCTGCAACATTGCCGGTGGTCGTCTGGAGATAGTACCCGACGCCGGCATGCGTCGCCCCGACCCCGGCGAGGAAGCCCTCGATCGAGACGCCGCTCGCGCCGGTCAGCGTCATCTGGTTGGTGTTCGCTCCGAAGGTCGTCCCGCTGGCCCGCAGCGACAGCGAAGGTGCCGCCGCGCCACCGCTGGACGACATCGTGACCGGCGCGCCCGAGACCGTCAGCGCCGCTTCGAAGCCGACCTTGGCAGCAGAGAAATCGACTGCCAGTTTTGCATTGTCGAGCGTCCCGACGACTGCGTCGGTGGTCGAGGGCCGGGTGCTGCCGACGACCTGGTAATCGATCTTCCCGGTGGTCGGGATATTGGTCGCGGGCTTGCCCCAGACATTGGCTAGGCCACCATTGCCGAGCGTGGTCGTCGGGCCCTGGCCAAGGCCGGTGATCCCGCCGCCGATCCAGCGCGACCAGGCGACGATGCCGTTCGCGTTTCCGGCGTCGGCGTTGGATGCACCGTTCAGTTCGTAGAAGCCATCGACCTTGGTCAGGCCGCCATTACCGTTGGTAGTGACCGCCGCCGCATTCTCGAAGGTGGAGAAGCGCCCGCCGCCGAGGTAGCCGACATACTTGACGATGCCGTCTGGTGCAGCCGTGGGCGTGGAGCCGCCGCTGCCCGAACCCGAGCCCGAACCCGTCGCTACCTTGAAAGCGGCTGCGCCGATGATGCTCTTGGCGTTCCCGGCGGCACTGTAGGCGGTGTAGGTCAGGCCGAGCTTGTCATTGCTGCCTGCCCAGTTGCCAACCGCAGCAAGGTAGCAGATGTTGCTGTTGCAATTGCCGGACTGATCGTCGCCGGGGACGATGAAGCTGAAGCCCAGATTCGGCAAGACGCTGAAATTGCTGGTCGACTGCGTGATGTCGGCCAGACCGCCCGTTGTCCGGAAGTCAAAGGTATAGGCGCCGCCGCCGGTGCCGCCAGTCGGCATCACGATTTTCGCCTCCATGCCGATCTTGGGCAGGGCGAGACCGAAGTTGACCTTGAAACTGCCGGCGAAAGTGCCGGGTGCGCCGGAACCATCAACCCAGGTCGGCTTGGTGGCGGCGAGGAGATCGTACTGGATCACGCCGGTTGTCGGTGCGGCGAAACCGGACGGCGTGGGCCTGGTCAGCATGTAGTGAAAGCCCTGATCTGCCGTCAGGGTAAAGGTATTGGCCCCGGTGTTCGTGCCATCGGACCAGCGCCCGACGAGCACGTCGGCATCGCCTGCCACGTCGCTGATGGTCATGGTCCCCGGCGTCCGCGTGAAGCCGCCATCGCGGGTGTAGCTGGTCAGCCCGCCATTGCTGTCGAGCGTGTAGGACAAGGCATTGAAGCCGAACTCGCTTCCCGGCAGCAGCGTCGTGCTGGAAATGCGCAGGGTGGTGATGAAGTTGATGCGTGGCGATGCGCCATCGAAGCCGCCAGTGTAGCTGGTCAGCACGCCGCCGCCGGTTCCGCCTCCGGTAGTCCCGCCGGGCAGGGTACCATCCTTGCCGAAGATCACCGCGCCCTGGATGCGGCCCGCGCTGAAGCTGCCGCCGTAGGTCTGGTACATCAGGCCGAGACGGTTGACCTGCTCCTGTCCGGCGAAATCACCGTAGAAGCTGATGTTGCAGGGCGTTCCCCCGGCAACGCACCCTTGTCCTGTGCCGGTCATGCTGTTGCCGAAGAAGTAGTTGCCGAGGCTGTCGTAGATGACCTCCTGCATCTGGCCATTGGCATAGTTCGGCGTGCTGAAGGTGTAGGTCACGTCGCCGCCGGATTCCGGCATGACGATCGTGCCGAGCGTGCGGTAGGTGAGATTGCGGTTGTTGCTGGAAAAGCCGATGGTCAGCGCTGCATCGAAGGTGCCAGGCGCGGTGCGACCGTCGGAATAGACCGGGCGGGTTGCCGCCAGCACCTTGTAATCGACCGTTCCCGAAACCGGCAGCGTTCCGCCCTTCGGCGCGAGGACGACATAGGGCATGCCGTTGTTGGTGCCGAAGCCGAACTGGCTGTTCTTGAACCGCGCGTTGCCATCGTAATAGCGCCCGACGATCGCGCTGGCATCGCCTGCGACATCGGTCACCTTGGCTCCCAGCGTGGCGATGTCACCCGCCGTTTCCAGCTCTCCGGCAGCGTTGACCGTGGGCGTGGAGTTGGCGGGCTGGATATTGCCGTTGTGCCCGGCGATGGCCTTCGAACCCAAGGCATTCGACGGAAAGCCGCCGGTGTAGGTCGTCAGGCGCGTGCCGCCCGTACCGCCTCCGGTGCCGCCACCCGATCCGGGAAGCCCGGAGAACAGGTCCGGATTGCCGCCGCCTGCAAGATAGACGTAGAAGCTTTCGATGAAGGCCAGCGTCGCGCCATCGAACAGCGCGGCAAGCACGCCGGCATCGGTCAGCGCCTTGAGGTAGGCGAGGATCTGCGCCTGCGTGAGCAGGGTATATTCCGATGGCTTCCCGCCATTTGCGAGGAAGGCGTAATAGGCCTCGAGCGCGGTGACGTAAGTCGCGTAGACCGGCAGTGCGGTGTAGCCATCGGGCGTGCCGCCGCCGGTGAGGAAGGCATAGTAGGCGGTGAGGAATTCGGCCTGCGCGCCAAGCAGCGTCGCAAGCTTGCCGCTGTCGATCAGCGCCTTGATGTACTGCTGCAGCAGGGCAAGGTCCGCGCCCGTATAGGCGCTCGGCAGGCCGCCTGCCTGCAGGTAGGCGACATAGGCCGAGAGCGCATCGGCGAAGGCTTCGTAGTTCGGCGGGGTCGGCAGGCCGGTGTAGAGGTCCGGGTTTCCGCCGTTGGCGAGATAGGTGAAGAACGCCGAATAGAAGCTGGCGAGCTGGCCGAGGAACGCCTCGTTCGCACCCACTGCCGCCAGCGCGGCGAGATACTGGCGGATCTCGTCCTGCGTCAGTGCGGTGTAGGCAGAGGGCAACCCGCCGTTCTGCAGGAATTCGTAATAGGCCTGCAGCGCCGTGGCGTAGCCGGTGAAGACATTGAACGGCAGGCCCTGCCAGCCGTCGATGGACCCGCCACTGGTGAGGTAGGCGAGGTACTGCGCATAGAACGTGGCCTGTGCGCCGAGGAACCGATCAAGCGCGCCCGCCGCCGCCAGCGCATCGAGGTACTGGCGCAGCACGGCGGGATCGAGCGCGGTGTAGGCCGACGGCAGGCCGCCTGCGGCAAGGTATGCCTGATAGCTGCTGAGCGCCGTTGCATATCCGGCAAAGACATTGGCGGGCAGGCCCTGCCAGCCGTCAATGGTGCCACCCTGCTTCAGGAAGGCGAGGTATTGCGCATAGAACGTCGCCTGTGCGCCGAGCACCTGTTCGAACAGGCCGGTCGCCTGCAGGGTTTCGAGATACTGGCGCAGGGCGGCAGGATCGGCGGCGGCGTACTGGCTGGGCAGCTGGCCGCTCTGGAGGTAGGCGAAGTAGGCGTTGAGCGCGGTCCGGTACTGCTGGATGAAGGCGGTGCCGCCATTGGCGAGATAGGCCTGGAGCAGCGCGCGGTCGGTCTCGGCAAGGCGCACGAGCAGGCCGGAATCATTGAGGAAGCTGATATAGGCGTTCAGCGTCGCCTGGGTCGCGCCGGCGAACGCCAGTGGATCGCCTCCGCTGCGCAGATAGGCGAAGTAGGCGCTGGTCAGCGAGGTGTAGCGCGACACGAACTGGTCGGCATTGCCGCCGCCCAGGACGAAGGCGAGATAGGCATCGACCAGCACGCGGTTCTGGCTCGACAGCGCGGCAAAGCCATCGGTGCGCGAGCGGTAGGAGATGAACGCGTTGATGTCGGCCAGCGAAGTGCCGCTGAACGAGGACGGTGCCGCGCCCGAACGGACGAGATCGAGGAACTGCACCATGAGCCCGGCATAGACGGTGAGGAACTGCGCCTGGGTCTGGCCGCTGGCGAGGTAGTTCAGGTAGGCGCGGATCACATCGGCCTGCGCCTGATTGAACGGCTGGCCACCATAGAGGCTCTCGAGCCGGGCGGCATAGGCGACGAGGGCGGCCAGATCGTTGGCCGGGAAGGTTTCGAGGCTGGGGTTGGCCACGGCCGCTTCGATGCGCTGGCCTGACGAGACGATATCGCCCGAAGCGCCAGCTGCTGCGAGCGCTTCGCCAAGGACCACGGGCACCCCGTTCTCGGCAGCGGCGACAGGGCCACCTTCGCTGATCGCGGCGACTTGCGGTTCGGGAGCTGGCGTTGGGGCTGGCGCGGGAGCAGACGTGTTTGCCGCAAGCTGCGCTTGCCGCTGCGGGGTCATGCGCGGGGCGGGCGCGACGGGGGCCGAGGTGGCAAGGCGGGGGTGGCCATTGGCAACTTCCCAAGCCTGCCCGGCGTTGAAGCGCCGTTCCTCGCGCCCGTTGGCAATGCTGGCAAGGCCGGTCAGGACGCGGCCCGTGGCCATGGTCTTGCCGCTGGCATCGGTGGAAACGGAGAAGCTGCCGGACGAGCCCGCGCCCGCGATCTTGCCCGTTCCCTGACCGCCAAGGCGGACGAGCGTCTCGCTCATTCCCGCACCGGTGACGGTGACGTTGCCCTTGAACAGATCGACCGAGCCATCGGGGCGCAGCTGGAACTCCGCGCCTTCGACGAACGACAGCATCGCGCCGCTCGACAGGCGGATCTGGGTGACGCCTGACCCCTGCGTCACGCGCTCGCCCCGCAGGGCGGCGGCGGCAAGGTCGGCATTGTCGGCAAAGACCACTTCCTGCGCCTGCGCGCGGGTGGCGAGCGCGAGAGTGGAGGCTCCGATCAGGAGGGCGGTGAGGGCTGAGGCTTTCATGGGGCTGGTCTCCCGGATCAGAATTCGAAGCGCGCGCCGGCCTGCACGGTCCAGCGCTCGTGATCGTAGAGGGCGATGTTCGACCAGTTGCGCGACCACGTGGCCTTGGGCTGGAGGAACAGGCGCGGCAGGATGGCGAACTTGACCGCGGCGGTTACATCGACGCGCTCGTCATGGCGCTTGCGCATGAACAGCAGGTCGGCGCGGTCGTAGCGGCGCAAGTCGAACGCCACGCCGCCGACCACTGCCACCTTGGGCGCAATCTGGACTTCGGCGCCGGCGCTGGCTCCGGCGAAAGTGTTGGATTCGGCATCACCGGCTTGGGCGCGCGTTTCCTCGTGCCCGCCAATCAGGTTGACCGAGAACTGGCGCGCGGCAAGGCCGAGGCCAAGGGCGAAGCGATCGGCATCGCGCAAGGGATCGCGGTCGTAATCGAAGCGGGTGTACTGGACGGAGGCGGAGAGCGCCTTCCCGCCGCTCAGCATGTGGGTGTACTGGCCGATCGCGCCATAGGCGGTGCGGAAGCCCTTGTGGCCCAACCAGTACTTCTGCACCTGCCCCGAGAGCGAGGCGACATCGCGGTTGGCGAAAGTGTGGGCAAAGCCTGCGGTGCCGGTGAGGCTCGCCTGAT
>JBEQCK010000116.1:0-8330 GCA_041639335.1 Novosphingobium sp.
CCGATCTTGCTGAAATGCATCTTGGCGTTCGAGTACTTTTCCAGGCCCCCAGCCAGCGCGCGAGACAGATGATACTGTTCGCACTGGATGCGGAAAGGATAGCGGGTGACGTCGTCGATCTCGCTGAGATCGAAATCGATCACTTCGCCAGTGGTGCGATCACGCCAGTGATAGACCGGCGCCTTCAGGCCCTTTTCCAGCAACATCGGCGTGATGCCGATGGTATCGAGCATTTCGAGCGTCGGCGGATGGAAGGTCGACGCACGCAGATCCTGCGCACAGTCCTCGCCCGATTCGAGCACGACCACATCAACCCCCGCCTGGGCCAGCAGCGTGGCCAGAACCGTCCCTACGGGACCAGCTCCGACAATCGCCACCTGGCACCGTTCAACCCCTGTCATATCCAGCGGACTCCAATCTAACTTCTGGTACGGGGTATGGACCGGGCCGCTGCGGGAGGTTGCGAAAGCCACCAAACTATCCGCCTTGCGGTGATAAAGCCGGGCACGCGACGGAGATCGCGCACAATCACGCAGAAAATCGGAAAACTGCAGACGCGGCCGCCGGCGCAGAACACCAATGATCAGGCCGCAGAATGGGGAATGGCCATGAAGACGACTCGTATCGCACGTGGAATTGCGCAAACCGGTCTCTTTCTTGCCATAATGGGCACAAATGCGGTGGCACAGCCCGACTGGTCGGACTCGCGCGCCGTCTTTGACGAGCGCCTTGCCGTCTTCATCAAGGACCCGGGCAACTTTCCCTATGCCCCAATGGAACCTCTCGCCGGGACCAGCCGCTGGACACCGTTGCCGAAGGCAAGCGCGAAACAGAGCGGCATTGCGCCCGAGGCTCTCGAGCAGGCGCGCGCCTATGCGCAGGCCATGAACAGCAGCGCCTTCATCGTCTGGCGCGATGGCCGGATTGAAAGCGAATGGTACGGCAAGGGCGTGGATGCCCGAACGCCGCTGGTATCCAAGTCGCTGTCGAAGCCGCTGACCGCCATTGCGGTCGGCCGGGCGATGGCCTTGGGCAAGATCCGCTCGCTTGACCAGTCCATTGCCGATTTCATCCCGTCGGCAAAAGGTACGCCGAAAGCGAAGATCACCATCCGCTACCTGCTCGACATGCGATCAGGCATGCTCGACCAGGGGTTCAGCCCGGACCCTGCGCATCCCTACAATTCTGCTCTGCTCGACACCGACTTCGGCCAGCGGATCATCGAGAGCTATCCGATGCCCTATGAGCCGGGCATGCGCTATTCCTATGCCAATGCGCCGAGCGACCTTGTCGGGATGGTCATCGAAGGCGCGACCGGGCAGCGCTATGGCGACTTCGTCAGCCGCGAAGTGCTGGGTCCGCTGGGCGCGCAAGGCGGCAGGATCTGGGTCGGCAAACCGGGCGGCCTTGCCCATTCCGGCTGCTGCACCTTTCTGCCAGCCGACACCTACCTGCGCATGGCCGTGCTTCTGCTCGATGATGGCAAGTGGCAGAACAAGCGTCTGCTACCAAAGGGTTTTGTCGCCGAAATGCGCAAAGGCACGGCCCAGAATCCCAACTTCGGCCTCGGCATCTGGATCGGTGAACCCTATCACCCGCGTCGCGGCTTCGGTGCTCCGGGCACCTTGGGGCCGCAAGTGCTTCATTCCGAACCCTATCTCGATCCGGACCTGTACCTGTTCGATGGCAACTCCAACCAAATCGTGGCGATCAGCCCGAAGCACCGGCTGATCACCCTGCGGCTTGGGCCGACGCCTCCTGCACCCAAGGACGGCAGCGCGGAATGGGACAATGCGTTTCTGCCAAACACGCTGATCCGCGGGTTGACCCGGCGCTAGACTGGCGGCGCGCTCGATTGCCGCACGACGATCTCGTAATCGAGGATGACGTCGCGCCCGTCGGCCGATGCAGGCGTGCCAGAGGCAATCTCCTGCACCAGCAGGCCCAACGCCTCCTTGGCAAGGCGATGGACGGGCTGATGCACGGTGGTGAGCGGCGGCCAAAGCATCACAGCTGCCGTGGTATCGTCGAAGCCGACGACGGTGAGTTCATGCGGCACATGCAATTGGCGGCGGTGCGCGACAGAAACGACAGCGGCGGCCATTTCGTCGTTGCTGGCGAAGATCGCAGTGGGCGGGTTCTCACTGCCAAGCAATTGTTCGCCGGCGACCAGACCGGATTCGTAGCGGTAGTCACCGGCAACCACCATCGTCTCCACGCCGTCGACCTCGCGCACGGCGTCGTGAAATCCGGCCATGCGCTCGGCGCTGGCTGACTGGTCAGGGTTGCCGAGGACGAAGCCGATGCGACGATGGCCAAGGCCGATCAGCAGGCGGGTGATTTCACAGGCGGCCTTGCGGTCATCAATGCGCACGCGGATCACCCCGGTCGTGCCATAGGCACCCACCGCAGCGATAGGCAGTCCTGCCTCGCCAAGGATGCGCAGGACGCGGGGCGATTCCCCCAGCGGAGGGGTAACCAGCACACCAAGCACGCCAGACCGGACCAGTTCGCGCAGCGCTTCCTCGGATGGAGGTTGGCCGCCCTCGCCCTTGACCAGGATAAGCCGCGCCCCCCGCGCCGACGCCTCTTCATAAACCCCTGTGAGGAAATCGCTCATGAAAGTGGCGCTGGGGTTGGAATAGACCACGCCGATGCGCAGTTCCGTCGACCTGACGAGGCTGCGGGCGGCGACGTTAGGAACATAAGCGAGTTCGGCGATCGCTTTCTCCACCGCCTCACGCGTTTCGGCCTTTACCCGGCCCTGCCCGTTGATGACGCGCGATACGGTCATCGCCGAGACACCGGCGCGTGCGGCAACATCGATCACGGTGGCGCCGCGCTGCTGGCGCTCGCTTTCGCCGCTCTGGTCCCGGCCCCGCCCCCTGCCCTGCTTCATATTAAATCAGACATATCCTCATTCGAATGTGGTGTAGGTTAACACAGGTTGGCGATACCGGCACCTGGCAAATGCCTTGGTCAGGAAAGGTCGTTCCCACGATATCGCAGGAAGCGGAAATCGGCATGGGCGCCGTCACCCGACAAATCCTGAGCAGCAACGCCGACAAACGTTCCGGTGAAGTTGGGCAGGCCTGGCAGCGATACTTCGTCCGACAGCACGCTGGCATCGAGGACATGCGGCCATTCGATCCACCCACCATCACCGCAACGCCAGCTGAAGCGCAGATCAGGCCCCGAAACCTCAACGCGCAGCTCGACCGGGGCATCGGGCAGCTCTTCGGCGACGACGTGCGCAGCCGTCTCCTCGTTCGGCACCGCGGAAAGCACCTGCAATTGGCGGCGCTCCCCTTCGACTGTAACGTTGAGGTAGTGAAACTTGGTGCTGTTGTAATAACAGATGAGCCCTGCGGACTGCTGGAAATCCTGGGGATCGAACTCGAGCAGCGTGCTGGCTGCGAACGCGAAATGCTCCTGCCGGCGTGCGACGAGCGCCTGTTCGAAAAAGCTGCCGACCGTCTCGCGACCGTAGAGCCGCAACCAGCCCGGCCGCGCCGAAAGGCTGAACAGGCGCTCAGGCCGGGGAGAACGGAGCCATTGCAGTGGGAGCGGCAGGTCACTTGTTTCGAAGGAGCCATTCCAGTCCGGATCGGCAATCTCCGGCGCGGCCTTCAGTGGCGGGAGCGCTGGCGAGGGGTCAGGCGCGCCATCGCCCGCTGCGGTCCGCAGCCAGCCATCGTCGCCCCAAACCATCGGCTGAACCGCGGTCTCGCGCCCGAGAACGCAGCGCTCCAGACCAGGCAATGGTCGGCCACAGAGATAAGCGATCCAGGTGCTGCCGTCAGGCAGGTCGACAAGATCGCCATGGCCGGCACGCGTCAGATTTCCCTCCCGGCGGCCGGCCGAGGTCAGCACGGCACCATCGGGATGGACTTCGTAAGGCCCGAAAAGATCGCGCGACCGGGCCATGACCACGGCATGGTCCCAACCCGTCCCACCTTCGGCCACGAGGATATGGTACCAGCCGTCGCGCTTGTAGATGTGAGGAGCTTCGGTAAAGCCGCGCTCGGTCCCCCCAAAGACAACGCGGCGCTTGCCTACAAGGCGCATCGTCTGGCGATCGAGTTCCTGCACCATGATGCCGCCGAACCGGCTGCGGCCAGGGCGATGATCCCACAACAGGTTCACCAGCCACGACCGTCCGTCGTCATCGTGAAACAGCGAGGGATCGAACCCGCTGCTGTTGAGGTGAACCGGATCGGACCACTCGCCATCGATCTCGGTCGCGGTGACAAGATAGTTGTGAAAGTCTCGCAGCGACGCGCCCGTAGCGCCGTTGACGGTGGTCTGGCCATAGCGCTTCACATCGGTGAACATCAGCCAGAACTGGCCATGCGCGTAGGTGAGGTCAGGCGCCCAAACGCCACAGGAATCGGGATCGCCGCGCATGTCGAGCTGGCTGGGCCGGTGCAACGGGCGGGCGGCGGTTCTCCAATGGACAAGATCACGGCTGTGGTGGATCTGCACCCCCGGAAACCATTCGAAGGTCGACGTGGCAATGTAGAAGTCGTCACCGACCCTGACGATGGAAGGATCCGGGTTGAAGCCACGGAGAACGGGATTGGCGAAATGGGTCATGCGGGCTTTCGCACCAGGGTCCAGAGGAGGGCCGCGCCGATAAGGTCGAGCAAGCCCAGAACGATGAAGAAGGGTTCGTAACCGACGCGATCGACCAGCCCGCCAAGCAGGAGCGAGAAGATCAGGACGCCGAGATTGGCGGCAAGGCCGGCCAGGCTGGCGGCGGTGGCCACCTCGTTACGGCGGAACAGGTCGGACGCCATGGTGATGACGGTGACCGACAGCGTCTGGTGGGCAAATCCGCCAAGGCAGAGCAGCGCGATGGCAACGTAGGGGCTGCTGACCATGCCGACGAAGGCCATGCCGGTCATCATCACTGCGCCCAACGTGAACGCGAATCGCCGCGCATCGACAAGGTCGACGCCCCGCCGGTTGAGCGCTGACGCTACCGCCGGGCCGAACAGGCAGCCAAGATCGGCGGCGAGGAACGGCAGCCAGGCAAAGATGGCGATCTGCGTCAGGTCGAAATGGTGTACCCGCGCGAGATAGAGCGGCATCCAGAATGACAGCATGCCCAAGACAGGATCGGCCAGCAGCCGCGGCAGGGCGATGCCCCAAAGGTTGCGGCGACGCAGGATCTCGGGGATCGAGGGGCGCTGCTCGGTGGCGGCGAGATGTGCTTCCTGCCCCTTGGCGATAAGCTCCCGCTCATCCGCGTCGATGCGACGGTGCCGGTCAGGGCTCTGGTACCAGAACAGCCAGAGCATGACCCACAGCAGCCCAAGGGCTCCGGCCACCACGAAAGCCGCACGCCAGGAGTACGCCAGCACGGCCCAGGCGACCAGCGGCGGGGCGAAGACGGCACCGAACGATGCACCGATGTTGTAGATGCCACCGGCCGTGCCCCGCTCGCGCGCCGGGAACCAGGTGGCGACGAGCTTCTGCCCCGCCGGCTGCGCCGATCCTTCGGCAAGGCCAAGCAACCCGCGCAACGCCGCGAAGCTCAGCCAACCGGAGGCGAAGACGTGGGCCATCGTTATGAGCGACCACGCCGCTGCGCAGATCGCGAAGCCGACGCGCAGGCCGACGCTGTCCAGGAAGTATCCGGCCAGCGGCTGCAGCATGATGCCAAGCTGGAAGGCGCCGGTGATCCAGCCATATTGCTCGCTGGTTATGCCCTGCTCTTCCAGCACGACAGGCGCGGCGACGCCCAGGACCGAGCGCGCCAGATAGTTGAGAACCATCGCGCCAACGAAAATCGCAATGATCGTCCACCGGATTCGGGTCATCCTCAAGCCTGGCAACCAAGTATCTCCCAAACCACGGTTTTCCGCCCAGCGATGCCGAACGGGCACTAGCAGGCATATCTGCTCCTTCGAACGCAATGCCAATTTGTCAGACTATTGACAAGAGTGGATTCGCGACCTAGAGGAAAATGCGTTAACGTTACCACTAACCGGGGAAAGTCGCTTAGTAAAGCCCCGGAATACCAAGGATCGGGGGAGGAAACGCCAAGCCACCGACTCGCAGGGTTGAAGCTTTCAGAAGCTCGGCGCGGCGGACGGCAGACAACGGCGAAGACCCTTCCCGATCACACTTGTCAGTGAAAAACGCCGCACGATGCGATGCGGTGCACACGAAATTCTATGTGGAGGAGTGGGATGTTGTTGAACTTGCCGGATTGTCGTCGCCTGCTGCTGCAAGGCGCATCGCTTGGGGTCGTGGTGATTGCCGCACTCGCACCGATCGCTGCCAGCGCACAGGATGCGGCTACGCCCTCTGTCGCCGCCCAGGCTGCGGATCAGCCTGAAGACAGGCCCAGTGCGGCGGAAATCATCGTCACCGGGTCGCGCATCAATACCAGCGGTTTTACCGCTCCGACGCCGACTACGGTGATCGGCAGCGAACAGATCGCCGCGAACGCCCAGCCCAATATCTTCACCACGATCTCCCAGCTTCCCTCGCTGCAGGGATCGAGCGGCACGCAGGTCAATACCTTCAGCACCTCAAGCGGCGCGCAGGGCCTGAGCTCCTTCTCGCTGCGCGGCGTCGGCACGATCCGTACCCTTACCCTGCTTGACGGCCAGCGCGTCGTCGGCGCCAACGTGACGGGCGTTCCCGACATCAGCCTGTTCCCGCAGCTCCTCACGCAGCGTGTCGACGTGGTGAATGGTGGTGCCTCGGCGTCCTATGGTTCCGACGCGGTTGGTGGCGTGGTCAACTTCATCACCGACACCCGCTTCAAGGGAATCAAGGGCAACATCCAGGGCGGCATCACCAATTACGGCGATGACGAGCAGGCCGTGGCGCAGCTCGCATTCGGCACCGCCTTTGCGGACGATCGCCTGCGCGTGATCGGCAACGTCGAATACTCGCACGAAGGTGGCGTCGGTGGTGGCGAGTGGGGCATCGGCCTTGCCAACGGGCGCGACTGGTTCAAGCAGACCACGCTGATCAATCGCGGCGTCCTCAACGATGGCTCGCCGCAATTCATCCTGCGCGACTTCGCCCAGTCGACAACATTCACCAAGTACGGCCTGATCACGGCCGGGCCGCTGCAGGGCATCGCGTTCGATGCCGCGGGCAATCCCTTCCAGTTCCAGTACGGATCGAACGGCGTTCCTGCCAAGGATGCCGCCGGCAACATCAGCGGCTGCTTCCCCGGGTTCTGCCTCGGCGGCGACCTGACCGGCAACGTCGATGCCGGCCGCTCGCTCAAGTCGCGGATCGATCGCTACAATGGCTATGGCCGCGTCGGCTTCGAATTTACGCCCGGCAGTGAAGTCTACGCCACGTTCAACTATGGCCGGGTGAAGACGCAGAATCAGCCGGTCAATGGCCAGAACCGCCCGGGCCTGACGATCCAGTGCTCCAATCCGTTCCTGCCGGGCAGCATTGCCACGGCCTGCGCCAACGCCGGGATCACCAGCTTCCGCTTCGGCACCAGCAATGCCTCGCTTGGCAACACCCAGGTCCATACCGATCGCGAGCAGGTGCGCGCGGTGATCGGCGCCAAGGGCTCTGCCGAGATCGGCGGCACCGAGTGGACTTACGACACCTACTACGAACATGGCGTGAATCGCACCCGCATCGACGTCGACAACATCCTGCTGAGCAACCGCTTCAACAACGCCATCGACGCGGTGCTGGACAATGGCGTGATCGTGTGTCGCAGTGCCGTTGCGCGGGCCAACGGCTGCGTACCTCTGAACATCTTCGGTGACAAGGCATCGGAAGCCGCCCGGAACTACATCATGCCCGAAGCCGGGCCATACCAGCGCACGCGCCAGACGCAGGACGTGGCCAGCATCAACTTCTCGGGCTCACCGGTCGAACTCTGGGCCGGTCCGCTATCGGTCGCCTTCGGGGGCGAATGGCGGCGCGAGCACTATCGCGTGACTGCCGACCCCTATGGCGCTGGCTTTGCCAACACGCCCGCCGGCGGCGATTATCCGGCCGATCCGCTTCTGATCCAGGGCGGCAACAACTGGTACGCCGGCAACTACAAGAACGGCAACGGCACCTACACCGTCAAGGAAGCCTACCTCGAAGTCGATGTGCCGATCCTCAATTCCGACAGCACAGGCAAGCTCAACATCAACGCCGTGGGCCGCGTTACCGATTACAGCACCTCGGGCACGGTCTGGGCGTGGAAGCTTGGCGGCACCTGGGACCTGCCGGTGGATGGCCTGCGCGTTCGTGGCGTGATGTCGCGCGACGTTCGCGCGCCCAACCTGTCGGAACTGTTCGCGGCGCCCGTCACCACGACGCTGCCCAACTTCTTCGATCCGTTC
>JBEQCK010000116.1:8340-11595 GCA_041639335.1 Novosphingobium sp.
CCAGAACACCATCGGCAACACCGCACTGACACCGGAATTTGCCCGCAACAATACTGCGGGCATCGCGCTGACCAATCCTTCGTGGCTGCCGGGCCTCAACGTCTCGTTCGACTGGTACCAGATCAAGATCAAGGACGTGATCTCGAGCCTCGGCGCCAACGACATTGTCCAGCTCTGCTTCCAGAAGGTGCTGCTCTCCACCTGCAGCGCGTTCAACCTGAGCAATACGAACGGTCCGAACTTCATCAACGTGCAGGCTTTCAACCTCGCCTCGATCAATACCAGCGGGTTTGACATCGAAGCGTCGTACCGCTGGCAGCAGCCGCTTGGCCTGCCAGGCAGCTTCACCTTCCGCGGCCTTGCCACGCACGTGATCAAGTTCATCACCGACACCGGCCTTCCGGGCACGCTGCCGGTCGACACGGCAGGCAACAACAATGGCGCGACGCCGGACTGGAAGTTCCTGCTGATCCAGAGCTACGAGAACGAGAAGTTCTCGCTTCTGGTGCAGGAGCGCTGGTTCAGCGATGGCGTGATCGGCAACCAGTACGTGGTCTGCTCGGCCGGCACCTGCCCGGCCTCCACCTCGCAGCGTCCGACGATCGACCAGAACTTCCTGCCGGGCGCATTCTACCTCGACATCGGTGGCAGCGTGAACATCACCAAGGAGATCGTCGCCTACGCGAAGGTCGACAACGTGTTCGACAATGCCCCGGCGAGGACGAACATCTTCTCCAACCCCGCGCTCTACGACGGGCTCGGCCGGATCTATCGCGCTGGCGTCCGCTTCCGCTTCTGATCCATCTTCCCTCGCGCGGCGGACCTATCCACCACACGCCGCCGCGCAGACCGGGCCATGCCGTTCCACACCCTCCCGGAACGACATGGCCCGGAACGACATGGCCCGGAACGACATGGCCCGGCCCCGTTCTTGTCAGGCTTCGGGCAAGCGGTAGCGGCTGAAGATCAACAGGGCGATCACCTGCAAGGTGGCCGGGATTGCACTGTAAAGCAGGATGATGCCGGTAAGCGCGCTTTCGCTCTGCGCGGCAGCGCCACCCGTGGACGAGACAAAGCCGAACGCGCTCATCACGATCCCGGCGATGACCGGGCCAAGGGCAAAGGCCAGCTTTTCCATGGCGGAGAACAGCCCGGCAAAGACACCCTCGTTGGCCACCCCTTGCATACGGCGCTGGTAGTCGACCGTATCGGTCATCATCGACAGGGCAAGCAGGATGAACCCGCCGTTGAACGCGCCAATGATCACCGCGCGCAGCAGGATCAGCAGATGCTGGGTGTTGACCGGCTGCCCGCCCGGTAGCGTGGCAACATCGACCCCGCCCTTGCCGACCCAAAGCCAGGTGATCGTCACCGCTGCCCAGATTGCAGCGGCAAGAACATAGGCGCGCGGTTTGCCGATGCGCCTTGGCAACCACAGCCACAGCGGCTGCGAAGCAAGACTGGCCGCAGACATGCACAGGATGAAGATCGGTATCAGCCAGATCGCCTGAACGACGTAGAGAAACACGAACCCGATGACCGTATAGCTAGCCGCCTGCCCGGTGTTGGACAGGAAGGTTGTTGCCAGCAGGACGAGGTAGGGCTTGTTCGCTGCGACAGTGCGCAGCTGGTCGAGCAGTGAACCCGGCACCGCGCCCGCATTGATCAGCGGCACCCGGCGCAAGCCGCTCGCCGTGGTGAGCATGGATACGAGACACAGGCCCCCGAAGATCCAGCTCATCGCATGCCAACCGGCCGCACCGCCGCCGAAATGCTCGATCACCGGCTGGGCCAGGCCTACGCCGACGAGCACGCCGATCGTTGCGAAGAACATGCGCAGCACCATAATGCGGTTGCGCTGGTGCGGATCGCTGGAAAGCTCCGCTGCAATCGCCAGGTACGGCACCGAGTAGACGCTGAACGCGGTCGAGGCGAGGAAGAACAGGGCGCAGATCGCTGCTGCGGCGATATATGGACTTGGGTACTCGGTGAAGGCGAAGAGCGCGATGAAGCCCAGCGTCGTGCCCACCGCTCCGGCGATCAGAAAAGGCGTACGGCCGATTGCCGTCTTCATACGGTCCGACCAGGCCCCGACCAGCGGATCGCAGACGATCAGCCAGAGCTTGGGCAGGAGCACGACGAGGCCCGCAAGCCACGCCGGCACGCCGAGCATGGTCGTCATGAACAGCGGCAGCAGGACCGCAGGCGTATCGCGGAACACCTGCGCGCCCAACTGGCCGACGCCATAGCGCAGTACGACGCCGGTAGGCACCTCGTCGGGCATGGTGGAATTTGCGGCGAGGCTGGCGTTCATGGCTGGGATCCGGGTGTTCTGGGGACAGGGCAAGGCGTCAGACGCAGGCGCAGACCGTCTTCCACTCGAGGTAGTTGTCCATCGCCTGCCGCCCGCTGTCGCGGCCCCAGCCCGATTGCTTCACCCCGCCAATGGCAAGCGAGGCATCATACATGGCATGACAATTGATCCAGACCGTGCCGGCGCGGATGTCGGCAGACATGCGGTGCGCGGTAGAGAGGCTCTCGGTCCAGACGCTGGCAGCAAGGCCATAATCGCTGGCATTGGCGGCGGCGATGACCTCTTCCTCGTCATCGAACGACTGGACGACAAGAACCGGCCCGAACACTTCCTCGCGCACGATTTCCATGTCGGGCTTCACGTCGACCACAACGGTCGGGGTGATGAACGTGCCGGCATCGCCAGTGCGCTCACCGCCGGTCAGCATGGTCGCGCCTTCGCCCTTCGCGCGCTGCAGGAAGCCCTCGACGCGCTCGGCATGGCGGGCCGAGACGACCGGCCCCATCTGAGTGTCTGGCAGCAGGCCGTGGCCGATCTTCAGCCCCTGGGCATAGGCCGCGACGCCCTCGACAACCTGATCATGGACCGAGCGGTGAACGTATAGCCGCGAACCGGCGATGCACACCTGCCCACCGTTGAAGAAGATAGCATTGGCCACGCCCGGCACGGTGATGGCCATGTCGGCATCGGGGAACACGATCGAAGGCGACTTGCCACCAAGCTCCAGCGTGACGCGCTTGAAGTTCGTCTTGGCCGCATCGAGCACGGCGCGTCCCGTCGCGGTCGATCCGGTGAAGGCGATCTTGTCGACATGGGGATGCGCAGCCAGCGTTGCGCCAGTCTGTCCGCCAAGGCCGGTCACGACGTTGAGCACACCGGCGGGCACGCCAGCCTCGACCATCAGCTCGCCAAGGCGGATTGCGGTGAGCGAGGTATCCTCG
>JBEQCK010000117.1:0-11583 GCA_041639335.1 Novosphingobium sp.
GCGGGAGGTCAGGACTCTTCATTTACTCTCCCCTCCCGCACGCGGGAGGGGTCGGGGGTGGGCAAGCGAACTAAAGCCGTGCCTCGATCGCTTCCCAGATCATTCCCGGCGTATCGGTGCCGTTGAACTTGTCGATCGCGACGATCCCGGTCGGCGAAGTGACGTTGATCTCGGTCAGGTACTTGCCGCCGATCACGTCGATGCCGACGAAGATCAGGCCGAGACGCTTCAGTTCCGGCCCAAGTGCGGCGCAGATCTCCTGCTCCTCGGCCGTCAGTTCGGTCTTTTCGGCATAGCCGCCGACAGCGAGGTTCGAGCGGAACTCACCCTCACCCGGCTTGCGGTTGATCGCGCCGGCAATCTCGCCATCGACCAGGACGATGCGCTTGTCGCCCTTGGCAACTTCCGGAAGGAACGCTTGCACCATGTGCGGTTCGGGCCAGGTCTGGTTGAACACCTCGAACAGCGCGCCGAGGTTTTCCCCTTCAGGTCCGACGCGAAAGATCGCCTTGCCGCCATTGCCGTGGATCGGCTTCACGACGATCGCGCCGTGCTTCTTCTGGAACAGCCGCACTTCCTCGACCGAGCGGGTGACGATGGTCGGCGGCATGAACCGTCGGTAATCCAGCACCATGACCTTTTCCGGCGCATTTCGAACGCTGCGGGGGTTGTTGACGACCAGCGTCTCGCCCTCGATCCGCTCAAGCAGATGCGTCGCCGTGATGTAACCCATGTGGAACGGCGGGTCCTGCCGCATGAGGACCACATCGATATCGCGCCCAAGGTCGAGCCGGCGCATGTCGCCGGACTTGTAGTGGTCGCCTTCCACGCGCTGCACCGTGACCGGGCGGGCATGGGCGATCAGCCGGTCGTCTTCGTCCAGTGTCAACGAGCCAACGTCATAATGGTAAACCTCGTGCCCGCGCTCCTGCGCCGAAAGCATCAGTGCAAAGCTGGAATCTCCAGCAATATTAATGGAGTGGAGCGGGTCCATCTGAACCGCGACGCGGAGTGTCATGCTTGCACCGATCCTCAGGGGTTTCTCTCACCAGCGCCTTAAAGCCACTTTATCGGCTGCGCGACCATTTTCACTGCGCGCCAACCGGGCGCCTCACCATTCAGGAGCCATTGATGCGCAAACTGTTCGCTGTCGCCGTTGCTGGAATCGCCGTTCTCGGCTGGTCATCGCAAGGCATTGCCAACCCCGATCCGCACCCGACGTCTGCCCCGCATGACGATCACAAGAAAGACAAGAAGGACGAGCATCACGACGGCGAGCACAAGGACGGCGAGCACAAGGAAGAGCACAAGCCCGCCCACTAAGCATCGGTCAGGCGCCGGGTTGCCAGGCGTTGGCAATCCGGCGCGGCCACTTTCCCGGGGCCATCAGGATCACGTCAATCCGAAGATCATCTCCCGGCCCGGCATACTTTGCGGCGAGCACCTCAGCGGCCCTTGCCACACGCCGCAAGCGGTGAGCGTCAATCGAGGCGCCGAGTTGCCAGGCGTCCTTGCGCCACTTCACTTCGATGAACGCAACCGTACGCCCCTTTCGTGCGATCAGGTCCACCTCGCCTGCCTTGAGCTTCACCCGCTCCGCCAGGATGCGCCAGCCCTGAAGCCGCAGCCACCACGCCGCCAGCCATTCCGCGCGCCGCCCCCGCCGCTCGGCCTCGGCCCGTTTCATTCCTTCAATGCCATGGCCCGTGCGTAAAGCGCCTTGCGGTCCAGCCCATGCGCCTTGGCCACTTTGCCCGCCGCCTGCGATGTCGACATCTCGGCCAGCGCCGCGCGCAGTTCTGCATCGATGACATCGTCCTCGGGCGCCTCCGCTTCTCCGGGGGGAGCAATGAGCAGCACGATCTCGCCCTTCGGCGGCTGCGCCGAATAGTGCGCCGCCAACTCCGCCGCAGAGCCGGTCCGGCACTCCTCGTGCAGCTTGGTCAGCTCTCGCGCAACGGCAACTTCGCGCCCTGGCAAGCGCTCGGCGATTGCTTCCAGCGAAGCGACAAGGCGCGGCCCCGTCTCATAGAACGCCAGCGTAGCCGGAACGCCGGAAAGCTCGGTCAGGACATCGCCGCGTGCCTTCTCCTTGTTCGGCAGGAACCCCGCGAACAGGAACCGATCCGTAGGCAGCCCCGCCATCGACAATGCCGTCACGACAGCGCTCGCTCCTGGCAGCGAGGTGACAGCGACACCACGCGCCCGCGCTTCTCGGACCAGCTTGTATCCCGGATCGGAGATCAGCGGCGTCCCGGCATCGGACACCAGTGCAACAGCCTTGATCGCCATTTCCGCCAGCAGCGCTTCCCTTGCGCCATCGCTGGCATGATCGTCATAGCGCCGCATCGGCTTGTGAAGGCCAAGCAGATTCAACAATTTCCCTGTCACCCGCGTATCTTCGCAGGCTATCAGATCACAGCGCCCAAGCGTGTCTGTGGCGCGACGGGTCATGTCACCAAGATTGCCAATAGGCGTGGCAACAATATAGAGACCGGGTGCAAGAGGCGACGTGTCCATGGCTTTTCCATGGACCGGCGATGACAGAGCGACAAGAGGGTGTGCAGGGAATGAACGAGGGACAATCGGGCGACTGGCGCGAAACAGGCTTGCGCCGCTCCCGCAGATGGCTTGTCACCGGCACGCTGGCACTGCTGGCAGGTTGCACCGTCATCCCCAAGGGCAGCGGCCCGATCGCCGAGCCGACCGAAAAGGCGCCTGACGCAAACGTGCTGCCTACCGATGCCGGTCGCCACCGCGTCGCATTGCTGGTGCCAATGACAGGGCCCAATGCATCGGTGGGTCAATCAATTGCCAATGCCGCAACGATGGCCGTGCTTGATACAAGCGCGGCGAACCTGCGTATCACGACATATGACACTGCAACCGGCGCTGGCAGTGCGGCGGCCCGCGCCATTGCCGATGGCAACAAGCTGATCCTCGGCCCACTGCTGTCCGATGACGTCGTGCTGGTCTCCAATGTCGCACGCCCGGCCAAAGTCCCGATGATAACCTATTCGAACGACATTGCCGTCGCCTCGCGCGATGTCTTCGTCATGGGGCAGGCTCCCGGCCAATCGATCACCCGCGTTCTCGGTTTCGCCAAGTCGCGTGGCATCAAGTCCGTTGCCGCAATCATCCCGACCGGTGATTACGGGCAGCGGGCTACAGCAGGTTTGACCGAGGCAGCGCGGGCCAATGGCGTCACCGTCACCGCCGTCGAAACCTATGATCGCGGCAATACATCCGTTGCCAGCGCCGTACGCCGGGCAAAGGACAAGGGGCGCTTCGACGCTCTGCTGATCGCGGATGGTAGCCGCATCGCGCTTCAGGCAGGTCCGCTCGCCGGAAAAGGCGTCAAGCTTCTGGGCACTGAACTGTGGAGCGGTGAAGGCGCAATCGCAAAATCTGCCGCCATGCGCGGCGCGTGGTTCGCTGCCGTTTCCGACCAGCGCTTCGGCCAATTTGAAAAGAGCTACGCCACACGCTTTGGCGCAACGCCTTCACGCCTGGCAACGCTCGGATACGACAGCGTCCTGCTGACGCTCAACATCGCTCGAACCTGGAAGCCCGGTACGACCTTCCCCACGGCAAAGCTCTACGACCCGCAGGGCTTCATCGGGCTCGACGGTGTGTTCCGCTTCACGGCAAGCGGCATGGCTGAGCGGGCAATGGAAGTGCGCGAGGTCGGCGCTGGCACCTTCGCCACCGTATCACCCGCGCCGCCCAAGTTCTGAACGCCTGAAAGCGGGGGATTTCGCCGGATAAGGCGCCATCCCCGCTTGCGCGGACAGGCGCGTGTTCTATACCCGTTCGCATGTCCGACGACCTTTTCGACAAGCTCCCCGCCACCAGCGCAGCCGAGGCTTATGACGGCTCCGCCATCGAAGTTCTCGAGGGCCTCGAACCGGTCCGTCGCCGCCCCGGCATGTACATCGGCGGTACTGACGAGCGTGCGCTGCACCACCTCGCCGCCGAAGTGCTCGACAATGCGATGGACGAAGCGGTGGCCGGACATGCCAACCGCATCGAAGTGCTGCTGGAGGAAGGCAATCGGCTGACCATTTCCGACAATGGTCGCGGCATCCCGGTGGACGAGCACCCGAAGTACCCGGGCAAGTCGGCGCTCGAGGTGATCCTCACCACGCTGCACTCGGGCGGCAAGTTCTCCGGCAAGGCCTATGCCACCAGCGGCGGTCTGCACGGCGTCGGCGTCTCGGTGGTCAACGCCCTTTCCTCGCTGACCCGCATCGAAGTGGCGCGAAACAAGGAGCTTTACGCGCAGGAATTCTCGCGCGGAAATCCGACGACCAAGCTGATGAAGATCGGTAATGCCCCCAACCGGCGCGGCACGCAGGTCACGTTCATCCCGGATCTTGAAATCTTTGGAGAGGACGCAAAGTTCAAGCCAGCCCGTCTGTTCCGGCTGGTCCGTTCCAAGGCCTACCTGTTCGCCGGCGTCGAGATCCGGTGGAAATGCGCGGCCTCGCTCGCCAGCGAAGACGTGCCCGCCGCAGCGGTGTTCCAGTTCCCCGGCGGCCTTGCCGATCACCTCGCCGAACAGGTCTCTGGCCGTGAATGCGTCACGTCAGTGCCCTTTGCGGGCCGTCAGGACTTCCCGCTAGGCTCCAATGGCGAAGAGAACGGCCGCGTCGAATGGGCCATCGCTTGGCCGCTGTGGTCGGACGGTTCGTACAGCTGGTACTGCAACACCATCCCCACGCCCGATGGCGGCACCCACGAACAGGGCCTGCGCGCGGCGCTGACCAAGGGCATCCGCGCCTTTGCCGAACTGATCGGCCAGAAGAAGGCCAAGGACATCGCGCCCGAGGACATGATCACCGGCAGCGAAATCATGCTCTCGGTGTTCATCCGTGATCCGCAATTCCAGAGCCAGACCAAGGACCGCCTCACGAGTCCGGAAGCTGCGCGCATGGTCGAAGCCGCCGTGCGCGATCATTTCGACCATTTCCTCACCGACAACATGGAGCGCGGCAAGGCCCTGCTCGGCGCGGTGATGGAGCGGATGGACGAGCGTCTGCGCCGCAAGGCGGAGCGCGAAGTCAAGCGCAAGACCGCCACCAACGCCCGCAAGTTGCGTCTGCCCGGCAAGCTCACCGATTGCTCGGGCGAAGGTGAAGGCGAGACCGAACTGTTCATCGTCGAGGGTGACTCGGCAGGCGGCAGCGCCAAACAGGCGCGTGATCGCAAGACGCAGGCGATCCTGCCGATCCGCGGCAAGATTCTCAACGTCGCCAGCGCCACTGCGGACAAAATCCGCGCCAACCAGGAAATCGCCGACCTCGCGCTCGCCCTCGGTTGCGGCATGCGCAAGGACTGCAATCCCGATGCGCTGCGTTATGATCGCGTGATCATCATGACCGACGCCGACGTGGACGGTGCGCACATCGCCACGCTGCTGATGACGTTTTTTTTCCAGGAAATGCCCGAACTCGTCCGCCGCGGCCACCTGTATCTCGCCCAGCCGCCGCTCTACCGCCTGACCAGCGGAAGCACCTCGGCCTACGCCAAGGACGACGCCCACCGCGCCGAGCTGGAAGCCACCAAGTTCAAGGGCAAGAAGGTCGAAGTCGGCCGTTTCAAGGGCCTGGGCGAAATGAACCCGCAGCAGCTGCGCGAAACCACTATGGCGCCGGCCACCCGCAGCCTCATCCGCATCACCCTGCCCCCCGAATACGAAGGCCGCGCGGCAGTGAAGGAACTCGTCGATCGCCTCATGGGCCGTGACCCGGCGCAGCGCTTCATGTTCATCCAGAACCGCGCGAGCGAGATCGATCCGGAGTTGATTGACGCGTGACCAATCCAGCCCTGCGCATCGCTATCCTGCTTGCCCTTTCGGTGGTGACGCCTTTCACTACGGCGTCTGCCCAACCAACGGGTGTCGCGCAGGTCCGAGCAACGGACGCCTATGACCGATTGGCGGCGGCCCTCGTGGTGCAAGACCGAATGCTGGCTCAGGCAAGGCCCTTCGCTCAAGCCACAGTGGCGACAATGATGGAAAGCGAAAAGGGTCTGGTTGAATTGAATCAGCAGTTCCCCGGCCTTGACCAGGCGATGGTTGAAGCTTTCGAGCCGCTAATGAAAGATGCCATGCTCAAGACAATTCCCCTGTACAAGGAGGATTTGGCCAACTTCTATCGAAAAAATCTCTCTATTGAGGATGCCAACACCTCAGCAGACTTCTGGACTTCGCCTACTGGCAAGCGAGCTCTGGACGAGGTTACAAATTTGCGTTCAAACGAGAGCGTCATCAGTTCGCTCGTGTCGCAGCGCAAGCCCACCACCGCAGACCTTGCTGCTGACGCAAAATCCTCGGTTGGACGATATCAAGTAGAAGTCTCTGGACGCAGCAAACTGGCCCTGACAGCCTTTTATCTGACGAAGGCAGGAAAAAGCCTTTTCGCGCTCAATCCCGAGAAACAGAAGATTGACGCCAAATGGGTGGGCTACTCGCCACCGGGCATGGACAAGCAGATTGAGCTGGCAATGATGCTGGCAATGACACAGCATATCGCAAAGACAGATTCTGGCCTCGCAGAACTGATGGCGAAAGAATTGGGTTTGACGAAAGGCCCGTGACTTAGCGTTCTAAAGCAGCGTCACCCTTCTTCGCCCTGAAATCGAACCGTATCCGCACCCACTCCCCAATCTGCGGCTTCCCGTTCACGCGCGGCGGGCGTACCAGAAATTGCCAGCTGGCCTGCCGGATGGCGCGCGCCAAGCCTGATCCGGGCGGACTTTCTCCCAGTTCCTGGCAATCTTCGACATGGTACTTCTCGATGGTCTTGCACGCGATCATCGCCCAGTCGCCCTGCATCCGGCGCTGCGGTAGGTAGGGGCCGATTTCGGCATCGGTCGGCTCGCGATACCATTGCGCAGCGTAGAGCCGCACGCCGCCCGGACCTTGCCCGACGCTGGCCGAATCGCCCGGACTTCCCGCATTGGCCTGCTGCCTGCCACCGGATTCTGCCCGCTTCATGTTGCTGATGTCGGTCGCGCGATAGTCGTTGCGGGAAAGTTCGATGAATCCCTCCGGCCATTCGACCTTGCCAGGCACTGGCACCGGAGGCGGCGCGGAGACCGGCTGGCTCGATACGGCGTCGGCCGATTGCGCCTGTTTCTGCTGTTTCTGCTCCTGCTTCTGCGCCTTCTTTTCGTCCTGACCCTCCGCGGAAAGGTCGATCGCGGTCAGGCGAGTGCCCTTGCCATCGCCAAAGCCGGTCACGGCGCCCATGCGCCACATGATCAGGAACACTAGCAAGGTCGTGACGGCGGCAAACGCCATCGCTCCGGCCCGCTCCCGCGGCGATGCCTGATAGCCTTGCTTCGCCATGACATTGCGGGATGCGATCATTCCCGCCTCGCTACACGGCGGCCACCGGCACTTCAATCGCCGAGATTATTGCCCGTGAGGTAGTGATAATTTGACACGCGAAATACCTGACCGCTGCGTCAGTCAGTGCCTATGAAACTGACCTGCGCGTCACCAAAGGCTCCTAACGCTGACACTTGCGTCAAGTATTCGTAGGGTAAGTGACGCAGCCGTCAGTTTAGCAACCCCCTTGCGCCGCACGCGCCACAGCCTTATCGCTTAACCGAACGATTAAGCACACAGGAACCGCCGATGCGCTTTGAAGGCACCAGCAACTACGTCGCTACTGAAGATCTCAAGGTCGCCGTCAACGCGGCCGTCCTGCTGCGCCGTCCACTTCTGGTAAAGGGAGAACCCGGCACCGGCAAGACCGTGCTCGCCCATGAAATCGCGAAAGCGGTGAACGCGCCGCTGATCGAATGGAACGTGAAATCCACGACCAAAGCGCAGCAAGGCCTTTACGAATACGACGCCGTCGCCCGCCTCCGCGACGGGCAACTTGGCGATGAACGGGTCCACGATATCCGCAACTACATCAAGAAGGGGAAGTTGTGGGAGGCGTTTACCAGCCCGACCCTACCCGTGCTGCTGATCGACGAGATCGACAAGGCCGACATCGAATTCCCGAACGACCTCCTGCAGGAGCTCGATCGCATGAGCTTCGACGTCTACGAGACGCAGGAGCGCATCGAAGCCCGTGAGCGCCCGATCGTGGTGATCACGTCGAACAACGAAAAGGAACTGCCCGACGCCTTCCTGCGCCGCTGTTTCTTTCACTACATCAAGTTCCCGGACCGCGACACCATGCAGGCGATCATCGATGTCCATTTCCCCGGCATCCAGAAGACGCTGGTGAGCAAGGCGATGGAAATATTCTACGAAATCCGCGAAGTACCCGGCCTCAAGAAGAAGCCCAGCACATCCGAACTGCTAGACTGGCTGAAGCTTCTGCTGAACGAGGACATGCCATTGGACGTCCTTCAGAATCGCGACCCGACCAAGGCGATTCCTCCGCTCCACGGCGCGCTGCTCAAGAACGAGCAGGACATCATGCTGTTCGAGCGCCTCGCATTCATGGCCCGGCGTCCGGGCAACTGAGGAAGATTGCCATGCCCCATGTCGGCGGATGCCTGTGCGGCGCAGTGCGCTATGCTATCTCAGCCGACCCACTGGGCGCGCGCATGTGCTGGTGTCGCGATTGCCAACGGATCGCCAGCGGATCGGCTACGGTGAACGTGCTGTTTCCCGAAAGCGCCGTGGCGATCGACGGAGAACTCGGGACGTTCTCGATGATTGCCGACAGCGGCAACTCGGTTGAACGCGGCTTTTGCAAGGTCTGTGGCGCGCAAATCTACAGTCGCACCGTTACGCCGACTGGCCTGCCGATGCGCATCCGTGCCGGCACGCTCGACGATCCCGAACTCGCGCCGCCGACAGCAGTCATCTGGGCAGACAGCGCGCCGAGTTGGGCTCCGATTCCTGAAGCTCTTCCGCGTCATCCGAAAGGTCCGCCGCCGGTCAGTTGAGCGTGCGGACCTTGCAGACGGCAGGGCCTTTCAGTCCCGCGGGCCCAACTTCTCCAGTTCCACCTGCGCGAACATTGCCTTTACTGCCGGCCGCTTGTTGATCTGTTCGATCCAGCGCACGAGATGAGGCGTGTCCTCCTTGTTCACCAGTTCCTTGAAGCCAAAAGGCATGCCGTTGGCGATGGCGAAATTGCAGATGTCGGCGAGTGTATATTGCCCCGGCACCAGCCATTCGTGATTGGCCAGATGGTCGTCCAGCTTGCGCACCGAATAGCCGATCTTGCGCATTTCCTCGTCAAGCAAATCCTGCGGAAAGCCTTCGCGGGCGCGCCGCCACTTCACCTGCTGCTCGACCACCGGAATTGCCTTCACCTTCTCCTCGAACTCCGCGTCGGTCAGGCCCTTGACCATGTTTCCGACGTAGCGGTGCCAGCCAATGGTCGAGACGCACCAGCAGAAGTATTCGTCCACCCACTTCGTCCAGATACGCATTTGCGCGCGGCCAAAGCTGTCTGCAGGCCGTAGCGAGACTTCCGTCGGGTATTCGTCCTCAAGATACTCGCAGATTACCGTCGACTCGGTCACCACCTTCTCGCCATCCACCAGCGCCGGCACCTGACCGCGCGGATTGATCGCCTTGAACCAGTCAGTGTGATGCTCGAACTTCGCAGGATCGAGCCGATGCTTCTCGACATCGAGACCCTTTTCGAACACCGTAAGCAGCGGCTTCATCGAGTTGGCAGCCGGGCCGAAACTGTAGAGCTTGAGTGTCATGGCGTTATCCTCTCCAAGTGGAAGCACCATAGACAATTGTATGTAACACTAACAATACCCAATCGTTGAAGGCCAGAAGGAAGCTCGTCGCCCATGCCCTATTCCGGTCAATGCGCTTGCGGTTCCGTTCACCTCCAGATCGCAGGAGAACCGATTGCGACGCGCCAGTGCTGGTGCCGTCAGTGCCAGCAGATCGCGGCCGGAGGCCCGACCAATAACGCGATCTTCAAGGGCGAAGACGTCAGCATCACCGGCACGCTGGCGCATTGCGAATGGAAGGCAGCCAGTGGCAACACTTTGACGTTCCACTTCTGCCCCGCCTGCGGCACGCAGATCTTCGCGCAAAGCTCGGCCCGCCTCCACCTCAAGACCGTGCGCTTCGGTGCCCTTGACGCGGGCCATGGCCTGCGACCCGAGGCGATCATCTGGACCGAGGATGCGCCACCTTGGGCCATGCTTGACCCTTCGCTCGAAAGCTGGCCACAACAGCCCCCTGCCCCGCCGCCCGTCAGCTGAGGTATGAACGCCTACCACGGGGTTGGCACGATCATGGGGCAGTTCAAGACCAACGGCAGCTAAAGTCAGATCACGTTGAAGCAGTCCTGCCCCGCACGCTTCAGCACCCCGCACACCGCATGTGCGCCGGGAGCGCTGGCTCGCAACCGCCAATAGCGCCGCTGTCCGACCACCGCCGGGACCACGGCCTTCTGGAAGCTTGCCAGTTGCGGGTACATCGCGACCGCCCCCTGCCAATGCGCATCTGCCTCGGCCGGGCTCAGCGCTGCGGCGAGCTGGATCGTCTGGACCGGTGCTGCTGCTGCCATCACTACGCTCGGGACAGCTGCGGACTGTCCCGCCGGAGCTTGCGAATTGAGCGCCAGCGTCACCGCCCCCTCCTCCGACCGAAGGGGCGCGTTCGTGACCACCACCGTCGTCCGGTCTGCCCGCGTCAAGTCGAACAGCGCTCTGGCAAAGCTGCGTGGCAAGCGAATGCAACCATGCGAGGCAGGATAGCCCGGGACATACCCGGCATGGATCGCAATGCCGCGCCAGGTCAGCCGTTGCATGTAGGGCATTGGCGCGTTGCTGTAGATGTTGGAGCGGTGAAAGACACGCTTCTGCAGTATCGGAAAAACCCCGGCCGGGGTCGAATGCCCGCGCTTGCCGGTGGAGACCGGCGAGGAGCCCCAATGCTCGCCATCCTTGAACACGTGCATCCGCTGCGACGCCTTGCTCACCACGATTAGTACGCCCGATTGCAGGACGTCCGGCACCGGCGGAGGTGATTGTGGACGGACAGGCTGCACAATTGGCTGGACGATTGTCTGTGGCGCGATCTGCCCGATCACCGCCTCCTGCGCATCCGCCCGCGCCTCCCGGCCGGGCAACGTCAGGCCCAGACCTGCCACACCTAGCAGAAGCACAAGGATCGCAAGCACGCTCGTGACGCGACTCATGGTAAACAGCCCTTAACCATGTTTCTTCATGGCTTACCCGTTTGCCGCTGCCGCTCAACCGCCTATCGCGCAACAGCCCCTTGCCGATCGCTGCCACAGCGCTTAATCATTCGGTTAAGTCAGAGGAGCCGCAGCCCGTGTTTTTCAATTTCGTCGACGAGTTGCGTGCCGCAGGCATCCAGGCCAGCTTCAAGGAGCATCTCGTCCTGCTCGAAGCGCTCGACAAGGACGTGATCGAGCAGACGCCGGAGGCCTTCTATTACCTGAGCCGTGCCACGTTCGTGAAGGACGAAGGCCTGCTCGACCGTTTCGACCAGGTGTTCAACAAGGTCTTCAAGGGCCTGCTCACCGACTACGGCCAGCGCCCGGTCGATATCCCGGAGGACTGGCTCAAGGCCGTGGCCGAGAAGTTCCTTTCGGAAGAGGAGATGGA
>JBEQCK010000118.1:0-11575 GCA_041639335.1 Novosphingobium sp.
CCACAAGGATTCGCAATCGATCCGTGCTTCGGCGCTCAATTCGCGTGTTCCGTACTTCACCACGGCGGCGGCTTCCGTCGCTGCAGTCGAGGCGATCGAGGCGCTCCGCTCTGCCGAACTTGAAGTGCGTTCGTTGCAGGACTATTATGCTTGAACCTTATTAGTCCCCCGGCATTGTCATGAGACTGGTCCGGCTCGGCGCATTCGGCGCCGGTCGGCGGGGGCAGGTTTTCCCTCGGGTGCCGTGACGGCAACCGGGGTGTGACAGGAAAGTGAGTTTGCGAATGGCGAGTGTGGAAAAGCTGCCGATGCTTGCGGAAGGCTACGAAAAGCTGACTGCCGAGCTGAAAGCGCTGCGCGAGGAGCGGCCCAGGATCGTCGACGCTATCGAGGAAGCGCGCGCCCATGGCGACCTTTCGGAAAACGCGGAATATCATGCGGCCAAGGAGCGCCAGGGCCAGGTCGAAGCGACTATCGCAGATCTCGAAGATCGCGTCAGCCGCGCGCAAATCATCGACCCGACAACCCTTTCGGGCGACAAGATCATCTTCGGTGCCACGGTCACGCTGCTCGACGATGACGAGAAGCCGGTGAAGTACCAGATCGTCGGCCCTTACGAGGCAGACGCCAAGAAGGGCATGATCAGCTACAACTCGCCGCTGGGCAAGGCTCTGATCGGGCGCAAGGTTGATGAGGAGATCGAGGTGACCGTGCCCTCGGGCGACAAGTTCTACCTCGTCCAGAAGATCGAATTCATCTGAGCGATTGGTACCGACCAAAAAAAGGCCCCGGAGCGATCCGCGGCCTTTTTTGTTAGCTTCTTCAGTCCTTCGGCAGTGCCGGTTCGAGCAGGCGATGAAGATGCACGATCACGTAGCGCATCTCGGCATCGTCCACCGTCTTCTGGGCAGCCCCGCGCCAAGCTTCTTCAGCGCTGGCATAGTCGGGGAACACGCCGACAACGTCGACAGCCTTGAGGTCTTGGAATTCTAGGCCCTGGGGGTCTTTGACCCGCCCGCCCATAACGAGGTGCAGCTTTTGCATTGGCGACTTTCCTTTGGGGAGGATTCATGTGCGCCACTGACAAAAAGACGAGCCGCGCGCAAGTCATGCGAACGGCTCGTCTGCGCCCTTTTTAAGGCTTAATGCGCGCAGTGAGCTCGTTCACCTTGCGCAAGGCCGCTTCGCTGGCCTCAATGGCGGCAGAGCGAACGATCTCGGACAGGTCGACAGCCTTGCGGCGGGCCTCGTCACTGCCGTCGGCAATCTTCTCGCCAACGGTGCCACCAAGCTCCTCGACCTTGTGCAAGCCGTCACGACCAGCCTCGCGTGCCCGGGTTGCATAGTCGATGGCCAGCTTGCCGGCGACTGCCGCCAGCCCTGAGGCACTCTTGCGCAGTGAGCTGGCCGCATCCTCGGCCGCACCCTTGGCCTTGTTACTGCTACGACCGACAGAGGGCAGCGCCTTGGCAACGAGCGCGCCAAGAAGAATGCCTGCTGCAACCGAAGCCACCGGGTGTTCTTCAATCAGCCCCTTGACGGTCTGGACCGACTTGGAGCTGGCTGTGCGTTCCGCCAGCCGCGACTTGGCCGCGTCAACCTTTTCGCGCAGGGTCTCTGCGCCGTTCACTTGCAGTTCTTCGCTCATCTCAATCTCCGGATCGGACTTTGTCGATCACGCGCTCGGCCAGCTCCTGGAGTGGTTCACGAAAGAACCAGCCAAAGAGGGCAGCGACGGTTACGCCGATGACCACCTTGTTCTCGTCGGCAACTGCTCGAGCGCTGTCGAGCATTTCAACGGCTTCCCCCACCGCGCGTTCCTTCACGCGCCCGGGAGAAAGCTCCAGCTTGGCTATTTCAAGGTCGCCCTTGACGACGGTCAGCGCGTCATCACGAAGCGCCCTTGCGGCACTCAACTCGAAGGAAGCAGTCATGGCTTCCCTCCCGCGCTGAGCGCCGCCTTGGCAGAACGGATGCGCTTGGTCGCTCGCGCCAGACACACGACGGCCAACAGCGCCAGCGCCCCGCCGACGATGGCGAGTGCTCCCCACACGCCGACGTAGTGGGCGAAGGCAAGCAGCAGCCCGACAACGATTGCCAACAGCGTGAAGAAGCCAAAGGCCAACCCGAGAAGCAGAAAGACGATGATCGTCTTTGCCTCGCCCAAGCCATATGTGGCCTGTGCTTTCCTGTAAGCAATTTCGGCTTCAAGGAGCGTTTGCCCGTCATCTATCAGGGCTTTGATGGCCGCGCCGATCCCCGCCTCGGATGGCGAGGGATCGGGCGTCCAGGTGGAGTTGTGCTCGCTCATCGGACCAATACCGCCGCGTTCAGCGCGGTCAGTCGTCCGATCCGCCCGACAGCAAGCGCGCGATCGCAAAGCCAGCCACGGCGGCAACGCCGATGGCAACGCCCGGGCTCTTGCGCACGAATTCCTTCACGTCGTCGCCCAGCTCACCAAGGTCCTTGGCTTCAAGCTTTGCCGCGGTCTCCTGGATCGAACGTGCAGCGCTGCGGGCATAGTCGCCATACTGCACGCCCAGCTTTTCGTCGATCGTCGTCGCTGTGTCCGAGATGGTCTTGCCGAGTACTCCGAGTGCGTCGCTTGCGCGGGCTTTGCCTTCAACGGCAAGGGCCGCGCCCTTTTCTTTTGCCTGTCCTGCGTAAACCTTGGCTTCATCGACCCAGTCAGCAGTCGTGCCGCTAACCTTGGCCTTGTAGGCTGCGCCCTTTTCCATTGCTTCACCCTTGAGCGCTTCGGCACCGGCCTTCGCTTCCTCGATCGCCTTGGTAAAGCGACCCTTTGCAGAATCTGCGACGCTTTCGTTGGTATCGGCTACCGTGGCGACCACATCGCCTGCCGCCTTCGAAGCGCGCTTCTTGGGGGCGTCGGCGGGGGTCATCGTTGTGTCGGCCATGTTCGTTTCCCTTCGGCAATTCGCGCGGGTCCTAGACCCTCGATATGGGCGGTCTTGTGTATCTTGCTAGACCCTGGCGGTTGAAAGCAAGAGCCTTGGCGCACAAAGACCAGCCCGGATAGGTATGTTGCACTGCAAACGCGGCTTGCTTGCCACGGTTCCAGCCGATAGGAGCCGCGCCAACCTTGGCGCTCAATTCTCGCCGAACTGCAGGGAGCAGATTATGACCGCGATCATCGACATCCATGCGCGTGAAATTCTCGACAGCCGTGGCAATCCCACCGTTGAAGTGGACGTTCTGCTGGAAGACGGAAGCTTCGGTCGCGCAGCGGTACCCTCGGGCGCTTCGACCGGTGCCCACGAAGCGGTCGAACTGCGTGACGGCGACAAGGCCCGCTACCTCGGCAAGGGCGTCACCAAGGCGGTCACCGCGGTCAACTCCGACATTGCGGAATGCATCCTCGGCATGGATGCCGAAGACCAGCGCGATATCGATCTCGCCATGATCGAGCTGGACGGCACCGAAAACAAGGGCCGCCTCGGCGCCAACGCTATCCTTGGCACCAGCCTTGCCGTTGCCAAGGCAGCTGCCGACTCGCGCGGCTTGCCGCTTTACAGCTATGTCGGCGGAGTTGCTGCGCACGTTCTGCCGGTGCCGATGATGAACATCATCAACGGCGGCGAACATGCCGACAATCCGATCGACTTCCAGGAATTCATGATCATGCCGGTCGGCGCGCCGTCGCTGGCCGAGGCCGTGCGCTGGGGAGCGGAAGTGTTCCACACCCTCAAGAAGGGTCTTCACGAAAAGGGTCTCGCCACGGCAGTCGGAGACGAGGGCGGGTTCGCTCCCAACCTCGCCAGCACGCGCGACGCGCTCGACTTCGTGATGGCGTCGATCGAGAAGGCAGGCTTCAAGCCCGGCGAAGACATGATGCTCGCACTCGATTGTGCCGCAACGGAGTTCTTCAAGAACGGCAAGTACGAAATCAGCGGCGAAGGCCTTTCGCTGTCCCCCGAAGCCATGGCTGACTATCTCGCCGCGCTTTGCGATGCCTATCCGATCATCTCGATCGAAGACGGCATGAGCGAGGACGATTTCGAAGGTTGGGCCGCACTCACCGCCAAGGTCGGCAAGCGGGTCCAACTGGTTGGCGACGATCTGTTCGTGACCAATCCGAAGCGCCTGGAAATGGGCATCGGCAAGGGTCTCGCCAATTCGCTGCTGGTGAAGGTCAACCAGATCGGCTCGCTCACCGAGACGCTGGAGGCCGTGTCGATTGCCCAGCGCAACGGCTACACCGCCGTCATGTCGCACCGTTCGGGCGAGACCGAGGACGCGACCATTGCCGACCTCGCGGTTGCGACGAACTGTGGCCAGATCAAGACCGGCTCGCTCGCGCGTTCGGACCGTCTTGCCAAGTACAACCAGCTGATCCGTATCGAGGAAGAGCTGGGCCTTTCGGCGCGTTATGCCGGCAAGGCTGCCTTCGGACGTCTTGGTGCCTGATTACTGAGTTAGCGTGAAGGGAGGGGTAGCCTCAGCATGTAGGCTGCGCCTCCCGAACCTGAGTTATTGCGCTATTTTCAGCGACCGCTGCACGATGTCCTCGTCACTCTGCATGTCACCGGCGACGTTCGAGAAGTAGGCGACCATCTTTTCGTAACCGTCGCTCGATAGTCTTACGAATACCCGGCGAGCGTCAGTCGCGTCGGCTTCACGGACGATCAGGCCCTTGTCTTCCAGCACTGTAAGCCAGCGCAATGCGGTGGTGGCTGGCACGGCAGCGCCGATGCATGCGCTGGTCACGGGCAGGCGTTTGCGCTCTTTTGCTGCAATGAAAAGATCAAGCATGATGTCCCACGCAGGTTCACCAAACAGCGTCGCGTCTGCAAAGATGTCCGACCGCCTTCGCCTGTCGCGATAGGCGCTTCGAGCTACTTCCGCCCACACATGACTGTCCTTCGGGATGGCGATTGGCTCCCTGTCGGACTGGGGTTCACCCTCTTTCAATTCCAGTTCATGCGCCATCGCGAGCAACTCGTTTGCGACTGAAATCAGTCGTCTTGCTCGTGACCTCATTTGTTCTCTGCCCATCCCATAACCCCTGTTGTGCGCCCCCAAAGCGCTTCACGGGACCGGTCCGCTATCGGTCTTGTTAGCGTTATGAAAATGGCAGGAGCGCGTGGTGCGGCCATTCGGCGCTCCACTAAGGGTTTGCTCGTAGGGGCTTGGTGGAGTTCGCAAGAAATCAGGACGTTTCAATTGGATGCTTCTGTAAACATACCGATTATTCCTCCGTAGTCGAACCAGAATGGAGCAAGTTGATCGGCCTCATCACGACCTTTTGCGCGCGGGTGAGATCAGATAGCGCCAGACTCCCCAAGCGTTGATGATCAACAGGGCTCCGTTCTGTATGACAAGCGAGCCGGAACTGCTCCTCACGCCAGATATGATCCACGTGATCGCCACGGCCATGAACAACACGAATCCCCAACCCGTCCAACGCCGCCCAAGGTCCGCCGCCACGAGACTGGCTGCGAGAATTGTGCCTAGGGCTGCAAACCATTCGAGAGGGCCATCCACATTGTTGTCCTTTCCGGTCGTTCTTGTGTCGGTTTGCTAAAACAGCGAGTGGCAGGCCGTTCCCTCGCATTGATTTAATCGGTCATTTGAATTGCACTTCCAAAGCCGGGCGGTCTCTGTCAGCCTTCTTACGGGAGAACGAGATGGCTGATTTTCCGACGCGCGCGGACGAGGTCGATGCCGCATGGCTAGAGGCACAACTTGCTCACGCCGGCGTGCTGGGTGACGCTCGGATCGCGGAAATCGAGTGGCAGGCAATCGGCACAGGCCAGGTGGGCGATACTGCTCGTTTCTCACTGCGATACAGAAACGAGGCATCTGGAGCGCCAGCCACTGTAGCGGCAAAGTTTCCGTCAAGCGATGCCACCAGCCGCCAGACCGCGGCGCTGTTCTCGCTCTACTCGCGCGAAGTGATGTTCTATCGAGAAGTCGCATCTCTCACGCAGATGCGGGTGCCGCAGGTTTATGCTGCCATGCTCGACGGCAACGGTTGCGATTTCGTGCTGCTGTTCGAAGATCTCGGTCCCTGTAGCGCTGGAAACCAGCTTGCGGGATGCACTTTGCCCCAGGCGCAAGCGGCCATGCGGCAGGCTGCAGCCTTGCATGCACCGACACTGGACCATCCTGTGCTCGACGCCGCGTGGTTGCAGCCCGACCCGCAGGCGAGCCAGATGTTGCGGGACCTTTACCCGAAAGCCCAGGCAATCTTTCGTGAACGCTATGCCGATGCCCTCGCGCCTGATCTCATGGCGGTTTGCGAGACTTTGAATGAGAATCTCGACCTGTGGTTCGAACGGAAGCATTCACGCCGGTCCTTCCTTCACGGAGATTTCCGGCTGGACAACATGCTCTTCGGCATAAAAGGCGGCCAGCAGCCGATCGCCTTGGTTGATTGGCAGACGGCGGCGGCAGGATGCGGTCTGACCGACGTCGGGTATTTTCTTGGTTGCGGCATCGGCTCGGAATTGCGTCGTCCGAATGAGCGTTCCCTGCTCGACATTTACTGCGCTGAAATGACCCGGCTAGGCGTGCCACTCGCTCTGGAGGATGTCTGGGACGACTACCGCATCGGAGCGCTCCACGGGGTGTCGACCGCAGTATTCAGTGCTGCTTTCGTGGTGCGCACGGAGCGCGGTGATGCCAACTTCCTGTCGATGGCACGCGGCGCCTGCGAGCTCGCTCTTGAACATGACAGTCTGGGGGCGCTGAAGCGCCGGATGGAGCTTTGCTGATGCTGACCAAGGGAGATGACTTTCCGCTGCACCAGACACCAGAACCGATCGCCTACGCTGGTACGGACCGCAACTTCTACGATCGCTATTTCTTCAACGGCTATGCACCCGACGGCTCCGGCTTCTTCGCTGTTGCGCTTGGCATCTATCCACATCTGAATGTCGCCGATGCGCATTTCTCCTGCATTCGGGATGGGTTGCAATACAATCTCCATGCCTCGCGCGAACTGAACATGGAGCGGTTCGATCTCGCGGTCGGGCCGATCAGTATCGAAATCGTCGAACCGCTGAAGGTCCTCAGGGTGCGAGTGCGCGGGGAAGGGCTGGCAGCGGAGCTTACCTTCACCGGCCGTGCCTTTCCGATTGAAGAGCCGCGGTTCATCCATCGCATCGGCCCGCGAACGTTCATGGACTACACCCGGCTGACGCAGAACGGCCACTACACGGGCTGGATCGAGGTCGATGGCGAAAGGATTGATCTGGCCACAGGAACTTGCGGCACGCGAGATCGCAGTTGGGGGGTGCGTCCCGTCGGCGCGCCTGACGCGCAGCCTCACGGGCATGGCGTGGTGTCGTCCTTCTTCTGGCAATGGACGCCTGTGAATCTGCCGAATCGCAGCCTGTTCTTCCACATCAACGCTGATCGCCATGGCGCGCCGTGGAACACGCGGGCCGTTATCGCGCCTGACGGTGGTGATACGAAATCGTTCTTCGAAACCCCCTCTGCCGCCATGGTTTCGCCCATGCAGCCCGGCACGCGGTGGCCAGCCGCCGGGACGCTGACGATCCAGCGACCCGAAGGACCACTGGCGCTGACGTTCGAGCCGCTTGTGAGATTTCAGATGAGGGGACTTGGCTACACCAGTCCCAAGTGGGGACATGGCCTTTATCATGGGCCGCTCGCGGTCGAGCGCGAGGACCTTGTTCTGGCTGACCTCGACCCGATGGCTCGAACCCTCGACAATCTTCACGTCCAGATCATCTCTCGCGTGACCACCAGCGATGGCGAGACAGGCATCGGCGGGTTCGAGCAGCTTGTTATCGGGCCATACGAACCATGGGGCCTCACCGAATACTTCGATGCCGGTGCGTAGTCCTGCAAGGATCTTCGGAATGATATCCGTGGCCACGATCGGCCTCGCGGTCGGTGCTGCTTCGGCCATTCTGCCGCTGAGGCACGTCGGCATGGGCGGCGAGGAGCACATGGGCTGGAGCGGCAGCCGCGTGACCGGATCGACCGAGGCGGGACCCCTGCTGCGTGCGAGAGTCGCACTGACCGGTCTGCTGGCGCTTAACCGCAGCCAGGCTGTCTATTTCACTCGCACCGTCGATGATCTCGGCGAGCCTTTGCGGGAGGACTGCCATTACCGGCTGGTCGGCGGGCCGCTGCCGGGGAAGTGGTGGTCGATCACCGCTTATGCTTCGGACGACTACCTTCCGCAAAACCAGGATGATGCCCTTTCCGTCGACGCTTCGGAAGTCACGCCGGACCCGCGCGGCCTATGGCAGGCTGAAGTCGCACCATCGCCCAATCCGGCCATGCCCTGGCTGTCGACCAGGCACGCGGGCAATTTCGATCTCACCTTGCGAATCTACAATCCTTCCCGACAAGCACAGCAGGATTTCGGCTCGATAGCATTCCCCAAGGTCGAGCGCATTTCGTGCGGAGACAGCCGGTGAGGGGCGGCGTGCGCTACGCACTGGCCTTCATCGGCGCAGTGGCCGTTGGTCACATGGCAACAATACTGGCTGCGCCGCAGGTCATCATGCACATCGCCATGAGCAGGCTCTCCGGTGGTGGCGAAAACGTCAACGTCTTCCGCTTCGCAGATCGCACTACAGCAGCCTCGAGGCAGATCGTCCGGCCATCGCCAGACCTCGCCTACGCCAGTTGCGTCTACGATTTGTCTGCTGGCCCGATACTTGTCGATGTCCCGCCGAGCCCGGACAAGGGCTACGTTTCGGTGTCAGTCTTCGCTGCGAATACCGACAACGTCGCGGTGATGGATTCATTGCGCAGCCCAGAAGGTATCCGTTTCATTCTTCAGAAGGGGCACAAGCTTGTTCATCCCGGCGACCTGCCGGTGATCTACACGCCAACGGAACGGGGCATCATTCTCGATCGTAGGCTGGCGCCTACGCAGGCAGAATTTGATCGGGCCGACAAGGCGCGCCGCGGGGACCGTTGCGCGCCTCTAGGCTGATCGGTCAGGCCCAGCGCTCGCGTAGCGCGAGCAAGGCGAGTGCAGCCTTCGCCGCTTCGCCGCCCTTGTCCTTCTGCGCAGGATCTGCGCGCACGATGGCCTGAGCTTCGTTTTCGACCGTGAGGATGCCGTTGCCGATAGCGACGCCATCCATTGTCAGTGCCATGATGCCGCGTGCGCTTTCCCCGGCAACGATCTCGAAGTGATAGGTTTCGCCGCGGATGACCACGCCGATGGCGACGTAGCCGTCGAAATTGCCGGATTCGTCGGCCAAGGCGATCGCGCCGGGGATCTCGAGGGCTCCGGGCACGGTCAATACTTCCGCCTCGTGACCGGCGGCCTTGAGCGCGGCCTTGGCGCCTTCAATGAGCATGTCGTTCAGGTGGTCATAAAACCGGGCTTCGACGATCAGAAACTTGGCCATTGGAACTGGATCCTTCAGTGTTTGCACATCGGCAGTGCGCTTGGGCCCGCCTTAATGCGAGCGTCGTCCGAACGCCACCGTCTGCCATGCAACGGTTGGCGATTCTCGTTCCGATTCGCCGAGCTCGTCCTTAGAGCTGAAAAACGGCTTTAGCACATCATGATGTTGCGCCGTGCATAGATTTCATCATCATAATGTCATGCATTTTCATGCAAAAGTTTCAAAATGGTCTCGTCTGCAACGAGGTTCCCCTACGGAAACGCCCATTTTTAATTATCCGGTTGACAAAGAATTGCTGAAGTTATGTCCTATCCACCAGGCCACCCGCGGTTAATGACGGGGGCCGCTGGAGAGAGAGGTCTGACTATGAGGGGCAAGCTTTCCCTGCTTGCGGGCGTGTGCGCCGCAGCCGTCGCAACACCGGTTTTCGCCCAGAATGCACCGCAGTCCGCCGATGAAGGCGTTGGTCTGCAGGAAATCATCGTTACAGCGCAACGCCAGGCCCAGTCGCTGCAGGATGTGCCGATCGCGGTCTCGGCATTCTCGGCCGAGAACTTGACCAAGCAGCAGATTCAGAACTCTTCCGACCTGCAGCTTTCGTTGCCTAACGTCACCTTCACCAAGACGAACTTCACCTCGTCCAGCTTCACGATCCGTGGCATCGGCGATCTTTGTGTCGGCGTCTCCTGCGACTCTGCTACCGGCATCCACCTGAATGATATGCCGATGGTGCAAAGCCGTCTGTTCGAAACCGAGTTCTTCGATCTTGAGCGCATCGAGGTCCTGCGCGGTCCGCAGGGCACTCTGTTCGGCCGCAACGCAACCTCGGGTGTGGTTAACATCATCACCGCCAAACCCGATCTTTCTGGGTTCGGTGCTGCCGGTGAGGCCGACTATGGCAAGTACAATTCTGTACGCTTGAAGGGCATGGTCAACGTGCCGCTCGGCGAAACGCTCGGCGTTCGCGTGGCCGGCATGTACACACGCCGTGATGGCTACACCTACAACCTCGGCACCAACAGCCGCATCGACGGGCGCGACATGTACGCGCTGCGCGGTTCGCTCCGGTGGGAGCCGAGCCCGGACACCACGATCGATCTGTCCGCCTACTACTTCCGTGAAAACGACAGCCGCAGCCGCGTCCAGAAGCAGCTCTGCCATCGCGATCCGACGGGCATCCTGGGATGCTTGCCCGACAAGCTTGCCAATGAAACCACCAACGCAGACTCTACCTTGGCAGCGCTGCTGACCTCGCGTGAATTCTTCGGCATCGCGGTTTCGCCGACGTTCCGCCCCCTCGGTCTTGGCAGCATCTACGCTGACGATGGCGACAACTTCTCGGGGGCAGTCAACCCGACGGATGTCCGCACCGTCAACATCGACTACCTGCCGACCTATTTCGCGGAAGAAGAAGTCTACCAGGGCAAGCTCCAGCAGGCTCTTGGCGACAACCTTACGCTCAACGTCACTGCGGGCTATTCGCGAAATGAGGTTCGCAGTCGGACCGACTACAACCTTGCCGTCGAACGCAGCCTCGTTGGCAATCCAGGTTTGTTCGCCCTTGCTGCCTTCGCGCAGAACCCGGCGCTCGGTTTTGCATTCGCGCCAATCGCAGCGCGCCTGATCCCCAACGGTCCGACGGGCAAGATCTGCCAGTCCGATATCGATCCCAACAACGTTGGCGTTTACGGTGCTGGCAACAAGGCGATCTGCGCCAACACCTCACTCGATTTCGATGAATCGAGCCAGACCTACAAGCAATATGCTGCCGAAGCGCACATCGACTCCGACTTTGACGGGATGTTCAATTTCCTGATTGGTGCGAACTACCTTCGCGGCATCACCACGAACAACAGCTACTATGTGAACTCCTTCGGCCTGGATTACGCCTCCGGCCTCCTTGGAGCCGCTGCCGCTGCCAGTGGTGCGTTCGGTCCACGGGCCGTCTTCCGCCCATCGCCGTTCTTCCGCAGCAATACCGACCGCGGCACGCTCGACAGCTACGGCATCTTCGGTGAGACGTACTTCCAGTTCAACGACAAGGTTAAGCTGACCCTCGGCCTTCGTTATAACCACGACAAGAAGTTCACCCGGGCACGGACGACGCTGTTGAGCGACGGTCTGTCCAGTGAGTTCGCTGGCGGCAATGCCATTTATGCCGTTGTCGGGGCAGAATCGCTTGAGAAAGCCCTTAACTTTGCGACGGCCGA
>JBEQCK010000119.1:0-11495 GCA_041639335.1 Novosphingobium sp.
GTGCTCTTCCGATCTCGTCGGGCCCAGCTCACGCCCGGCCAGCGTGACGAACTGCTTGCCCTTCCACCAGTAGACCTGATCGATATCGTGCCCGCCCATCATCAGCGCGCCGCGGTCCTTGCCGGAGACGGCGATGTTGCGGGCCGCAGGGTTGGCCTTCTTCATCCATTCGCCCAGCGTCGGCACGAGCAGATGCACGGGCGAGGCGACGTAGTCGCGCGATCCCGCCGTGCGCTTCGCAACGTCCTCGGCGCAGTAGACGACCTTGGGACCGGTGGTGACGCTCTGGTCGATCCACGAGTTCGCGATGATGCCGGTATGCGCCGGGCGGTTGCCGGTGAGGATCGTGGAGTGGCCGGGGCAGGTCTCGGTCGCGGCGTGGCTCTGGTAGCCCGCCGGGAATACCGCGCCTTGCGTCAACCGCGTAAAGCCGCCGGTGAAGTGCTGGCGGTACTGCGCGAAGATGTCGGCAGAGAACTGGTCGATCGAGATCGCGACGAGCAGCTTGGGCGCGCCAGCTGGAACCTGCTGGCTGACGGCGGGCGCGGGCGAGGTTTCCTGCGCCGCGAGGGGAACCATCGGGGCAGTGCAAGCCAGCGCAGCGGCGGCGTAACGGCTAAGGGTCTTCACGCGAAACATACTCCTGTGGGCACGTACACTGGACTCAAGGGAAGGCCAGCCGTAGGACGCCCAAGAGCGCTACGCATGGCCCGCCAAGCGCTCCTGTTCAAGGGGCCAGATGGAACCGGTAACGCCCTGATGCCGATACGCGAACTGGCCGGGATCAAGACCTTGCGCATCATAGCGATGTTTGTGACGGCGCTGTTGCTGTGGGCCGTGCCCCAGGCGCAAGCCGCGCCCAACCACATGCGTGCAAGCCTGATTGCCGAAGGCCCGGCGCAGCCCGGCGGCACTGTCACCCTTGCCCTGCTGATGCAACCCGAGGCTGGCTGGCATGGCTACTGGTCCAATCCCGGCGATGCCGGTTACGGGCTGACGCTCGACTGGACCCTGCCCAAGGGCGCCAGCACTGGCGCGATGGAATTTCCGGTGCCGCAGACGCTGGTCATCCAGGGGCTGATGAACCACGTGTACGAGCACGACTATGCCGTGCTGGTGCCGCTAAAGCTTCCCGCCGATGCGACGCCAGGCACGCTTCTGCCGATCAGCGTCAAGGCACAGTGGCTGGTCTGCACCAACGAGATCTGCGTGCCCGAACGGGCCGAGTTGCAGGGGACCGTTACGGTCGGGAGCGGCGCAGGCGACAAGCGCTTCGAGGGCTGGCGCGCGGCGATGCCGGCGCCGCTGGACCGGCTGGGCACGTTCACGGTGACGGGCCAGACCCTGCGCCTTGCCCTGCCGTTTCCTGCCTCGGCGCCGCTTGACGCTCCGCACCTGTTCCTCAAGACCGAGCGGGTTATCGACTACGCCGCCGCCCAGCGCTTCTTCCGCAATGGCGATACGCTGGTGGTGGAAGTGCCGATGGCCAGGTCACCCGCCCCGGCTGAAAAGATCGAAGGCGTGCTGGCGATGGGCAAGGATGCCGGCGGCATCGCTTTCGGCTCGGCCCCCGGAGCCGTGCCGGCGGGCGGTGACGAAGTCGGCGGCGAAGGGGCCTTCACCGCATCTACGCTGGCGTTCGCCCTGTTAGGCGCATTCCTGGGCGGGCTGATCCTCAACATCATGCCCTGCGTGTTCCCGATCCTCAGCCTCAAGGCGCTGGCGCTGGCGCGCGGCAATTCGCACAATGCCCGCAGCGAGGGCCTGGCCTATACGGCAGGTGTCGTGCTGGCCTGCCTGCTGCTCGGCGGGGTGATGCTGGCGCTGCGGGCGGGCGGAGAGCAGGTTGGTTGGGCCTTCCAGCTTCAAGAGCCGGGCGTGGTCGCGGTGCTGCTGCTGCTGGCCGTGGCGATCACGGCCAACTTTGCCGGACTATACGAGCTTCCCGGCCTTTCGGTTGAGCGCGGCGCGGGCAACTCCGGCGCGTTCGGCACCGGCCTGCTCGCCGCGTTCGTCGCCACGCCCTGCACCGGCCCGTTCATGGCCGCAGCGATGGGCGCGGCGCTGGTTCTGCCAACGTGGGCCGCTCTTGGCGTGTTTGCTGCGCTAGGGGTTGGCCTTGCCCTGCCGTTCCTGCTGATTGGTTTCGTTCCTGCCCTGCGGCGCCTGCTGCCCAAGCCGGGCAAGTGGATGGAGCGCTTCCGCCGCATCATGGCAATCCCGATGGCGCTGACCGCAGCCGGGCTGCTCTGGCTGGCCTCACGCCTTGGCGGTGAGGTGTTCGCGGCCGTCTTGCTGGCTCTCGTCATCGTGCTGGTCATCGCCTTGTGGCGCGTGGGCAAGGTGCAGCGCGGCGGGCGGTCGACCCTGCGGTGGATGGCTCCGGCGGCGGCGGTTATGATCGCCCTCGCCGCAGTTGGTGCGCCGCGCCTTGCCAGCACGGAAATGGTCGCCGAGGAAGACCTGCTCGGCTCGGTACCGTTTGATGAGAAGGTGCTGGCCGATGCACGAGCCAATCACATGCCGATCTTCCTCTATTTCACTGCCGACTGGTGCCTGTCGTGCAAGGTCAACGAGAAGGCCGCGATCGAGACAAGCACGGTCGACGCCGCCTTCCGCATCCGAGGTGTGATCGTGATGAAGGGCGACTGGACGCGGCGCGACCCGAAGATCACGCGCTTCCTGGCAAGCCATGGTGCTGCGGGCGTCCCGCTTTACCTGTGGTATCCCAACGGCGGGGGCGAGCCGCGTCAGTTGCCGCAGGTGCTGACCAAGGACATGCTGGTCGACCTCGTCGGCTAGAGCGAAATCCGTTCCGATTGCATCGGACGGATCGCTCCAGATTCTTGTTTTGCCGCGTTTTCCGAGTCACCAGATGATTCCATCTGGTTCGAAAACGCTCTAACAGCTCCTTACAGGCTCTGGCCGTCATCCACCGAGATGAAGGTGCCGGTCACCTGTCGCGAAGCATCGGAGGCGAAGAACAGCATCATGTCGTCCAGCGCCGAAATCTCGGTCAGGCGCTTCCTCGGCCATGAGGCGATCTGCGCCTTGCCGCCTTCGCCATCGAACCATTCGCCGTCGATCTCGGTGCGGATGTAGCCGGGCTGGATCACGTTGACGTTGATGCCGAGCCGCGCCCATTCTCGGGCGAACTGGCGGCCGAGGTGCTGCACGGCGAGCTTGGTGGCGGCATAGGCGCTGTCGCCCTGCGCGGTCATCTGCGCGGTGATCGACCCGGTGAGAATGATCCGGCCCTTCTCCGACTGCTTCGATCCAGCGGCGATCATCCGCCGCGCTCCTTCCCGCGCGGTCAGGTAAACACCGTTGAAGTTTGTATCGACCACCCGGCGCATCGCTTCGGCCGGCAGGTCGATCGAGCGGCCCGCTTCGACAATGCCGGCGTTGGCGACGACAACATCGGGCACGCCGACTCCGGCTTCGGCCGCATCGAAGGCCGCGACGATCGAAGCTTCGTCGGTCACGTCGAGCGCAACGGCGAGTGCCTTGCCGCCCTGGCCGTTGATCTCGTCGGCAAGGGCGGCCACCCGCTCGACCCTGCGCGCGCCGATGACCACCGAAGCACCAGCGGCTGCGTAGAGGCGGGCAAAGTGTGCACCGAGGCCCGATGACGCCCCGGTGATCAGCGCAACGCGGCCTTCGAGCGAATAACGTGGGGCTTCCATGGCTCTCTCCCGATATGGCGCGAACCATTTAAGCGCATGGTTAAATCTGGCAACCCGCTTTTCGCGGGGGCAATCACTTCCCTGTGCTTTCCACCAGTCCGCCACCAAGCGCCCGGTAGAGTTCGACCATGTTTGCCGCCCTGGTCAGCCGCGCCGAGATCAGCGACTGTCGCGCATTGTAGAGAGTGCGCTGCGCATCGAGCGGTTCGAGGTAATTGGCGACGCCCGCATCATAGCGCGACTGGCTGATGCGATAGGCGGTGGCCGCATTGGCCTCAAGCGAGGACTGGGCACGGATGCTTTCGTCAATCGTCCCGCGCCGCGCCAGTGCATCGGCCACTTCGCGAAACGCGGTCTGGATGGCGCGTTCGTAGGTGGCCAGAGCTGCATCGCGCGACGCCTTGGCTGCGGCGAGGTTGTTTGCCGTGGCGCCGCCATCGAAGATGCGCTGCCGCAGCGAGCCGTTCACTGTCTTCTGGAATTCGCCACTGTTGAAGATGTTGGTGAGCCCGGCACTGGCAAAGCCGAACAGGCCGGTGAGCGAAAGGGTCGGGAAAAAGGCAGCGCGGGCCACGCCGATGTCGGCATAGGTTGCTTTCAGGTCGTGCTCGGCCGCAAGCACGTCGGGGCGCCGCAACAGGACTTCGGACGAAAGCCCGACCGGGAGGGCATCGCGCAATTGGTCGCCCGTCCCCAGGGTCGTCGGCAGAAGGTCATCGGTGAGCGGCTTGCCGACGATCAGGTCGAGCGCATTGCGCGCCTGGGCAAGGCTGGTGCGAAAGTCCGCAACCGCCGCCTCGGCGCTGTTGAGCGCGGTCGTCGCCGTGGCGACCTCGAGCCTGGTGCCGATGCCGTTGGCTTCACGCCGTACGTTGACGTCAAGCGTGCGGCGACGGGAGGCGACGGTATCCTCGGCAATGCGCAGCGCGTCGGCCGTCGCCGCGTAGGACAGCCATGCGCTCGCCGCCTCAGCGACCAGAGCGATCTGCGTCGCCTTGCGGCCTTCGTCGGTGGCGAGATAGGTCTCGAGCGAGCTGCGGCTCTGATTGCGCAAACGCCCCCACAAGTCGATCTCGTAGGCGCTCGTCCCGGCCTGGACGAGGAAGTTGTCGGTCACACGGCCCGCAGTTCCCTGCACCGCCGATAGCGTTCCAGAGGCATTGACGATGGGAAACAGCGCCGCGCGATCCACGCGGTAGAGCGCCCGCGCCCGCTCGACGTTGGCCAGCGTAGCGCGCAGGTTGCGGTTCTCGGCCAGAGCCGTGGCGATGACCTGCTGCAAGCGAGGATCGACGAAGAAGTCGCGCCAGCCAAGCGCATCGGCGGCAGTTTCGGCTCCGGCCAATGCTGGATAGACCCCGCCCTGGGGCAGGGATTGCGGCACCGGCGGGGTGGGCTGCACATATCTCGGCGCGAAATTGCATGCGCTCAGAGCCAGCGCAGGCAGCGCCGCCAATGCGATCCGCCGCTTCATGCCGGTTCTCCTGCAGCAAGAGGCCCGCGCCGGTTCTTGCGGCGAGCGACCCAGCCCTTCACCACGACGAAGAACACCGGCACAAGGAAGATCGCCAGCACGGTCGCCGAGATCATCCCGCCCATCACGCCGGTGCCGATCGCCTGCCGACCATTGGCGCCCGCGCCATCGGCGAGTGCCAGCGGAATGACGCCGGCGATGAAGGCCACGCTGGTCATGATGATCGGCCGCAGACGCAGGCGCGCCCCTTCCAGCGCCGCGTCGATCGCGCTGGCGCCTCGGGCCATGGCGAACTCGGCGAACTCCACGATTAGGATCGCGTTCTTGGCGGACAGGCCGATCGTCGTCAGTAGCGCCACCTGGAAATAGATGTCGTTGTCGAAGCCGCGCAGCGTGACCGCGAGCACCGCGCCGACGATTCCCAGTGGGATGACAAGCAGCACTGCCACCGGCACCGACCAGCTTTCGTAAAGCGCGGCAAGGCACAGGAAGATGAAGAAGATCGAAGCCGCATAGAGCAGCGCCGACTGGCTCGATGCCGCGCGCTCCTGATAGGACAGGCCGCTCCACGCCGGAGTGAAGTTGCCGTCGAGCTTGCCGACGTTTTCTTCCATGATCTTCATCGCATCGCCCGAACTCACCCCCGGCGCGCCGCTGCCCTGAAGCTGCTGGGCAGCAATGCCGTTGAAGCGGTCGAGGCGCACCGGCCCTTGCGTCCAGCGGGTCGAGGCGAAGGCCGAGAACGGCGCCATCTCGCCGTTGTTGCTGCGCACGAACCACTGGCCAAGGTCCGCCGGCTTGGCGCGATAGGGCGCATCGCCCTGCACGTAGACACGCTTGACCCTGCCGCGATCGACGAAGTCGTTCACGTAGAGCCCGCCCCAGGCGATCGACAGCGTCGAGTTGGCGCTGGCTGGCGCAATCTGGAAGGCGGTCAGCGCATCGTCGTCGATGTCCACTTTCAGTTGCGGCGTGTCTTCAAGGCCGCTGAAGCGGACTTGCGCCATGCGCGAGTCCTCGCCTGCCAGCTTGGTCAGCTTTTGGCGGGCTGCGGTAAGCGCCTCGCGGCCTGCGCCGGCCGCATCCTGCAACCACATTTCGAAGCCGGAGGAGCTGCCAAGGCCCCGGATCGGCGGCGGATTGAGGATGAATATCTGCGCATCACGCGATTTGCGGAAGTAGGCGTTGAGCCGTTCGGCGATGGCCGAGGCGGAACGATCCGCGCCCTTGCGCTCGGACCAGTCCTTGAGGAGCATGAAACCCTGGCCCGCGTTCTGCGCCGAACCCGACTGGCCGCGCCCCATGACGATGAATACTGCCTTGACGTTATCGGCTTCGGTCTTGCGGATGTAATCCGAGATGCCCATCGCCACGGCGCGGGTCTGTTCCGAGGTCGAGCCCACCGGCAGCTGGTAGCTGATCGAGATGTTGCCTTGATCTTCATCGGGCAGGAAGCTGGTCGGCAGCTGTACATAGAGCACGACCATCGCGATGGTGATGCCGATGAAGGCAATCATCCAGGCGCGAGGACGCGCGACGACGCGGGCCAGCCGATTGCGATAGCGCCCTTCAAGACCGGAATAGCCCGAATTGAACGCGCTGAAGAAACGCCCCTTGGGCCTTTCGTGATCCGCCACGGGCTTCAGCAGCGTGGCGCACAAGGCCGGCGTGAACACCAGCGCCACCAGCACCGAAAGCGTCATGGCCGAAACGATAGTGACCGAGAACTGGCGATAGATTGCGCCGGTCGATCCGCCGAAGAACGCCATGGGCACGAACACGGCGGTCAGCACCAGCGTGATCCCGATCAGCGCCGAGGTGATCTCCTCCATCGACTTGACCGTCGCCTCGAGCGGACCGAGCTTTTCCTCGTGCATCACGCGCTCGACATTCTCGACCACGACGATGGCGTCGTCCACCAGCAGGCCGATGGCCAGAACCACGCCGAACATCGTCAAGGTGTTGATCGTGTAGCCAAACAGGAAGAGCACGCCGAAAGTGCCGAGCAGGACGACCGGAACGGCAATCGCCGGGATCAGGGTGGCGCGCCAGTTCTGCAGGAACACGAACATCACCACCACGACCAGCGCGATGGCTTCGAAAAGCGACCAGACCACTTCCTCGATCGAAAGCTTGACGAAGATCGAGCTGTCGCGCGGATAGGCAACGGCATAGCCTTCGGGCAGGTCGGCGGAGAGCTCCTCGACCCTGGCCTTGACCAGATCGGCGGTGCGGGTGGCGTTGGCGCCCGAGGCCAGGCTGATCGACAGGCCGGTGGCGGGCATGCCGTTGAACCGGCTGAGCGACCCGTAGCTTTCCTCACCCAGTTCGACCCGGGCGACGTCCTTGAGCTTTACCACCGAGCCATCGACATTGGTCTTCACGACCACGTTCGCAAACTGCTCCGGTGTCTCAAGGCGCGAGCGCGCCGTGACCGTGGCATTGAGCCGCTGGCCTTCAGGCGCGGGATTGGCACCGATTTCGCCCGCGGCAACTTGCGTGTTCTGCGCCTGCAGCGCAGCCGTCACGTCGGACGGCATCAACTGCACCGCTGCCAGCCGCAAGGGATCGAGCCAGACCCGCATGGCAAAGGAGCCGCCGAAGACGTTCGTGCTGCCGACGCCTTCCACGCGTGAGATCGGGTCCTGGAAGTGCGTGGTCAGGTAATCGGAGATGTCGGAATTGGTCGCGCGGCCCGTCTTGTCGTAGATCGAGACGACCATCAGCTGATCGGACTGCGCCTTGTTGACGTTGACGCCCTGTTGCTGGACCACCGCCGGCAAGCGGCTGACGGCGCGCGAGATCGCGTTCTGGACCTGGACTTGCGCGGTATCGGGATCGGTGCCCTTGTCGAAGGTGACGGTGATGTTTGCCGAACCGTTCGACGAGGTCGAACTGAAGTACAGCATCCCGTCGAGGCCCTTGAGCTGCTGCTCGAGGACCTGCGTGACCGAGTTCTCGACCGTCGAGGCATCGGCGCCGCCGTAGGTAGCGTTGATCGAGACCGTTGGCGGCGCGATATCGGGGTATTGCTCCACGCCCATGGTGCGCAGTGCCAGCAGGCCAGCGGCCATGATGACGATGGCCAGAACCCAGGCGAAGATGGGGCGATAGGCGAAGAACCGGGAAATCATCCGCGATCAGTTCCCGCCGCTCTTTTCAGGGGCCGCTGGTCCTTCGGCTTTCGGCTTCGAACCGGCGGGCACCACCTTGACCTTCTGCCCTTCGCGGGCATTGATCAGACCTTCGACCACCACCCGGTCGCCCGGCTTCAATCCTGATGTGACCAGCCAGTTCTGCCCCACCGGATTGTCGGCAACGACATCGCGCTTCTCGAGTTCGTCCTTGGCATTGGCGACAAGCACGCTGGCCCGGCCACGCGGATCCCGGCTGACGGCAGCTTGGGGCACGAGTATGCCGCCTGGCACCGTGCCCTGCCCCACGCGGGCACGCACGAACAGGCCCGGCAAGAGATCCCCCTTGGGATTGGGCACGACTGCGCGCACGGTGATCGTCCCGGTTTCGGGATCGACGTCGATGTCAGCCGGATTGAGCTTGCCTGCCACCGGGTACGTGCTGCCATCGGGCAGAATCACGGTCACAGGGGCCGCACCGGCCACGAGCTTGCCGCTTTCGATCGCGCGACGAAGCGCGATGAAGTCTGCACCCGACTGCTTGATGTTGACGTACATCGGATCGAGCCGCTGCACTTTGGCCATGGGCGTAGCCTGGGCATTCGTCACCAAGGCACCCTTCGTGACCATCGAGATGCCGATGCGTCCGCTGATCGGCGAGGTGACGCGGGTGAAGCCGAGGTTGACCTGAGCCGATGAAAGCGCGGCCCGCGCCTGTCCCACCGCCGCGCGTGACTGATTGTACGCCGCGCGGGCATCTGCCGCTTCCTGCCGGCTTACCCCGCCCTGTTCGGCAAGCAGGGCAAAGCGTTCAGCCTTGAGGCGGTTGGCCTCCACAGTCGCCTGCGCGGCGGCCAATGACGCCGAGGCCTGCGCCTGGCTGGCGGCATAAAGCCGGGAATCGATCTGGTAGAGGGGCTGCCCGGCCCACACGAACGAGCCTTCCTGGAACAGCCGCGCGGTTACGAGCCCAGCCACCTGCGGGCGCACTTCGGCGATCTCGGACGCTTCCGTGCGACCGGATAATTCGGTCGTCAGTTCGACCGGCTCCGTTCTTGCCACCATGACACCGACGACCGGCGTCGGCTTTTCCTTCTGCGCATCGGCAGAACCACAGGCGGAGAGCGTCAGCGCCGAGGCAACAGCAATAGGCAGGGCAAATACAAAGCGGTTGGTCGACGACAAGGACAGTCTCTCTCGAAATCTCGATCGTTCCATCGCACCAGCCACGGCAAAATCGCGAATCACGCCCTGCGCGGCGCCATCCGTGCTGCAAGTGCGAGATGCGTTTCCGGCTCGTGTCTAGCAGATTGCCGCCTTGGCGCACGTCCCTTGATGGGCAAGCGCAAAAGCTGCGACACAAAGTTACAACTGGCCTTGAAGTTCCTCGAAATCTCCGATTCGTCGCAGTGCAAGTCCAAAATCGCCGCAAAATCACTGGTAGCGCGCGAAATTCGGTGGAAAGACGGCTGCAGGCCATGGCTTTCGCGGTTCTGCTTGCGTTAGCCGTGCCGTCCCTTTCCAGCAGAGGACATCAGGACAATGAACAACAGCGACCTCGCAGATACCATCGCAGCAAGCCACGGCCTTTCGAAGGCAGACGCCCGCAAGGTCGTCGACGGCGTGTTTGCCGCGATCGCCGACGCAGCCGCGAAGGGCGAGGAAGTCTCGCTGAACGGCTTCGGCAAGTTCAAGGTCAAGAACACCCCGGCCCGTGAAGGCCGTAACCCCTCGACCGGCGCCACCATCCAGATCGCAGCGTCGAACAAGCTGACGTTCTCGGCTGCCAAGGCGGTCAAGGACAAGCTGAACGGCTGATCCGTTCCGGACCGGCGCCTGCCCCTGCAGGCGCCGGGTCCACATCATGCAGGGCACAAGGCCCGCAGCACCGCGCCGTTGATCCGGCGATTATGCCGTGATCCCGTTCAGACGGTCGAACCGGCATCCGCTTCCAGAACCGCTTCCGATTTTGCTGGCGCACCGGACGCGCGCTTCAAGCCATCACTGGAGCTGAACACGCCTGCCGTAAACTATCGAACGTCCTTCACGGCCGGGATAGGGGTGCTAATAACTTTAGTTAACGGGCTGGAGGCGAGCCCCCTACAGTGCAACATTAAATCCACTTAAACTTGCCCTTGCGTCGCTATAAAACTCCGCAGAATACTGTTGAACATAAACGATTTTCCATTTCCCAGATGGTAAACGACTACGGGCTTCAGACACCGTCGAAGCCGGTCAGAATTAACCATTGCTTAGGGCGCTCTACCTAGGAAATCCCCTTGTCCGGCCAGTTCGCCGGCAAAGGTTTGTGCAACATTCGGCACAATCCTTCTCGGGACAACTCCGGTGGCTCCGGAGTGTTGGATAGGGGAATTGAGATGAAGAAGTTGCTTGCCAGCGCGGCAATCGCCGCCGGGCTTCTGGCCGGAGGTTCTGCCTTCGCCCAGAGCGCCGCAAATACCAGCAGTGCCACTGCAACGGGGTCGGTCACCATCGTCCGTCCGCTGACGATCACCAAGAACAGCGACCTTGCCTTCGGTCGCATCGTGCGCCCCCGCACGGGCGGCACCGGCACGGTCACGCTGGCCAATACCGGCAACTCGGTTGTTGCCGCCAGCGGCGCCGTCGCGCTTGCCAGCACGACCAGCCGCGCCCAGTTCACTGTCGATGGTGAAGGCGGCCAATCGGTCACCACCTCGATCCCGGCGACGGTGAACCTGACCAGCGGCACCAACACCATTCCGGTGACGCTGCTGCCCGACTTCGGCAACACGGTGACGCTTTCGGGCGCACTGGCAGCCGCTGGATCGGCAACGCTTAACGTCGGCGGCTCGTTCAGCCTGCCCGACACCCAGGCTTCGGGTGCCTACACCGGCAACTTCACGGTAACTGTCACCTATCAGTGATGGAACTTCAGGGGAGCATTGCCGCAACTGTGCGGCAACTCCCCGAGGCAGACGGCAACCGTCGGCGAGAGGGGGACAAGCCATGGACGCAGGATCGAAGGGTTGCATCGGGCATTTTGCCAAGGCGCTCCTCGCTGCTTGCGCGGCCATTGCCTCGCCAACGGTTGCCCATGCTGCCACCGCACCCGCCTCGGCAGAGGCGGCCGTGGTCATCCTCGAACCGGTTGGCGCCGGCTTCTCGTTCGACATCCTGAGCGACGCCGTTTCCGCGGTGTTCCTCAATGGCGATGCGGGG
>JBEQCK010000120.1:0-6933 GCA_041639335.1 Novosphingobium sp.
TCATCGCCTACTTCGTGGCCTCGATCCCTTCGGCCAAGCTGATCGAGAAGATCGGCTACCAGAGGTCGCTGGTGATCGGGTTGCTGGTGATGGCGGCGGGCGCGCTTGGCATGATGCTGGCGGCCTCGATGCCGTCCTACGGCGTGACGCTCGCCATGCTGTTCGTGATCGCCAGTGGCATCACGCTGCTGCAAGTCGCCGCCAATCCTTACGTCGCCGTCGTCGGCAAGCCGGAAACGGCGTCTTCGCGCCTTAACCTGGTGCAGGCGATGAACTCGGCGGGCACGATGCTTGCGCCGATGTTCGGGGCTTACCTGATCCTCGGCCGATCGAAGGGCGGCACGGCCACGTCGGATGTCGTTTTGACCCAGGCCGAGCGGCTTGCCGATGCGCAGTCGGTGATCCTGCCGTATGGCCTCGTCGCGGTTGTTCTGGTCGTTCTTGCCATTGTGATTGCACGCTTTCCGCTACCCGCGATGGGCAGCGCGACGCAGCGGCTTGCGCCGGAGGCGCGGGCGAAGCTATCGCTGTGGAAGCACCGCAATCTGGTGTTCGGCATTCCGGCGATCTTCATCTACCTGATCGCCGAAATCGGCGTGGCAAACCTCTTCGTGAACTTCGTCAGCCAGCCCGATATCGCCAACCTGACGCATGAGAAGGCGGGGCAGTACCTCACCTTCCTGTGGGGCGGGATGATGGTCGGGCGCTTCCTCGGCTCGGCGATCATGCAGAAGGTCGACGCAGGGCTCGTGCTTGCCGCCTTCTCGATTGGTGCCTTCGTCGTCATGCTCGTCACAGTGTTCACCACCGGCCCTGTCGCGATGTGGGCGCTGATCCTTGTCGGCCTGTTTCATTCGATCATGTTCCCGACGATCTTCACACTGGGGATCAAGGGCCTTGGCCCCCTTACCGAGGAAGGGTCGGGCCTGCTGATCATGGCCATCGCCGGGGGCGCGCTGGTCGTCGTGCAGGGCTGGCTGGCCGATGCCTATGGCTTGCAGACCTCGTTCCTGCTGACGGCGGCATGCGAATTGTATGTGCTGTTCTACGCGCTGTGGGGTTCGAAGACGACGCCAGAGCCCGCCTGACGCATAGCTATCACCGCCACAGGGCCGGAACGCACATGGTTGCGTTCCGGCCCTTCTGATAATATGTCAGACTAAATCAGGAGATTTTCGATGACAGAATTCCGCTCCGTGGTCGCCGCCACGGGTGAGCCGACCGGCCCCGCCTTTGCCGTGCATGGCCCCGCCGACGTTGACGCTGCCTGCGCCGCCGCCGCCGCTGCGTTTGACGCATACAGCGCCACCAGCCGCGAAGAGCGGGCTGCCTTCCTCAAAGCCATCGCATCCGAAATCCTCGCAATCGGCGACGATCTGATCGAAGCGGCGGTGAGCGAATCCGGCCTCCCCCGCGCCCGCCTTGAAGGTGAACGCGGGCGCACGGTAGGCCAGTTGCGCCTGTTTGCCGACGTAGTTCGCAAGGGTGCCTGGCAACAATTGCGTATCGATCCGGCCCTGCCCGATCGCCAGCCCCTGCCCCGGCCCGACATTCGCTTGCGCATGATCCCGGTCGGCCCGGTTGCCGTCTTCGGCGCATCGAACTTCCCGCTCGCCTTCTCCACGGCCGGGGGTGACACCGCCTCGGCGCTTGCTGCGGGCTGCCCGGTGGTGGTCAAGGGTCACCCGGCCCACCCGCGCACCGGCGAGCTGGTTGCCGCTGCGATTACCCGCGCGGTTGCTGCATGTGGTCTCCCGACTGGCGTATTCGGCCATCTCGTCGGCCCGTCGAACGAACTTGGCGCGGCACTGGTGCAGGACCCGCGCATCGCCGCAGTCGGCTTCACCGGCTCGCGCGCGGGTGGCCTTGCGCTCGTCCGCCTCGCCCAGGGCCGTGACCTGCCGATTCCGGTCTATGCCGAAATGTCGAGCATCAATCCTGTCCTGCTTCTGCCCGAAGCGCTGAAGGCACGTGGCTCAGCGCTTGGCACCGCATTCGTCGGATCGCTGACCATGGGCGCGGGCCAGTTCTGCACCAATCCCGGCCTCGTGCTTGCCATCGAAGGTGAAGGCCTCGATGCCTTTATCGCCGCTGCTACCGAAGCCGTCAGCGGCGCGAATGCGCAGACCATGCTCACTGGCGGCATCTGCAAAGCTTACCAGTCGGGCGTTGCGGCGCTCGAAGCCGCGCCCGGCGTCGAGAAGCTGGCAGAAGGCGTTGCCGGCGATGCGATGCAGGGCCACGCCGCGCTGTTCCGCACCACCGCGCAGGCATTTCTCGCCGACAAGGCTTTGGGCCACGAAGTGTTCGGTGCCTCGTCGGTGGTGGTTGTGTGCAAGGACGAGGCTGAACTCGCCACGGTTCTGGCAGGTCTCGAGGGCCAGCTGACGGCTACGCTCCATCTGGACGCCGCCGACGAAGCTCTCGCCGCGCGGCTGATGCCCGTGCTCGAACTCAAGGCCGGGCGCATACTTGCCAATGGCTGGCCGACCGGCGTCGAGGTGTGCCACGCAATGGTCCACGGCGGCCCCTTCCCGGCAACGTCCGATCCGCGCACAACCTCGGTCGGCAGCCTCGCCATCGACCGTTTCCTGCGCCCGGTCAGCTACCAGAACCTTGCCGCCGATCTGTTGCCGCCCGAACTGCGCGATGATGCGCGTGGTGATGGCGCGCCGCGCCTGATCGACGGCACGCTGACGCTCTGAGCGCCTGACAGGAGACCACGCAATGTCACTTCGCCTCCTGCAGCACCGCGCCAGCGACGGCACGCGCAGCGTCATCCTGGCCGATGGCGATGCGGCGCAAGTCCTTGCAGGCGTCGAGCGCACGACCGACCTCGCCCGCCGCGCGATCGCTGCAGGCACCACGCTTGCGCATGAGGCGAAGGCCTGTCCGGCCGGCGCGCCGGTGGATCTTGCGGCGGAATTCGCCGCCGGCAATTTCCTTGCACCGATCGACCACGAGGACCCCGCCCACCTTGCCCTGACCGGCACCGGCCTTACCCACCTCGGCTCAGCCGAGGGGCGCGACAAGATGCATCGCGAGGCTGCGGCGGCTGCCCACCAGACCGATTCTATGCGCATGTTCCTCGAAGGTCTCGAAGGCGGCAAGCCAGGCGGCAACAGCGTCGGCCAGCAGCCCGAATGGTTCTACAAGGGCGATGGCAGCCAGCTGGTCGGTCCCGGCGAGCCGCTCGAAATGCCGGCATTCGCGCAGGATGGTGGCGAGGAGCCGGAACTGGCCGGCATCTACCTGATCGGTCCGGATGGTACGCCGTTCCGCTTGGGCTTCGCACTCGCCAACGAGTTTTCGGACCACGTGACCGAGCGCCACAACTACCTGTGGCTCGCACATTCCAAGCTGCGCCGCGCCGCTCTCGGCCCGGAACTGCTGATCGGAGAGGCTCCCGCCGACATTCGTGGCACCAGCCGTATCCTGCGCAATGGCGCGGTGGTTTGGGATAAGCCGTTTCTGACAGGCGAGGACAACATGAGCCACAGCCTCGCCAACCTGGAGCACCATCACTTCAAGTACGACCTGTTCCGCCGCCCCGGCGATGTCCACGTCCACTTCTTCGGCACCGCCACGCTCTCCTTCAGCGATGCAGTGCGCACGCAAGTGGGCGACGTGTTTGAAATCGAGGCAGCGCCCTTCACACTGCCATGCCGCAATCCGTTGACGCAGACGGCAGGCGACTCTTCCGCGCCGCTCAAGGTGCAGGTACTCTAACCGCATGGACCCGATCAGGATCGCCGTTGTTGGCATGGGCAAGATCGCCCGCGACCAGCACTTGCCCGCCATCGCCGGCAATGGCGCGTTCGGACTCGCCGCAACGGTCAGCCCGCACGACCACGGGGTCGAGGGCGTGCCCCATTTTGCCAGTCTGGACGAACTGCTGGCGGCCGGCCCCGCTGTGGATGCCGTCGCGCTTTGTACGCCCCCACAGGTCCGCTATGATCTGGCCAGCACCGCTCTCGCTCGCGGCATCCACGTGTTTCTCGAAAAGCCGCCCGGTGCAACGCTGGCCGAAGTCGTCGCTCTGGAAGCGCAGGCAGACAAGGTCGGCGCCACGCTGTTCGCCGCCTGGCATTCGCGCTTTGCCGCTGGTGTCGCCCCGGCCCGGGCATGGCTTGCCGAACGGCGCATCGACAAGGTCGAAATCACGTGGCGCGAGGACGTGCGGGTCTGGCATCCGGGGCAGGCTTGGATCTGGGAGCCCGGCGGCTTGGGCGTCTTCGATCCCGGCATAAACGCGCTGTCGATCGCAACCCGCATTTTGCCCCGGCCCATCTTCCTGCAGTCCGGGAGGCTCGAAATCCCCGCCAACCGCGCCGCTCCCATCGCTGCCGACCTGAACTTCCGCGACAGCACCGGCGCGCCCGTCCACATGGACCTCGATTGGCGGCAAACCGGTCCGCAAAGCTGGGACATTGTCGTGGAAACCGATGCCGGCACGCTCAAGCTATCGAGTGGCGGCGCGGTCCTGACGCTGCCCTCGGGCACCAGCCATGACGAGGACCACGAATATCCCGGCCTCTATGCCCGCTTCACCACGCTGATCCGCACCGGCCGCAGCGATGTCGATGTGGATCCGCTGCGCCTCGTCGCCGATGCCTTCCTGCGCGCGACGCGGGTCAGTGTCGAACCGTTCGAGGATTGACCATGCCTGGCCAGGAACGACGTGTTATCGGCGACTGGGGCAGCACGCGCCTGCGCCTGTTTCTAGTGGAAGACGGCGAAACTACCGCACGGCTCGATGGCCCCGGCGTCACCCAGCTCGTCGAACCGGCGGAGCGGACGCTGGCCCGCCTGCTCTCGGTCTGGCTGGCAGGGGGTCCAATCCAGGCGATCACCCTGTGCGGCATGGTCGGGTCTCCCGCAGGCTTGACCGTTGCTCCTTACGCCCCGTGCCCGGTGGATGCAGAGGGCTGGCACCATGCCCGCACCCGTCAGCGCGTGCTTGGCCACAATGTCGAAATCCTGCCGGGTCTTTCCTACCGGACCGATGATGGCGTGCCCGAGGTGATGCGCGGGGAGGAGACGCAGGTGTTCGGCGCGATGGCGCTGAACCCTGCCCTGCGCGCAGGCGATCATATCTTCGCCCTTCCCGGAACCCATGGCAAATGGGTCAGCACCTGCGACGGCACGATGACTGGCTTCCGCACGGCTCCAACCGGCGAGGTCTTTGCCGCGATCACCGGCCACACCTCCCTGACTGGCCCGGACACTCCCGGCGAGGGGACCTTCGACGACGGTTTCGCGCGCGGGCTTGCCCGTTCGGCAGAGCCGTTGCCCGGCACCCTGTTCGAAGCCCGCGCGGCGCGCCTGCTCGATGGCCGCTCGCGCGATTGGGCCAAGGGCTATCTGTCCGGTGTGCTCATCGGGGCGGAAGTTGCGCAGTTCGGCAGAGGCGCGCGAAACGTGACGTTGATCGGCGATCCCGCACTTGCCGCGCTTTATGCGACTGCGATTGCACACCACGGCGGGTCATCGCAACAGGTCGATGGGGAGAGTGCCGTCGTGGCCGGACTTTCCCACGCCATAACTCTTGCCGAAAGCCTGCGTCCATGACGGTCGATGAAGTCCTTGCCCAAGGTGCCCCGCCTATCGTCGCCATATTGCGCGGCATCCGTACGCAGGAAGCCGTCGGCATCGCCACCGCTCTGGTGGAGGCAGGCATCCGCTTGATCGAGGTGCCGTTCAACTCGCCCGATCCATGCGGTTCGATCAGTGCCATGGTCGAGGCGCTTGGTAGACTTGCCGCTTTCGGCGGCGGCACCGTCACCAGCATCGCTCTTGCCGAGCAGCTTGCAGCCGCTGGCGGCACGTTCATGGTCTCACCCAATACCGATCCGGCAGTCATCGCCCGTACGCTCGAACTCGGCATGGACGTACTGCCCGGGTTCCTGACTCCCACCGAAGCCTTTGCTGCGATTGGCGCGGGCGCGCGGGACCTGAAGCTGTTTCCGGGCTCGGTACTTGGCAGCGGCTATATCAAGGCCATTCGCGAAGTCCTGCCGCCGGCAACACGCGTCTGGGCGGTGGGCGGCGTTGGCCCAGCCAACGTGGCGGAATACCGCGCAGCAGGCGCGTTCGGCATCGGTGTTGGCGGGAGCCTTTACAAACCCGGTGATGATGCAGCGACTGTAGGCGCGCGCGCCGAGGCGCTGGTTTCTGCCTGGAACGCTGCGGACTGACACGCGCTTACTGCGCTTGCCAAGTTAACCGACCTTGGGTAATTAGAATACATATTTCAGATTGCCGTCTGGTTTAGGTAGCGCTATCATCGTCGGAGCAAATACGGAAAAAGGCCGGACAAGCGGCCTGCAAGGGGATGACATGATGAAGGCGAAGATCACCACCGTCGCACTGTGCCTGACGAGCGCGCTCGCACTTGCAGCGTGCTCCAATGCGGCCAATGAAGCCAAGCCCGCCAATGGCGGTGCAGACGCCAGCGCCTTCCGCGACCAGCCGCTGGTCAGCGAAATCTTCACTGCAGATCCATCTGCCCACGTCTTCGATGGCAAGATCTATGTCTACCCCTCGCACGACATCGAAACACCGACGGCTGACGACGATCTCGGCAACCAGTACGCGATGCGCGACTATCGCGTGTTGAGCATGGACAAGGTCGGCGGCAAGGTCACCGTCGGTCCCGTCGCGCTCGACGTGAAGGACGTGCCTTGGGCCTCGCAGCAGATGTGGGCGCCCGATGCTGCCTACAAGGACGGGACCTACTACCTGTACTTCCCGGCGCGGGACAAATCGAAGGACAAGAACGGCCTCGGTGCTTTCCGCATCGGCGTCGCCACGTCGAAGAACCCGATGGGACCGTTCGTGGCCGAGAAGGAAGCGATCCCCGGCTCCTACTCGATGGACCCGGCCGTCTTCACCGACGACGATGGCACTGCCTACATGTACTTTGGCGGCATC
>JBEQCK010000120.1:6943-11330 GCA_041639335.1 Novosphingobium sp.
ATCTGGGGTGGTCAGTTGCAGCGCTGGGCCACCGGCAAGTACGATCCCAACGGCTCTGACACCGACCTGATGCAGGACGACAAGCCCGCGCTGTCGGGCAAGGTCGTCAAGATGAACGCCGATATGAAGAGCTTTGCGGAAAGCCCCCGTGATGCCGTGATCCTTGGGCAGGACGGCAAGCCCGTGCTGGGCGGAGACCACGAACGCCGGTTCTTCGAAGCCTCATGGGTCTTCAAGAAGGACGGCAAGTATTACTACACCTACTCGACCGGCGACACGCACTTCCTGAACTATGCCATCGGCACCAGTCCGTATGGTCCGTTCAAGTACGCCGGTCACATTCTCAAGCCCGTACAGGGCTGGACCACGCACCACTCCATCATCCAGCATGATGGCAAGTGGTGGCTGTTCTATGCCGACACGCAGCTCTCCAACAAGAACCACCTGCGCAACGTCAAGGTGACCGAGCTGACCTTCAACCCCGATGGCACGATCCAGACGATCGACCCGATGAAAGCGAAGTAAACCTGATGTTCCTCGGCATCGATGTCGGCACCAGTTGCGTAAAGGCGGTTGTCACTGCCGAAACCGGCGAGGTCCTGGCGCAAAGCAGTTCCGACCTCACCGTGTCCCGCCCTCATCCGCTGTGGTCCGAACAGGCCCCCGCAGACTGGGTAGACGGAGCGCACAAAGCGGTGCTCGGCCTCGATGCCGGCCTGCGCAGGGACGTGCGCGGTATTGGCCTTGCTGGCCAGATGCACGGCGCCACCCTGTTAGGGTCGGATGACAAGCCGCTGCGTCCAGCGATCCTGTGGAACGACGGCCGCAGCTTTGCCGAATGTGCCGAGATCGAAGTCGCAGAACCCCGAGCGCGCGAAATCACCGGCAACATCGCCATGCCGGGCTTCACCGCGCCAAAGCTGGCCTGGGTCCGCCGCCACGAACCCGACGTCTTTGCCGCCACGCGCACCGTGCTCCTGCCCAAGGACTATGTCCGCCTTGCCCTTACCGGCGAAAAGGCGAGCGACATGTCCGACAGCGCCGGGACGCTGTGGCTCGATGTCGCCCGGCGGTCATGGTCGCCCGAAATGCTCGCCGCCACTGGCCTTGATGAAAGTCACATGCCGCGCCTGCATGAAGGCCCGGACGTCACCGGCGTCTTGCGGGAGGACGTCGCCAGGGCGTGGGGCATGGAGCGCGTGCCGGTGGTCGCTGGCGCTGGCGACAATGCCGCGGGGGCCCTCGGTGTAGGCGTGCTGTCAGACGGGCAAGGCATGCTCTCCCTCGGCACATCGGGCGTGATCTTCGTGGCCAATGCGGCATTCCGTCCGAACCCGGCCGAGGCCGTGCACGCCTTCTGCCACGCACTGCCGGGCGTGTGGCACCAGATGAGCGTGCATCTGTCCGCCGCCTCGTGCATCGACTGGGCAGCCAAGGCCTGCAACGTGCCGGGCCCTGCCGAATTCTTCGCCCTTGCCGAACAGGCCGGCGCGGCCTGTGGACCCGAGCTGTTCCTGCCCTACCTTTCCGGTGAGCGCACCCCCCACAACGACCCCCACATTCGAGCTGCATTCCTCGGCCTCGGCAACGAGAGCACCACCGGACGCATGGCCGCAGCAGTGCTTGAAGGCGTCGCCTTCGCCCATGCCGACGGTATCGACGCCCTGCGCAACGCCGGAACGCAGATCGAGGAGCTTTGCGTGATCGGCGGCGGCTCCCGCTCGGCACACTGGGGGCGCATCCTCTCGAGCGTCCTCGGCGTCCGGCTCGTCTATTTCCACGGTGGCGAAGTCGGCCCGGCGCTGGGCGGTGCGCGCCTTGCGCAGATCGCCATCACCGGCGCTTCTGCCGCAGAGGTCTGCACCCGCCCGCCGGTCCGCGCGGTGATCGAACCCGATCTCACCCTTGCCGCCTCATTAGCGCCCAAGCGCGCCCGTTTCCGCGCCGCCTATGCCGCGCTCAGCGCCATCAAGGAGTAACCTGTCATGTCCGCAGCCTATTTCGACGAATTCGCGACCGTCCGCTACGAAGGTCCGGAAAGCACCAGCGATCTTGCCTATCGCTTCTACGACAAGGACCGCATGGTTTTCGGCAAGCGCATGGAAGATTATCTGCGCTTTGCCGTGTGCATGTGGCACACCTTCTGCTGGCCCGGCAGCGACGTGTTCGGTGCCGGCACGTTCGACCGTCCTTGGCTCAACGGTCCGCAGGACGAGAACGCCGCCCGCGCAAAGCGTGAGGCCGCTCTCGCCTTCGTCGAAAAGCTCGACCTGCCGTTCTATTGCTTCCACGATGTCGACGTGATGGCGCCGGCCGAGAGCATCGGCGAGTTCCGCGCCAGCTTCGCCCGCGCAGTGGACCACCTCGAGGAACTGCAGGCCAAACACGGCCGCAAGCTGCTGTGGGGCACGGCCAACCTGTTCGGCCACCCGCGCTACCTAGCCGGGGCTGCCACCAGCCCCCGCCCGGAAGTCTATGCGTGGGGTGCCAGCCAGGTGCGCGACGCTCTCGAAGCGACCCATCGTCTCGGCGGTTCGAACTACGTTTTGTGGGGCGGGCGTGAAGGTTACGACACGATCCTCAACACCGATCTGAAGACGGAGCAGGAAAACTTCGGCCGCTTCCTCAGCCTCGTGGTCGAACACAAGCACAAGATCGGCTTCAAGGGCACGATCCTGATCGAACCCAAGCCGCATGAGCCGACCAAGCACCAGTACGACTTCGACACCCAGACCGTGTATGGCTTCCTCAAGCGCTTCGGCCTCGAGAACGAGGTCAAGGTCAACATCGAGGCCAATCACGCCACGCTCTCGGGCCATACCTTCGAACATGAAATCGCCATGGCTGGCGCACTCGGCGTGTTCGGATCGATCGACGCCAATCGCGGGGACCCGCAGAATGGCTGGGACACCGACCAGTTCCCCAACTCGGTCGAGGAACTGACGTTGGCCTGCATCGAGATCGAACGTGCTGGGGGCTTCACCGATGGCGGCTTCAACTTTGATGCCAAGGTTCGCCGCCAATCAGTTGATGCAGCTGATCTTTTCCATGGCCACATCGGCGGCGTGGACGTTATCGCAAAGGCCCTGCTGCGTGCCGAGGCGATCATCGCCGATGGACGCATCGATGCCTTCCGCGCCGAACGCTATGCCGGGTGGAACAGCGAACTTGGGGCAACCATCCGCCAGTCGAGCCTCGCCGAAATCGCCGACCTTGCCGTAGCGCAGGATCTCAAGCCTGCTCCGGTTTCGGGCCGTCAGGAATGGCTGGAGAACATGCTCAACCGGTTCTGATCAATTAGTCCGAGTAGAATAGAGGCCCGCGGCAAACAGGTTTGCTGCGGGCTTATTTTATAAGGTTATAATCGATAATTATCGTTGAAACCTAATCCTCTTTAACTCATACAATTAGAAAATTTGAGAGGATGACATGATTCGAACCTCCGCTCTCCTTGCGGCGGCAAGCGCATTGCTTTGCGCGTCTGCCACTCCCGCAGCTTCGCAGGCCGGCCCTTCGCTCGCCCCATACTTTGTGCCAGCAGCAACCGGCAGCACCGCAGTAGACGAGGACGGCTTCATTCGCCGCTGGATGCTGCTTGAACCGATCGCCAAACCCAACCGTACCAACCAGCTCTTTACCAGCGACTACGTGCGCAAGGCCTTCTCCGAAGACCGCCCAACGGGCCTCGGCGGGAAACTGCCGAGCGACGGCGAGACCGTGACGCACAAAGGCGCATCCCTCACCTGGCATGCGCTCGACGCCACGCAATGGGACGCCAAGCTGTTCTACTTCGCCGCTGCCTATGGCAAGCCGACTTACGGCGTGATCTTCTGGGCCACCACGGTAGTCGACGCGCCACGCGACATGCCAGACGCCCACCTCGCGGTCGGCTCCAACTCCGCATCGATGTGGTGGCTGAACGGCAAGGAAGCCGCAGCGTTGTACGGCGATCGTCGCATGGTCATGGACGATGTCGTCTCGCCCGCGCTCGGCCTGAAAAAGGGACGGAACGTGCTGCAGGGGGCGGTGATCAACGGCCCCGGCCTGTCCGATTTCGCGGTCCGCTTTGTCGATGGCAAAGGCCAGCCGATCCGCGACCTCAAGATCACGCTGCGTTGAAGGAGGCCTCGATGAACACCAAACTCCTCGCCGCCGCAGTCATCGCCGGGATTGCTGCCCCAGTTCTTGCGCAGAGCAACCCCGTCGCGCAGATGGAAGGCGAACCCTGGATTCACGATCCGTCCACGATCGTGCAATCCGATAGGCGCTACTACACTTTCGGCACCGGCAAGGGCGGGCTCGTGTCCTCCGATGGCTGGACGTGGGCCAGCGGCCCGGTGCGCCCGGGCGGAGGCGTCGCGCCCGACGTGATCAAGCTCGGCGACCG
>JBEQCK010000121.1:0-11272 GCA_041639335.1 Novosphingobium sp.
TCATGCCGTGCAATGCCTCCGAGACGCCCGCTCATCAGTTCACGTCCTTAAAGGAACTTCGCCATCGCGCCCGCGGTGTCGAGCATGCGGTTGGAGAAGCCCCACTCGTTGTCGTACCACGACAGGACGCGGACCAGCTTGCCTTCGAGCACGGCGGTCTCGAGGCTGTCGATGGTCGACGAATGCGGATCGTGGTTGAAGTCGATCGAGACCAACGGCTCTTCGGTGTAGCCGAGCACGCCCTTCAGCGCGCCTTCGGCCGCAGCCTTGAGCAGGCCGTTGACTTCCTCGACCGTGGTGTCGCGCTTCGGCGTGAAGGTCAGGTCGACGACAGAGACGTTCGGGGTCGGCACGCGGATCGACGAACCATCGAGCTTGCCCTTGAGGTCGGGCAGAACTTCGCCAACGGCAACAGCAGCGCCGGTGCTGGTCGGGATCATGTTCATCGCAGCCGCACGGGCGCGACGCGGATCGCTGTGGATCTGGTCGAGGATCTTCTGGTCGTTGGTGTACGAGTGGATCGTGGTCATCAGGCCACGCTCGATCCCGATAGATTCATGCAGGACCTTGGCCATCGGTGCGAGGCAGTTGGTGGTGCACGAAGCGTTCGAGACGATCTTGTGATCGGCGGTCAGCTTCTCGTGGTTCACGCCATAGACAACCGTCAGATCGACGTTCTTGGCAGGAGCCGAGATCAGCACGCGCTTGGCGCCTGCGTCGATGTGCTTCTGGCCCCCATCGCGGTTGGTGAAGAAGCCGGTGCACTCCAGCGCAATGTCGATACCGTTGGCGGCGTGCGGCAGGTTCGCCGGATCGCGCTCGGCCGTCACCTGGATGCGCTTGCCGTTGACGATCAGGTCGTTGCCATCAACCGAAACTTCGCCCGAGAACGCGCCGTGGACGCTGTCGCGCTTGAACAGCAGGGCGTTGGCCTTGGCATCGGCCAGGTCGTTGATCGAGACCAGCTCAAGGCCGCAATCGGGCCGTTCGAGAATGGCGCGGGCGACGTTGCGCCCGATGCGTCCGAAACCGTTGATTGCAACCTTGATCGCCATGTCAGGTATCTCCTGTTTGAATTACGAAACCCGCGAGAGGATCTGCGGGACAATCTTTTCGGCGGTGAGGCCGAAGTGATCATAAAGGGCGTCGATCGGAGCCGATGCGCCGAACGTGTCGATGCCGATCGACAGCCCATCGCCGACATACTTCTGCCAGCCCAGCGTAACGCCAGCCTCGATCGAGACCTTGAGCGCGTCTGCGGGCAGCAAGTCTGCCTTGTAGGCCGCGTCCTGTTCGTCGAACAGCTCCCAGCAAGGAACCGAGACGACGTCGGCGCCGAGGCCCTTTTCTTCGAGCGCTGCAGCGACCTTCATCGCCACTTCCACTTCGGAGCCGGTTGCCAGAAGCACGACCTTGCGGGCCGATGACGACGAGACGAGACGGTAGGCGCCCTTGGCGCTCTTCATTTCGGCATCGAAGCGGACCGGCGGCAGGTTCTGACGGGTCAGCGCGAGGACCGACGGACGGTCCTTGTTGGCCAGGGCGAGAGCCCAGGCTTCCGCTGTTTCGATCGCGTCGGCCGGGCGGAACACCAGCAGGTTCGGGATCATGCGCAGGGACATGACATGCTCGACCGGCTGATGGGTCGGGCCGTCTTCGCCAAGGCCGATCGAATCGTGGGTGAACACATAGATCGCACGGACGTGCTGCAGGGCCGACATACGCACCGCGTTGCGGCAATAGTCGGAGAACACCAGGAACGTGCCGCCGTAAGGGATAATGCCGCCGTGCAGAGCCATGCCATTCATCGCGGCGGCCATGCCGAATTCGCGGATGCCGTAGTAGACATACCGTCCGTCATAGCTTTCCGGCGTGAACGGCGCGGTCGATTTGGTCTTGGTGTTGTTCGAACCGGTAAGGTCGGCCGAACCGCCGACCATCTCCGGCACATTGGCCGTGAACGCCTCCAGCGCCATCTCGCTGGACTTGCGGGTCGCAACCTTGGGCGGGGTGGCGATCAGCGACTGGATGTAGGCATCGAAACCGGTTTCGGCCGGAAGGTCGCCATCCATGCGGCGCGCGAGTTCGGCAGCCTGCGGGTTGGCAGCAGCGCGCTGTTCCCACTCGGCGCGAGCGGCCTTGCCGGCTTCCGAAGACGAGCGCCAGTTAGCAAGGATGTCAGCCGGGATTTCGAACGGAGCCGAAGTCCAGCCCAGATATTCGCGCGCAGCGGCGATTTCGTCAGCGCCAAGCGGCGCGCCGTGGACGTTGTGGCCGCCCTGCTTGTTGGGCGCGCCCTTGCCGATCACTGTGCGGCAGGCGACCAGCGACGGACGCGGGTCAGCCTTGGCTTCGGCCAGAGCGCGGGCGATGTCGGCAAAGTCATGACCGTCGCACGACGTCACGTGCCAGCCAGACGCGGTGTAGCGGCCGAGAATGTCTTCGGTGGTCGAAAGCGAGGTATCGCCATCGATGGTGATCTTGTTGTCGTCCCACAGGACGTTGAGGCGACCGAGCTTGAGCGTTCCGGCAAGGCCCACGGCTTCGTGATTGATGCCTTCCATCAGGCACCCGTCGCCGGCGACAACCCAGGTGTGGTGATCGACCAGGTCGTCACCGAACTGCGCGTTGAGGTGACGCTCGGCCATGGCGAAGCCGACAGCCATGGCAAGGCCCTGACCCAGCGGGCCAGTGGTGCATTCCACGCCCGGGATAAGGAAGTTCTCGGGGTGGCCGGCGCAGACGCTGTCGATCTGGCGGAACTTGCGGATGTCCTCCATCGTCGGGCTTTCATAGCCCGTCAGGTGAAGCAGCGCATAGATCAGCATCGAGCCGTGGCCGGCCGACAGGATGAAGCGGTCACGGTCAGACCACTTGGGCGCCGCAGGATCATGCTTCAGGAACTGCGTCCACAGCACCGTCGCCACGTCGGCCATGCCCATGGGCATGCCGGGGTGACCGGAATTGGCTGCCTGAACCGCGTCCATGGCAAGCGCACGGATCGCGTTGGCCATGGGAGCCAGCGCGGTGGAATCGCGTGTCATGCTGAAAAAGCCCTTCCCTGCGAGCGGCCGAACGGCTGTGGCCGCATGAATCCGGTGATTCGGAGCGGGGTCTCTTTGGTCACCATGGGGCCTAGGGTCAAGGCTGGCGGGGCGGCTTCTTTGTTGCAGGTGCACAATATGAGCTTCTGTGCCCGACTTTCCCCGGCGCAGACGTGCCATGGTGTTGCGCGCCCATGCGATTGTGCTAGCGTGCCATGCCATGGCGACGGAAGCACTCGGCGCCGCTCTAGACCGGCTTGAGCAGGCGCTCGCGCGGGTCGAAGGAGCGGTCGCGCAACAGGGAACCCCAGGGGCTGCAGCGGGCGAAGAGCTGGCGCTGCTCAAGGTCCGTCATCGGCGCCTGAAGGACACGGTCGCCCAGGAATTACGCCAGCTCGATCTGCTGCTGGCAGGCCTGCCGAAATGAGCCTCCGGTCATGAGCCCCGTGGCATGAGCAACGTCAGCCTACCGATCGGCGGTCGCAACTTTGCCGTCTCCTGCGCCGATGGCGAGGAAGCCCACATCGAGATGCTCGGCCGCATGGTCGACGAGCGCGCCCGCAAGATCGGCGGCCAGCAAAGCGAGACACGGATGCTGCTGTTCGCGGCATTGATGATGGCAGACGAGCTGCACGAAGCGCACAAGGTTGCCCCTGCCCCTGATACAGCACCGGCAATCGCGCCCGCTCCCGCGCAGATTGATAGCGCCGAAATTGACCCTGCCTTGGTCGATCGTGTCAACGCACTGGCAGAACGCATTGAAAAACTCGCTGCCGCCCTTGAGCAAGGGCCTGTCAGCGCCTAACTAGGCCGTGACGGGATCTGCCCGGCACGAGCCGCATGAACATCCCTGAGGCTATAAGCAATCCAAGGGGGCTGCCCCTGCCTGGGACCCTGGTCCCGGGTAAGCGGTCCCCACCTGACGTCGAGGCGTCAGAGGATTTTCCGAGCTAACGACCCATGGTGGGCCCGTCACCCCCCTTCCTTTTTCTCCGGAGCACCTCGTGGAAGCCAAGAATGCGCTGCGCACCGAATTGAGAGCGCGGCGCAATGCCCACGTCGCGGCGCTCGATCCCCGGGTGAAGGCACTGATGTTCCGCCGCCCGCCCTCGCCGGTTCTGGCGATGATCCCCGAAGGTGCGACCGTCGGGCTCTATCTCGCCGGCCCCGCAGAAGCTCCGGCTACCGCCTACGCACAGGTCCTGCATGAGGCCGGGCACAAGATTGCACTGCCGTGGTTTGCCGACCGCTCATCGCCGATGGTCTTTCGCGAGTGGGCATCACCGTGGGTGGATGAATTGCTCGAGCCGGGTCCGTGGAAGGGCATCGTGCAGCCAGCCCACGATGCCGCCGAGGTCGCGCCCGAAGTGCTGTTCGTCCCCCTTGTCGGCTTCAGCGCGGATGGTGGGCGACTTGGCCAAGGTGGCGGGCATTACGACCGCTGGCTGGAGGCCCATCCCTCGACCTGCCCTATCGGCCTTGCGTGGGACTGCCAGCTGGTCGAGCACCTGCCCCGTGAGGCGCATGACGCCCCGCTGCATGCCGTGGTAACGCCGACACAAATCTACGGTCCCTGGGAGCGCTGACGGTGAAGGAAGACTACAAGCCGACCTGGCGCAAGCCGATTGGCATTCTCGGTCTGGTTCTGGGACTGGTTATCTATGCGCTAGGCGTCGCAGCATTATCCGGCGTCATCGGGCAATGGCATGTCCTGCTGCAGACCCTTGCCTATGTCGTGCTCGGGACGATCTGGCTCCTGCCGCTGCGGCGCTTTCTGATCTGGATGGAAACCGGCCGCTGGGGCTGAGCGCGAACGGTATTGGACAACCCCGTCTAATCGCTTACCCTTTTGCCCAATGCGAAGGGGAGAGTGCCATGCCTGGTCCAGTTGAAACCGTCGAAGCCTTCTGCGCGATGTGGGAGCAACCCGGCGGATTTGCTGCCTCGATGCGGGAGTTCTTCACAGAGCAGACCGACTACGAGAACGTGGGCATGACCCATACCATCGGCATCGAGCAGGGCCTCGCGCTGGTTGCGGGCTTCGAGAACGACATGGGGATTGCCCGCATCAAGGTCGACATGCTGGCGATTGCCGCCATTGGCGATACGGTCCTCACCGAGCGGGTTGACCACATGATCAACGCCGCTGGCGAGACTTTCGTGTCGTTGCGGCTGATGGGCATCTTCGAACTGAAGGATGGCAAGATCGCGAAGTGGCGGGATTACTTCGACACCGCACCATTCAAGGGATGATGTTGCCCTGAACGCGAAAGGGCGCCCTGAGGCGTCCTTTGCATCGCATCTGACGTGGCGCGAGTGACGGGGCTCGAACCCGCGACCTCCGGCGTGACAGGCCGGCACTCTAACCAACTGAGCTACACCCGCGTAACGTCAAAAGGTATGCCGCGAAGGCACTTTCCCAAGTGGTGGCGCGAGTGACGGGGCTCGAACCCGCGACCTCCGGCGTGACAGGCCGGCACTCTAACCAACTGAGCTACACCCGCGTACCTCTTGGAAGCCGCGCCTCTATGGCAGGCCGTGTGGGCTGTCAACGGGCTTGGAAGCGGGAATTTTTCCACAACGGAGCGCAACTTCGCGCGCAAAGAAAAAGGCGCCCGGAGGCGCCTCTTTCATCATCCCAATGGCGCGAGTGACGGGGCTCGAACCCGCGACCTCCGGCGTGACAGGCCGGCACTCTAACCAACTGAGCTACACCCGCTCGCCGTTGGGAGCGCCGCCTCTATGGCAGGTTTTGCAGGCTGTCAACGCTCAACCACGCGCATTTAAGCCCGATCGCCATTTTCTTGGCATTGCCCAAGTCTTCAGCAATTCTGGTACTTCCAGTTACGGCCCTTGCCTTCGCCGATCCACTCGACCGCCTGTGCGATGCGCTTGTCGCGTGTGGGCTCCGTCTTCGCCTCGACGATCCATTCGATGTACTCGCGGCGCTGGCCCGGCGGCATCGACGCGAAGCGCTCGGCATGCCCTGCTGCTTCCAGGGCAGCGCTGAGGGGTCCGGGCATTGCTGGCACTGGCTTCGGGGAAGCGCGCGGCACTTTCGCCTTCGGGGCAGCAAGCCGCGCCACGGCCGCACGCAGCCGCTCGACCACGTCTGCCTCGTCGGGAAAGGCGTCGAGCGAGGCAATCTTGTGAAAGGGCCCGGTGCCGCCTGCTTGCTCGTCATTGTGGAAGAAGATCGAGACATGCGCCTTGAACGCCGCCATGCCGGCGAGGTTCTTACCGCCCACCGTGAAGTGCGGCATGCCCCACTTGATCGCTTCGACGCAGTCAGGCACCTCGCGATGCACCAGCGCCCGGAACCGCTCGAGGACAGGTTTCGCGAACGCCCCTGCATCGGCGATATGCTGATCGATGCGCGGATCGGTTGTCGGCATGGGCACCTCCGATCCGCACATCTATCACATCAGTCGGCCAACAGCAGCACCGGCGTTTCGATCAGCTTCTTGATCGCCTGAATGAAGCTGGCGGCATCGTGGCCGTCGACAACGCGATGGTCGCAACTGATCGAGATATTCATCAGCTTGCGCTTCTCGATCCGCTCGCCACCCATGCCGTCGGGCACGAACATCGGCCGCTCGATGATCCGGTTGGGACCAATGATGGCGACTTCGGGCCGGTTAATCACCGGGGTCGTCGCCACGCCGCCCAGGGGGCCGAGCGAGGTGACGGTGAGAGTCGAACCTGATAGCTCGTCCGACTTCGCGCTGCCGCTGCGCGCGGCTTCGGCAAGGCGACCGATCTCGCGCGCCAATTGCCACAAGTTGAGGCTCTGCGCATTGCGGATCACCGGCACCATCAGGCCCGCAGGCGTCTGCGCTGCCATCCCGAGATGGACCGCGCCATAGCGTGTCACCACACCGGCTTCGTCATCGTAACGGGCATTGATCATCGGGAACTGCGGCAGGGTGCGGCAGATCGCGGTGATCAGCAGCGGCAGCATCGTCAGCTTCGGCTTGTCGCCACGGCTGCTGTTGAGCTGTTCGCGCATCACTTCGAGCGCAGTCACGTCGCACTCTTCGACATAGGAAAAGTGCGGGATGTGGCGCTTCGACGCTGCCATGTTCTCGGCAATGCGGCGGCGGATGCCGATGACCTTGATCACCTCGTCGCCGCGCTCCGCCCCGGCCGAACGGTAGCCGCCCGTGGCGTTGTAGGCGAGGAACTGGTCAAGGTCGGCATGACGCACGCGGCCTTCTTCCGACGGACGCACTTCCGACAGGTCGATGCCGAGGTCCCGGGCGCGCTGTCGCACGGCGGGGCTGGCGAGGACCTTGGCGTCATAGCCACGCCGGACTGGTTCCACCGCCGATACTGGAGCAGCCTTGGGAACTGCGGGCGGTGGGGGCGGCGGCGGTGCAGCAGCCTCGACCCGCGCCACGTCCGCAGCATCGGGCGTCTCGACCTCGATGCGTTCTTCAACAACCTCTGCCTTGGGAGCAGGCGTAGCAGTTGGCGCCGCGGCAGGAGCGGGCGCCTCCCCTTCCCCTTCGGTCTCGATCACGACCAGTGCCGACCCAATCGCCACCACATCACCGACTTCGCCAGCGATCGAGACGACCTTGCCCGCAACGGGGCTTTCCATCTCGACCGTTGCCTTGTCGGTCATCATGTCAGCCAGACGACCGTCTTCCTCGACCATGTCGCCCACGGCGACGTGCCATGCGACGATTTCAGCCTCGGCGATGCCTTCACCGATGTCGGGCAGGCGGAATGTATAGGTTCCCATGGTGCTCAGGCTTTCGTCAGGCGGTCGATGGCCTCGCCGATGCGGACCGGGCCTGGGAAGTAGGCCCATTCGAGGCTGTGGGGATAGGGGGTGTCGAAGCCGGTCACGCGCTCGATCGGGGCTTCAAGGTGATAGAAACAGCGCTCCTGCACCAGCGCCGAAAGCTCGGCACCAAAGCCGGATGTGCGTGTCGCTTCGTGGACGATCAGGCATTTGCCGGTCTTTTCCACCGACTTTTCCACCGTCTCGATGTCGAGCGGGACAAGCGTGCGCAGGTCGATGATCTCGGCATCCACACCCTTCTCGGCGCAGACAGCGGCTGCGACGTGAACCATCGTCCCATAGGCCAGCACCGTGAAGGCATTGCCGGGGCGGACGATGCGCGCCTTGCCCAACGGAATTGAATAGTACCCTTCCGGTACCGCGCTGTCGGCATGCTTGGACCACGGCTCCACCGGCTTGTCGTAATAGCCGTTGAACGGGCCGTTGTAGATGCGCTTCGGTTCAAAGAAGATCACCGGATCGTTGTCTTCGATGGCCGAGATCAGCAGGCCCTTGGCGTCATGCGGATTGCTGGGCACGACGGTCTTCAGACCGGCAACATGCGTGAACAGCGCCTCGGGGCTCTGGCTGTGCGTCTGCCCGCCGAAGATGCCGCCGCCGAAGGGCGAGCGCACCGTCATCGGCGCGATGAATTCTCCTGCCGAGCGATAGCGCAAGCGTGCGGCTTCCGACACGAGCTGGTCGAGCCCCGGATAGATGTAGTCCGCAAACTGGATTTCCGGCACAGGCCTCAGGCCATAGGCGCCCATGCCCACGGCGACGCCAATAATGCCGCATTCGCTGATCGGCGTATCGAACACGCGGGTCTTGCCGTATTTCTTCTGCAAGCCTGCCGTGGCACGGAACACGCCTCCGAAATAGCCAACATCTTCGCCCATCACGACGACATTGGGATCGCGCTCCATCATGATGTCGAGCGCATCGTTGATGGCCTCGATCATGTTGAGGCGGCGGGTCGGAGCCTCGGCGAGGCTGACCGGCGATTCTTCGTGGGTCATGGCTGCTTCCCCTCCTCGGACCACTCTGGCCACTTGACCCGACGCTCGTGAATTGCCTGCTCGCTCTGTTCCTGAAGGTGCCAAGGCAGGTCTTCGAACACGTCCTCGAACATGGTGTGAAAGGGATGGTGCAGGCCGTGGCCGAGGATGCCGTTCTTTTCGGCTTCCTTGGTCGCCGCCTTGACCATCTCCATCAGTTCACGGTCCATCTCGGCGTGCTGGTCTTCGGACCATTCGCCAAGCGCGATCAGGTGCTGCTTGAGCCGGTTGATCGGATCACCAAGCGGCCATTCCTCACGCTCGTGCGCCGAACGGTATTGCCCCGGATCGTCCGAGGTCGAGTGCCCCTCGGCGCGATAGGTGAAGTGCTCGATCAATGTGGGTCCGGCGTTCGACCGAGCGCGGTCTGCTGCCCACTTAGTAGCTGCATAGACTGCCAGCGGATCGTTGCCGTCCACCCGCAAGCCAGCCATGCCATACCCGATGGCACGGGCGGCGAAGGTTGTCCGCTCGGCGCCAGCAAAGCCCGAAAAGCTCGAGATCGCCCACTGGTTGTTGACGACGTTGAAGATGACCGGGGCGTTATAGACGGTCGCAAAGGTCATGGCGGAGTGGAAATCGCCCTCGGCCGTCGATCCTTCCCCGATCCAGGTCGCAGCAATCCGGGTGTCGCCCTTGATCGCGCTGGCCATAGCCCAGCCCACCGCCTGCGGATACTGCGTGGCAAGATTGCCGCTGATCGTGAAGAACGAGGCCTCGCGCGCCGAATACATGATCGGCAACTGCCGGCCCTTAAGCTTGTCCGCCCGGTTCGAGTAGATCTGGTTGATCATCTCGACGATCGGGTATCCGCGCGAAATCAGGATGCCCTGCTGGCGGTAGCTCGGGAACACCATGTCGTCCGCGGCCAAGGCCATCGCCGGGGCAACCGAAGTCGCCTCTTCCCCGGTACACTTCATGTAGAAGCTGGTCTTGCCCTGCCGCTGCCCGCGATACATGCGGTCGTCAAACGCTCGGGTCAGCGCCATGGTACGAAGCATCCGCCGCAAGGTTTCGGCATCGAGCTTCGGATCCCATGGCCCGACAGCGCGATTGTCCTCATCCAGCACGCGAACCAGATCGAAGCACAGCCCCTGCGTTTGCGCTGCAGGGCACTGCTCGTCAGGGCGCGGCTGCGCGCCGGCGGGCGGGATCTCGAGGTGCGAATAGTCGACCGCATCACCCGGCCGAAACTTCGGTTCCGGCACATGCAGCGCCAACGGCGGCATGTTGCCGCGCACGCTTCCGCTCATGCTGCAAACACCTGCATCTGAACTCTCCCACATCGAATCACGCTTTCCATATGGAAAAGCATGACTGACGCAAAGTTATATACGCTTGTTATTTTATTTCACAGAGCTTTTCTCGCTCCCGTGTCCCGGGCCAAGGATCATTTCCGGACCCAAGGCTCAGGCTAGCGTCTGGTCCAGATAGCACAAGGCACTGGAACCCAAGCGGTTCCAGTGCCCTGCGTTGCAGCGTTCTGCGACCTTACTCGGCAGCCTCTGCCAGTTGCCGAGGCTCAGCGGGATGGTAGTGCAACTCGTCCGGGCCAGCGTATCGCACATCCCAGTTGGGCTCGCCTTTCATGAAGTCCGGCAAGTTGGTCATGTAGATCGCTGTTCCGAACGCGCCGTCCCAGATGCGCGGCTTCCAGCCGTCATCCACGCAATCGCAATCTGCGCCGTATTCTGCCTCGCCACCTGCCGGACACGGCACGTACAGGAACGCAGCCGACGTCAGCCGGTGCCGTCCGAAACCCCAGTTCCAGTCACCATAGGTATAGCCACGCCGGTCGAGATAGTTCTTGGCGACCATCAACTCGTCGATATCCTCGACTTCCCAGTTGGCGTGGTGAAACTTCAGCGTCCCGTTGAAGCCCGGCATCGGCGCATGCGCGTCGGCGAGGAATATGTTGTGATGCTCGTAGCAGCCCTCCGCCCGCATGTAGACGCCGAACCCCTTCTGCATGTCGGTGATGCGGAAGCCAAGGATGTCGCGATAGAAGGCGACCGCCTCCTGCACGTCCGGGAAGGTCCAGACGCAATGGTGCGTGCGCTTTGGCACGGCCCGATCGATCCATTTGCGTGGCTGGTTGAGGCGGGCAATCCGGCCGACCGTGTTCTGCGGGGTCGGCGCGCCAAACACGGCGCGCGGTTGCCACATTTGCAGCCCGATCGCCTGCCCGAACGGCGTAACGAAGTGAACCACGCCATCAGCATCAGTGGTCAGTTCCACGAGGCCCTTCAGGCGCGCCTTCAAGCGTTCCAGCCCCTCGGCGTTGTCGACCGCCCAGACGCATTCGTGGACGCCTCGGGTCGTTTGCCCCGTCCCCTTGGGCAGTTCGGGGTGGCCCCGTTTCAAGAACAACGACTGTGAGC
>JBEQCK010000122.1:0-11245 GCA_041639335.1 Novosphingobium sp.
AAGTGCTGTCGGAAGCGGTGATCTACTCGCTCGACATGGGCAGCTTGCTCGCGGGCACGCGCTATCGCGGCGACTTCGAGGAACGCCTCAAGCAGGTCGTCTCGGAGCTCGAGAAGATGCCGCACGCAGTGCTGTTCATCGACGAGATCCACACCGTTATCGGTGCCGGCGCGACCAGTGGCGGCGCGATGGATGCATCGAACCTGCTCAAGCCCGCGCTTTCGGGCGGGACGATCCGTTGCATCGGCTCCACCACCTACAAGGAGTTCCGCAACCACTTCGAAAAGGACCGCGCGCTGCTGCGCCGGTTCCAGAAGATCGACGTGAACGAGCCGACCATCGAGGACACGATCAAGATCCTGCGTGGCCTGCGCACCGCGTTCGAGGAACACCACAAGGTCAAGTACACGCCCGACGCGATCAAGACCGCGGTCGAGCTTTCGGCGCGCTACATCAACGACCGCAAGCTGCCGGACAAGGCGATCGACGTGATCGACGAAGTCGGCGCGATGCAGATGCTGGTGCCGCCGAACAAGCGCAAGAAGACGATCACCGCGCGCGAGATCGAACAGGTCATCGCGACGATGGCGCGCATCCCACCCAAATCGGTCAGCTCGGATGACAAGAAGGTGCTCGAACATCTCGAGCGTGATCTGAAGCGCCTGGTGTTCGGCCAGGACAAGGCGATCGAGGTGCTGTCCTCGGCGATGAAGTTGAGCCGTGCGGGCCTGCGCGATGCGGACAAGCCGATCGGCTCGTTCCTGTTCAGCGGCCCCACCGGCGTCGGCAAGACCGAAGTGGCCCGCAGCCTCGCCCAGATCATGGGCATCCCGCTGCAGCGCTTCGACATGTCCGAATACATGGAGCGCCACTCGGTCAGCCGCCTGATCGGCGCGCCTCCGGGCTACGTCGGGTTCGATCAGGGCGGTCTGCTGACCGATGCGATCGACCAGCAGCCGCACTGCGTCCTGCTGCTCGACGAAATCGAGAAGGCGCACCCCGACCTGTTCAACATCCTGTTGCAGGTGATGGACAATGGCCGCCTGACCGACCACCACGGCAAGACCGTCGATTTCCGCAACGTGGTCCTGATCATGACCACCAATGCGGGCGCTTCGGACATGGCGCGGCAGGGTATCGGCTTTGGCGACGTGTCGAAGGCCGATGCGGGCGACGAGGCGGTGAAGAAGATGTTCACCCCTGAATTCCGCAACCGTCTCGATGCGATCGTGCCGTTTGGTTACCTGCCGCCCGAGGTTGTCAGCCGCGTGGTCGACAAGTTCGTGCTGCAGCTCGAACTGCAGCTGGCCGAACAGAACGTCCACATCCAGTTCGACGCCGAGGCGCGCAGCTGGCTGGCCAAGAAGGGCTACGACAAGCTCTACGGTGCCCGCCCGATGGCCCGCCTGATCCAGGAGAAGGTCAAGAAGCCGCTGGCCGAGGAACTGCTGTTCGGCAAGCTGGCCAATGGCGGCGAAGTCCACGTCAGCCTGAAGGAGGACGCGCTGTCCTTCGAACTGACGCCAGCCGCGCCCAAGCTGGTCAAGAAGAAGGCCAGGAAGGGCAAGGCTGGAAGCGCGGCGACCGAAGAGCCGAGCGCCGACGAAGCCGAATAAGCTTCACTGGTGAAAATGAACAAAGGGGCGGCATGACGAGGTGCCGCCCCTTCTCGTTTGCCTTAAGGGTCGTGAGTCTAGGGCGCCTGCGGTGGCGCGGGATGAGGGGCGTCCCATTCGGCGCGACTGACCATGCCATCGCCATTCCGGTCAATCATCGAGAAGCGGGCATTGTTGAAGGCCATCCATTCGGACAGGGTCAATTTGCCGTCGCCATCGGCATCGGCCACATTCAGCAGCACTTGCGGAGTCAGCCCGTCGATCTCGGCGAGCATTGCAGCGCCCGCGCGGAGCTGGTCGGCATCGAGATTCCCGTTCTGCTTCAGGTCCATCATCTCGAACAGGGTCTGCGCCCCTTGTGCATACTCCGCGCTGGAGATCGCGCCATCGCGCGCGGCGTCGAGCCGGGCGAAGTCAGCAAGCGGATTGGCCGAGGGCGGCACCGAAGTAACCGCCGGTTCGGGTGCGGCGATCGCCGGGATCGATGCGGTGGGCGAGACATCGGGTCCGGTCTCCTTCTCCTTGCCGTCGCACCCCGCCAGCAGCAGGGCTGCGCATAGTGGCGCGAGGAGCATTGTGCTTTTGCGGAGCATGGCCAGTCTCCCGGATCGTCTGTTTGTGAGCGGGCGAAAGCTAACCCGGTGACCTGAACCTCGCCTGTCCCGCGCGTGGAATGCTGTGGCGATAGTTCATCTGGAACGAAACCTGTGAGCCCGCCATTGTTCCGGCATGGCAGCGTCATTTTCGTGGATCAGGGCAGAGCCGATGGGCATCCACGTTGCGCCGGCCGACGTGTGGATCGATCCCGCACGCCCGGTCGAGACCGCGCTGGTCACCCATGGCCACGCCGATCACGCCCGCGGGGGCCACGGCCGAACCGTCGCCACACCCGAAACGCTGGCGATCATGCAACTGCGGTATGGGGTGGAAGCGCAGAACGAGGTCCGGGCAGCGCCTGTCGCCTATGGCGAGACGATCAGCCTGCCGGGCGGCGTGCGGGCGACTTTCGTGCCGGCGGGCCACGTGCTCGGCTCTGCACAGATCCTGCTCGAGCATGCGGGCGAGCGAGTTATCGTAACCGGTGACTACAAGCGCCGGGCTGATCCCACCTGCCCGCCATTCGAAGTGACGCCGTGCGACGTGTTCATCACCGAGGCCACGTTCGGACTGCCGGTGTTCCGCCATCCGCCGATTGCCGAGGAAATGGCCAAGCTGCTGAGTGCCCGCGAGAACGATCAGGGGCGCTGCGTGCTTGTCGGAGCCTATGCCCTGGGCAAGGCGCAACGGGTGATTAAGGAATTGCGGGCTGCAGGATTTCACGAGACGATCTGGCTGCACGGCGCGATGGAGCGGATGTGCCGGCTGTACCAGGACCACGGCGTCGATCTTGGCGACCTCAAGGCTGTGGCCGGTGTGCCCAAGGCGGCGCTGGCCAACAGCATCGTGATCTGTCCGCCTTCGGCCTTGAACGACCGGTGGAGCCGCCGCTTGCCGGACCCGGTCACCGCCATGGCGTCAGGCTGGATGCGCGTGCGGCAGCGGGCGCGGCAACGCAATGTCGAGCTGCCGCTGATCATTTCCGACCACGCCGACTGGGATGAGCTGACCCAGACCATCACGCAAGTGAACCCGGCCGAGACCTGGATCACCCACGGCCGCGAGGAAGCGCTGCTGCGCTGGTGTGAGCTGACGCAGCGCAAGGCTCGGGCCCTGGCGCTGGTCGGCTATGAGGACGAGGACGACTGATGGAGCGCTTTGCCGCCCTGCTCGACGCGCTCGTGCTCACGCCATCGCGCAATGCCAAGCTGGCACTGCTGGCCGACTACATGCGCGAAACGCCCGATCCCGACCGGGGCTGGGCGCTTGCTGCGCTGACCGACGGGCTGGACTTCCCTGCGGTGAAGGCAAGCCTGATCCGCTCGCTGATGGCCGAGCGGGTTGATCCGGTGCTGTGGACGTTGAGCCGCGACTACGTTGGCGACACCGCCGAGACGGCCAGCCTGCTCTGGCCGGAGCCGCCTGCCGGACCTGGGGGCGAACGCTTGCCAGCTCCTTCGGTTGCCGAAGTCGTGGAGACCCTTCACGCCACCACGCGCGCTACGGCGCCCGGGATTCTGACCGATCTGCTTGACCGTCTTGACGTCAACGGTCGCTATGCCCTGCTGAAGCTTGCCACTGGCGCGATGCGCATCGGGATTTCCGCGCGGCTTGCCAAGGTCGCGTTCGCGCAGGCCTTCGAAGTCAGCGTCGAGGACGTCGAAGAGTACTGGCACGGACAGGCGCCGCCCTACCTGCCGCTGTTCGACTGGGCGGCGAACGGTGCCGCGCCGCCGCGCACCGACCTGCTCCCGCTGTTCCGGCCGTTCATGCTGGCCCACCCGCTCGAAGCGGAAATCCTCGACCTCTCGGAGTTCGCGGCCGAGTGGAAATGGGACGGCATTCGCGTGCAGATCGTCCATGTGGCGGGTGAGACGCGCGTCTATTCGCGCAGTGGCGACGACATTTCCGGCACCTTTCCCGAAGTGACGGCAGCCCTGACCACGCCCTGTGTGCTTGACGGCGAGCTGCTGGTGCGCGGGGCGCATCAGGGCGGCGAAAGTGGCGGCGCGGCGAGCTTCAATGCGCTGCAGCAACGCCTGGGGCGCAAGACCGTGTCGAAGGCGATGCTCGGAGACTATCCTGCCTTCGTGCGCCTTTATGACCTGCTGATCGAGGACGGCGAGGACTTGCGCGAATGGGCCTGGGAGCAGCGCCGCGCTCGTCTCGAGGATCTGGTGCCGAAGCTCGACCAAAGCCGTTTCGATATCTCGCAGGTGATCGAGGCCCGGGACTTCGACGAGCTTGCCGAGATCCGCGCCCGGGCCCGCGATGAAGCGATCGAGGGAGTCATGCTCAAGCGGCGCGACAGCCCCTATGTCGCGGGGCGGCGGACCGGGTTGTGGTACAAGTGGAAGCGCGATCCGCTGCTGATCGATTGCGTGCTGATGTACGCGCAGCGCGGCAGCGGCAAGCGGTCGTCGTTCTATTCGGACTACACCTTCGGCTGCTGGAACGGCGACCCGGACGAGGGGGCGGAACTGCTGCCCGTCGGAAAGGCATACTTCGGCTTCACCGACGAGGAGCTGAAATGGCTCGACCGCTACGTGCGGCAGCACACTGTCGGCAAGTTTGGCCCGGTGCGGGAGACCGACAAGTCGCTGGTGTTCGAAGTTGCCTTCGATTCGGTTCATGCCAGCAAGCGGCACAAATCGGGCGTTGCCATGCGCTTCCCCCGCATCAGCCGCATCCGCGCCGACAAGCCTGCGCATGAGGCGGACCGGCTCGAGACGCTGAAGGGCCTGATCGCCGACTGAACTTGCGGAACCTAGTCACATGCCTGCCGTTTCCCGACAAACGTCTGGGAGAGAAAACAATGGCAAACGTGTTGCTCGCCGCTCCGGCTTATGCGCTGGGACGACTTGCCTGGACGTCACTGCGCACCGGCGGCGAATGGACGCGCTATCGCCAGTGGGATGCAGTGGCGACCAACTGGGCGATCGGGGCAGTCCTTGGTGGAATGGCAGCGGGACTGGCGGCCAAGGCCCTTCCCCACCGCAACTGAAGCGCTGGATGATTGCCCAAGTGATTGATTGCGGTCAATGTTCTCGGCTCCGGTTAGGGGCACAAGCAAGGCTCCAGATCCCTGTTCCGGAGCATTCCCTTGGCGACCCAAGCCCCCGCAACCAGTCCCTATGACCGCCTCGGCGGAATTGAAACGCTGCGCCGCATCACCGATCGCTTCTACGACCTGATGGAAACCGATGCGGCGTTTGCAGAGCTGCGCGCCATGCATGCGCCCGACCTTGCACCGATGCGCGAATCCTTGCCTGGCTTTCTGGCGGGCTGGAGCGGCGGTCCGCGCGATTGGTTCGACGCACACCCCGGCAAGTGCATGATGTCGATGCACAAGCCCTTCCCGATCACGCGCGAGACGGCCACGCAATGGGCCGACTGCATGGCGCGCGCGATTGCCGATGTCGCGCCCGAGGACCACGAAATCGCCAGCGGCCTCAGCGAGGTGCTGGGACAGATGGCGCGGGGGATGGCGCGCGCTTGATTCCCGCAGTTGATTCCCTTCGGCACAAAGGCGCGCTAGAAGGCGCTGCGTGATCCTCAACGACCGCCAGCGCCGGACATTCGCCATGACTCTTGCCGCCATGGCCGGGTTCGTGGACGCGGTCGGGTTTCTCTCCGCGCAGGCCTATTTCGTCTCCTTCATGTCGGGCAACACGACGCGGCTTGGCGTTGCGCTTGGCACTTCCCCGCATGACGCGATCATTCCCGCGCTGCTTATCGGTGGCTTCATCGCGGGTGTGACGGTCGGCGCGCTCGTTTCCGAGCGTGCGGGATCGTTGCGCAAGCCCGCCGTGCTGGCGCTGGTCACTGCGCTGCTGGTGATCGGGGCAATCGCCCGCGCCGCCGGGGCCGGAACGCTGATGATGGCGGCGCTGGTCCTGGCGATGGGTGCGCTCAACAACACTTTCCAGCGCGACGGCGAAGTGACTGTCGGCCTGACCTACATGACCGGTGCGCTGGTCAAGCTCGGCATTGGCCTGGCCCGCCGCATCATGGGCAAAGGCGATGGCCGGTGGACGTCATGGGCGCAGCTGTGGCTCGGCCTGCTGGCCGGTGCCGTGCTGGGCGCCTTCCTGCAGGATCGCCTGCCGATGGGATGCTTGTGGATCGCCAGCGCCTGGAGCGTGGCGATGATGGTCGTTGCGTTCAGGGTGCCTTCGGAGAGCTAGACTGGGGGAATCCTGAACAGCTTCTCCCGGGAAGTTGCGCCGCGCAACATTTCCACCCTGGACGGCGCAACGCCAAGCGCCCTTGCCAGTAGCTCCCCCACCGCTGCCGTCGCCTTGCCGTCTTCGGGCTTGGCGCGGACCTTGACGGCGATGCGCCCCTGTTCGATCTCGATGCCCTCGCTGCGCGCGCCGGGCGTCACCCGCACCGCCAATCGCCCTTCGGCATCGACCAGCGCGCGCAAGGCCTCTGGCGGCGGAAGCTCAGCCTTCGGCCGTGCCAAGAACGGCCGCCCCGACAGCCAGCTTGTGCGCCTGCCCGTTGCGGACATAGTGCTGCACGCCGCGCTGCATGTCGGCAATGGCCGCATCGTCGAGATCGCGCATGTACCTGGCGGGACGGCCGCCCCACAACTGGCGCGACAGCACGCGCTTGCCGCCGGTCAGCATCGCCCCCGCGGCCAGCATGCCATCGCTTTCGATGTGCGCATCGCTCATCACGATCGCGCCAAGGCCGACGAAGCCGCGGTCCTCGATCACGCAGCCGTGGACCATGGCGAGGTGACCGACCAGCACGTCCTCGCCGATGATCGTCGGAAAGCCATCGGGCTTGTTCGGCGCGGGGCTGTCGACGTGGATGACGCTGCCATCCTGGATATTGGTCCGCGCGCCGATGCGGATGAAGTTGACGTCGCCGCGCAGGACGCAATTGTACCAGATGGACACGTCCGGCCCGATCTCGACATCGCCGATGATGCGGCACCCCGGCGCAATGAAGGCGCTTTCGTGGATGCGCGGGCTCTTGCCGTTCAGCGGGATGATCGAAACGTCGGGGTACTGCTGCATCCTGTTCCCTCTGAAGTTCACTGCGCCAGCTTGCGATAGACGATGTGCGGCCGCAGCGGATCGCCCTCGGCGAGCGCGGGGTGTTCGAAATCGAGCTCTGCCATGCGCTGCATGCCGAGCCGCTCCATCAGACCCCATGAGCGCACGTTGCCCGGCACCGTCATGGCGCGGATTTCCGAAAGCTTGAACTCGCCAAAGCCCCAGTCGAGACAGGCCTGCGCCGCCTCGCGAGCATAGCCCTGACCCCACGCGTGGTGGGCAAGGCGCCAGCCGATCTCGGCATGGTCGTGCAGCGGCGTGTCTTCCGGGCCCGGCTTGATCCCGCAGAAGCCGAGGAATGCGCCATCCTCCAGTCGCTCCAGCGCCCAGAAGCAATGGCCATGATCGCGCTGAAACCCGTTCATCCGTGCAATCACGACCGCGACATCATCTTGCGTCAGTGAACCAGGAAGGAATTCCATGACGCGTGGGTCGTTGTACATCGCGTGGAACGGCGCAGCGTCCGCATCGCGCCATTCGCGCACGACAAGGCGCGTCGTTTCCAGCCGAAATGTCACAAGAGCCTCAGGCGCCCATCAGGCGTGCGGCGTGGGCGGCGTGGTAGGTCAGCACGCCGGAACAGCCTGCGCGCTTGAAGGACACCAGCGTTTCCAGAACCATGGCGTCGCGGTCGGCCGCACCTGCCGCCACCGCGGCTTCGATCATCGCGTATTCGCCGCTGACCTGATAGGCGAAGACCGGCACGCCGAAGGTTTCCTTCACGCGGCAGGCGATGTCGAGATAGGGCAGGCCCGGCTTGACCATCACGCTGTCGGCACCTTCGGCCAGATCCATCTCGACCTCGCGCAGCGCTTCCTCAGCATTGCCCGGGTCCATCTGGTAGGTCTTCTTGTTGCCCTTGAGCAGCCCGCGCGACCCCACCGCATCGCGGAACGGGCCGTAGAACGCCGAGGCATACTTGGCGGCATAGGACATGATCTGCACGTTGATGTGGCCTGCGCCTTCGAGCGCCTCGCGGATCGCGCCGATGCGACCGTCCATCATGTCGGACGGGGCAATGATGTCAGCCCCTGCAGCGGCCTGGTTGAGGCTCTGCCCGACGAGCATCTCCACGGTCTGGTCGTTGAGGACATAGCCATCCGCGTCGATCAGGCCGTCCTGCCCGTGGCTGGTGTAGGGATCGAGCGCGACGTCAGTCAGCACGCCGATATCGTCACCGCAGGCCTGCTTGATCGCCTTGATCGCCCGACACATCAGGTTGTCCGGGTTGAGTGCTTCCTTGCCATCTTCGCTGCGGCGATCAGGCTGGGTGTTGGGAAACAGCGCAAGGCAGGGAATGCCCAGCGCCACGGCCTCCTTTGCCCGCGCAACGATCCCGTCAACCGACCAGCGCGATACGCCCGGGAGCGACAGGATCGGATCTTCGACGCCCTCCCCCTCGGTCACGAACAGCGGCCAGATCAGGTCTGCCGGGGTGACCAGCACTTCGCGGTGCATGGCGCGGCTCCATGCAGTGGCACGGGTACGGCGCAGGCGAGTCATCGGATAAGTCGTCATGGCACGAAGGCCTAGCCGCTGGCTCGCCCCGCTGCAATCATCGGGAACGGTTTGCCGGGATTGCGGTGATCTGCGCCAGCTTGCTGCGGAAGGCGGCAAGTTGCGCCGGATCGACGGCGGCGCGCTGGACGATCGAGGTCATCGACATCGGGTTCACCGTCTGTCCGCCGCGATACATCTCGTAATGGAGGTGCGGCCCGGTGCTGAGGCCGGTGGAGCCGACATAGCCGATCACTTGGCCCCGCCGCACAGTCATGCCTGCCGAAACAGCGATGCGGCTCATGTGGCCATAGCCGGTGCCGATGCCGCCGCCATGATCGAGGCGAACATAGTTGCCGTGCCCGCCATGCCACCCGGCAATGCTCACGCGGCCATCGGTTGCGGCATAGATCGGAGCGCCCCAGCCTGCGGCGAAATCGATCCCGGCGTGCATGCGCACATAGCCGAGGATCGGGTGGCGACGCGCGCCATAGCCCGAGGTGATGCGGCCATTGACCGGTGCGCCGAGGAAGCCTGTGGTCTCCTGCGCGCCTTCGGCCATGCCTTGCGGCGAATAGAACGCCCCGTCATTGCCCCAGCGCAGGAGTTGCAGCACCGGCTTTCCGGCGCGGACCACTCCGGCATAAAGCAGATCGCCCGCCTGCTGTTCGCCCGTGCCTGCGCGGCGATTGGCATAGACCAGGTCGAATTCGTCACCCGGCGCGATCTCCTCGAACGCCATGTGCTCGTCGATGGTGCGCAGGTAGTCCTGCACCGCAGACGGCGGTGCCCCGGCCGCGCGGGCGGAGCGATAGAGACTCGCCCCTACTATGCCGCGAATGCGCTGCGGCGAAGTGTCGACGGCAATGGCGTTGCTGGCCAGCGCCAGCCCGCCGCCGCTGCGCCGGATATCGAGCGCGAGATCGAAGCGTGGGCGGAACGACAGCTGCTCGAGCGGGCGCGGCTGCGCCGGGCTGGTGCGCGCGCCGAGGCGAATGGAGAAGCGCGTGCCTTCCGCAATCGCGCCCGGCTTTACCTGCCCGCCGACAAGATCGAGCACGCGCACGATGTCGGTACTGGCAAGGCCGGCGCGCTGCAGCATGCGCGGGAAGCTGTCGCCGGCGCCAAGGGTTGCCGTCAGGTCGATGCTCGGCCGCTCGGGCGCGGCGGCGAGCGGGATGACGGCGGACGTGGCGTTCATCCGCCGACCGTTGTCCGCACCGAAGGCGAGCGGGCGAATGCCCTGCACGCGAAACTCGTCCTGCGCGGCATCGTCCATCATGGTCAGCGGTGCGGCCTGCAACGGGGCAAAGCTGGGCCACATCAGCACGGCAGCCGCGCCGAGGCCGAGCATGGTGCCAAAACCCCTGAACCAGCGGGCGCTGCCGAGGTCTTCGGCAAGATCGGGCACGAGATCGAACCTGGCGAAAGCGCGCTCCACCGGCGCAGTCAGAAGCGGCCAGTGGCGCGAAAAGAACCGCTCGGTGTTCCTGAGGAGGAGCTCCCGGCGAGTCGGCGTCACGGGGGCGCGCGGCGGCGTGGTGCGCTGGCCGAAGCCGCTTCCCCCTCCCGCCCCGGCGAGTGCCATCGAATGATCGCCCATCAAGGGACTTCGGTGCGTGAACACGTGTCCTGCTTACCCTCTTGGGCTCCGGACTGCACGTTCAAGGTTAATGTTCCGTGAAATCAGCCATTTTGCCGCGCTGTCTCAAGGGTGTGGCGAGAACCGGACACGCTCGTTATGCTGCAACAAGTTACAGGGGGAACAAGATTTTGAGCGGCACGGAGACTCTGGGCGACATGGCGGGCGCCTTTGCAGCGGCACGCACCGTGGAGCCGACGGCGGGCGAGTATCGGGCCGACGGTCACACCCACGAATCGGCCTGCCTCAACTGCGCCACGCCGCTGGTCGGCAGCCATTGCCATGCCTGCGGGCAAGCCGCGCATGTCCACAAGACGATCGGCGCGTTCTTCCACGACCTGCTCCACGGCGTGTTCCATTTCGAGGGCAAGATCTGGCGCACGCTGCCGATGCTGGTGGCCAAGCCCGGCCAGCTTACCCGCGAATACATCGACGGGCGGCGGGCGAGCTATGTCTCACCCATCGCGCTGTTCCTGTTCTGCGTGTTCCTGCTGTTCACCACGATCAATTCGGTCAGCGGCGGCAATCTGGAGGAGGCCGCCAATACCTCGGTCAGCGCTGCGCTCACCAAGGAGCGCGATGACCTCGCCGAACTGCAGGCTGCGCGCAAGGCAGCCGCCGGAAATGCGGAAGAGCTGGCGCAGATCGACAAGGCCACCGCCGAATCGCGCGCCAACATCGAAGCGCTGGAAAAGCTGCAGTCGACCGGAATCAAGGTGGGCAACGTGGACACCAGCGACTTCGACAGCGTCAGCGACGTTCCCGCGATCAATGAAGCTGCCCGCATCTGGAAGGAAAATCCCAAGCTCGCGCTCTACAAGGTG
>JBEQCK010000123.1:0-11242 GCA_041639335.1 Novosphingobium sp.
CCTTCATCCCGCACTGCGCGGCGATGCGGCGGATCGTGAAGGCTCCGGCGCCCTCTTCGATCAGGACGCTGAGCGCCGCCTTGATGATCGCGTCGACCGTTTCCGTCCCGCGCACGTAAGTTCCCGGCCGCCGTGCGGAAGGCAAATCAGTATCAAACGTCTCGGGAAGCGCGGCCATTGTGCCCCGCGCATAACACCACCGGCGTCCAACACCAAGGATGCCGTTGGCGAGCTGCCGTATAACCTGGACCTGATAAACAAGGCGCTTGACGATCTCCGGATGCCTGTCCAGATTCCATGAGGTACGAGCCGATGGCCTTGTCTTTCGCGCTTTGGCTTTCCGGAATTTCCAAGGATTTCAGACGATGAGCATTTCCCTCACCGTAAACGGCCGCAAACGCGTGGTGGAGGCGGAGGCCGACAAACCCCTGCTCTGGGTCCTGCGCGAAGACCTTGCCATGCCCGGTACCAAGTTCGGCTGCGGGGCTGGCCTGTGCGGCGCCTGTACCGTCCACCTCGATGGTGATGCCGTCCGCTCGTGCCAGACGCCGATTGCCGATGCCGCCGGCAAGTCGATCACCACGATCGAGGGCGTCGGCCTCAACGAACTGGGCAAGCGCGTGCAGGATGCATGGGCCGCGCTCGACGTGCCGCAGTGCGGCTATTGCCAGGCCGGGCAGATCATGTCCGCCACCGCCCTGCTCAAGCAGAATCCCAAGCCCACGCCGGAGGATATCGACGGCTGGATGAGCGGCAACATCTGCCGCTGTGCCACCTACATGCGCATCCGCGCCGCCATCCGCACCGCCGCAGGCCTTCCGGCCGAGGAGGCCGCAGCATGAGCGACCAGATCACCCTCTCCCGCCGCTCCTTCATCGCCGCCTCGCTGGCAGGCGGCACGGCGCTGACGCTTGACGCATCGGTCGTTCTTGCCGCCGCGACGGCCACCGCACCTGCCGACGTTCTCAACGCCTTCGTGCGCATCAATGCCGACAACACCGTGAGCATCGGCGCCAAGAACCCGGAAATCGGCCAGGGCGTAAAGGTCATGCTGCCGATGCTGATCGCCGAGGAAATGGACCTCGCGTGGGAGCAGGTCCGCATCGAACAGACCGACGCGAACGAAAAGATCTACGGCGTACAGACCGCCGGTGGCAGCACCGCCACGCCGCGCAACTGGCTGCCCATGCGCCAGGTCGGCGCCGCCGCCCGCGCCATGCTCGTATCCGCCGCAGCAAAGAAGTGGGGCGTCGATCCGGCCACCCTCGCCACGGCCAAGGGCGCAGTGATCCAGACCTCCTCCGGCAAGAGCCTGACTTACGCCTCGCTCGCCAAGGCCGCTGCCGCCGAAACCCCGCCCGATCTCGCCAAGGTCCCGTTGAAGGACGATAAGACCTTCACGATCATCGGCAAATCCAAGCCCGGCGTCGACGTGCCGAAGATCGTCAACGGTCAGCCCCTTTACGGCATCGACACCAGCCTCCCGGGCATGGTTCACGCCGCCATCGTCAAATGCCCCGCCCATGGCGGCACGGTCGCCTCGTTCGATGACACGGCGGTCAAGGCCATCCCCGGCGTGCTCGGCGTCGTCGCCGTCAACAGTGGCTTCGTTCCGCAGGGGAAGTCCGACACGGTGGTCGTCATCGCCGACAGCTGGTGGAAAGCGAGCAAGGCGCGCGAGAAGCTCACCGTGAAATGGGACGATGCCGCCGTCACTGGCTTCTCCACCGCAAAATACGTGGCCGACGCTGCCAAGATCGTGGCCGCTGCGCCGCAAGCCAGCCTGTTCAAGGCTGGCGATGCTGACGCCACGCTCACAAAGGCGGCAAAGGTCGTCAAGGCGGACTACGAATACCCGTTCCTCGCCCACGCATCGCTCGAACCGCAAAACTGCACCGCGATGTTCCAGAACGGCAAGCTCGAGATCTGGGCACCCAGCCAGGCCCCCGCAGGTGGAGCCGAGGAAACCGCCAAGCTCTGCGGCCTGACCACGGACGATCTGACCATCCACATGACCCGGATCGGCGGTGGCTTCGGCCGTCGCCTGATGAACGATTACATGGTGATTGCCGGGCAAGTCGCGAAGGCCATGCCCGGAAAGCCGGTCAAGGTCCTTTACGACCGCACCGACGATTTCCGCCACGATTTCTACCGCCCCGCCGGCTGGCACCGCTTCACCGCGGGGCTTGACGCCAATGGCGCTCTGATCGCGCTCAAGGACCACTTTGTCACCTTCGGCAAGGACGGCAAGCCTATCCGCGCCGCACAGATGGCGCCGAGCGAGTTTCCCGCTCCGGTCGTACCCAACGTCGACCTCGGCGTCAGCTACATGGCCACCAACCTCGCCACCGGCTGGCTGCGCGCCCCGACCTCGAACGCCATGTCGTTCGTGTGGCAGTCGTTCATGGACGAGGTTGCCGAAGCCGCCGGGCTCGATCTCCCCGAATTCATGCGCCGCACCCTCGGCGCGCCGCGCGAGATCGCGGGCGAGCGGGTGAAGTTCCACACCGGCCGCGCGCGCGGCGTGATCGACGCCGTGTGCAAGTCCGCCGGATGGCAAGGCCGCAAAAAGGGCCGCGGCTTCGGCTTCTACTTCAGCCACCTTGGCTATTTCGCTGAAATTGTTGATCTTTCCATGAAGGACGGCGCTATCCAGATCGACAAGGTCTGGGTGGCAGGCGATATCGGCGCACACGTCATCAATCCGATCAACGCGCTGAACCAGGCGCAAGGCTGCGTGATCGACGGGATCGGCCAGGCGCTCGTCGGCCAGAAGATCGTCCAGGAGAACGGTGCAATCACTGCCGAGAATTTCGGTGATTTCCCGCTCATGCGGATTGATGCGGCGCCACGTGAAATCGTGGTCGAGTTCGTAAAGACCGACTTTGCGCCGACGGGTCTTGGCGAGCCAGCTCTTCCCCCCGTCATCCCGGCACTTGCGAACGCGATCTACTCGCTCACCGGAAAACGGCATCGCCGCCTGCCTCTGGAGCTGATATAGCCCGCGACGCATGGTCGCGACGACTCCCTCAGACATTCTTCGCTTTCTGTCCGCTCGTGCGGATGAAGGCGTGGAAACAGTGCTCGTCACTCTGGTCGCTGTGATCGGCGGTTCGTCGCGCGGCATCGGCACGCAAATGGCCGTCGCCGCAGACGGTCGGCGGATGGGCTCGTTCTCGGGCGGGTGTATCGAAGACGCCGTGGTGGCGGAGGCATTGGAAACGCTGTCCGACGGCTGGGGGCATGTCGTCCGCTACGGGATCGGCTCCCCCTATATCGACCTGCGCCTGCCTTGTGGCGGCGGCATAGATCTTCTGTTCACGCCTCGCCCGGCCACCGCGGCGATCCGCACGGCTCTCGATCTGCTTGAAGCACGCCAGCCAGCCGCTCTCCGTTTGGAGTGCGATCGGGTCACTGTCGCAGGCGACGTGGAGGAAGTGCTATGGAATGGCGAGAGCATGACCCATTGCTACCAGCCAGCCTTTCGCATTCATGCGTTGGGCCAAGGTGAGGATCTCACGGCTTTTTCCAGATTGGCCAATGCGTTCGGCGCACAAGTTCACGCACTATGCCCAGACATCGGCACTTGCATGGACCTTGCCGCTCTCGATATTGCGACCACCCACATCCCGGTGCGAACGACCCTTCCTTTGGCCGCGTCCGATCGCTGGTCGGCTATCGTCTTCCTGTTTCACGGGCGCGATTGGGAAGAACATCTGCTGCCGCAGGCGCTTGCATTACCGGCCTTCTACCATGGCGCTATCGGCAGTAGGCGCACACACAGCGCAAGGCTTGAGGCGTTGCAGGCGAGCGGAGTGCCCAAGGAGCACATCGCCCGTTTGCGAGGCCACGTCGGGCTGATTCCTGCCACCCGCGATCCGGCAACGCTCGCCATTTCGCTGCTCGCCGAACTGGTGGCCGAATACAACACTCTCGCACATTGGACTTACTGGACAGGCGAATCCCTGGCCCAAGCAGGCCAATGAAAGCCGCTGACATCGTCGTCGTTTTCCTCGCTGCCGGGCGCGGGAGTCGATTCGGCGGTGGCAAGCTTGCTGCGACGCTTTCAGGCAGGCCATTGGCCCGGCATCTCGGTGACCGTCTCGCCGCCTTGCCGTTCAGGCGAAAGCTGATGATCTGCTGCGAAGCCACGCCCGAAGTCGAAGGCTTTGACAGGCTTGCGCTCGAACCACCCGGCGCTCCCCTTTCCCGCTCGATAGCCACCGGCATTGTCGAAATTTCCGATGCCCGCGCCGCCCTGATTGCCTTGGCGGACATGCCGCTCGTGCCGACCAGCCATATCGAAAATCTCGTTCGAACGTTCGATGGCGATCGCATAGCCACCTGCGTGGCCGAGCGGGCGATGGTGCCCGCCATATTCGGCTCGCGACATTTTCCCGCCTTGCTCTCGCTGCAAGGTGATCGCGGAGCCGCAGCGTTGCTCCGCGGTGCACCCGCCATCCCGCTGGAGCAACAGCTTGCCCTTGATGTCGACACGCCGGAAGACCTGGCGCAAGCCGAAGCGATCATTCACGGGCGATAGGTCTTCTCGACATGCCCCTTGATGTCTTCGGGGTAGAAGTAGACCGCCCGCATCTGCCCTGACGCATAGAGCGCGGCCTGATCGTTGAAATGGGGTGCCCCTTCGCGTCCGCTGGCCCCACCCGATGAGACTGCCAGCGCCCTGACCCTCGGGCCGAACTCTACCACGGCAACAAAGCTGTTGCCGCTGGTGCCGTACCACCGCCTGCTTCCCGGATACTGCTTGGTGCCGAACGACGCCAACGAACCCCAGCGCGCGGAGGAGAAAGCCACCGGCAGGCTCGGCTTGTTGTCGGCAAATGGCTGGACGATATCCGAAGTCGTACGCTGATAGCGGTTCACCTCGCTCCAAGGCACTTGCCACCCGCCAAAATCGGCCTGCAAGCGCGCAACAGCACGTACCAGCGCCGTAGTGCGCTGCTGTTCCGTCGTCTCGCGCATCGCGGCGAAGACGTTGCCTGTGCGAGGCAGCGTCCGGCGCACACCAGCCTCCAGTTCGTCACCCCAATAGTGCGCAAGGCTCATGGCCTGCGAGCCTGACGACCACCGCCTGTCCCAGCCTTTGAGCAGCGCAACCGGTCCGCTCAGCGGATCCGTCGCAGCCACCTGCGGCAACCCCGCAATCAGGTCGTCGAACAGCGGCATGTGCGGATCGTAAGCGAGAGCGCGCAGGCTTTCGAGATCGAGCCCCTGCGCCTTGCCCAGCAGTTCGAGCGCATGGTCGCCGCGCGGATTGGCCCCGACCTGGTCGAACGTCGCCGGCCAGCGCGCCGGGTCGAGCGTCCCCTCTCCTGCCGCACGCCACGGCGCATCGTTGGAATTATAGACCCAGCCTGACTGCGGATTGACCACGTCGGGCCGCTCTGCCGGTCCGTAAAGGCCCTTCCAGTCGGCGCGCAAGTCGCTGCCGTCCACGGGCGCGCGATAGTCGAACCGCGCATCGCGGCGTGGCGCAAACTGCGGCATCAGCAGCGCGATATTGCCCTTGCCATCGGCATAGAGCGTGTTGTTCGAGGAATTGGCGCGAAGCTCCGCAACCTTGAGGAACTCCGCCCGGTCACGCGCCTTCGTGCGCAACCACGACTGGCTGAGCGCAGCCACAGGCTTGTGCATCAGAGACAGCGCGATCCAGTGCGGGCTGTCGCCGGATGCGGCTCTCACGATCGGCCCATGCTCGCTGGCATAAGTCGTGAAAGTCCGCTCTCCGAAGCTGCCATCACCCTTGCGAAACCGCAGGGTGACGGGCCGTTTGACGAACGGCTTCAGGGCATTGCCACGCCTGTAGTACCAAGTGCCGCCCTTGCGGGAGACCTGTTCGACAAACTCGTCGACATTGTCCGCGCCGCTGGTCGTGTGCATCCAGCCGAGCTTTTCGTTGAAGCCTTGGTAAATGAAGAATTGCCCCCAGGTGGAAGCGCCATAGGCGTGCAATCTTTCCCCGCTCTTCATTTCAAGCTCGGACCGGAAGAACAGCGAGGTATGCGGGTTGATCAGCAGCAATGCCTTGCCATTGGCCGTGCGTTCCGGCGCTATTGCGATCCCGTTCGAACCTCGTGGCTCGTCGTCCCGCAGCATTTCCTGGGCCAGCGCCAAGGGGCTCGCTTCACCACCGTAAAACGCGGCAAGGGGTTTGAGCGCTGCCTTCTCGATGTCCCCGCCGATCGATCCTTCAGTAAACGAAAGCGCCATCCATGGCTCGAACCGGGTCAGGACTTTCGGCCGGTCGTCCGGATGGGTCGCGATGTAATGGTTGAGCCCCGCCGCCCAGGCATCCATCAGCTTACGCAGCCAGGCGGGCGAAGCGGCATAGTCGCGTTTGAGCGCCACCGGGTCGATCCACATCCGCTGTCGCAGGTCCTGCCACAGGAAGTCCTCGCCCTCAGCCTCGGCCCGCCGCCCCAGCGCGGTCAGCAGGTTCGCTTCTATGCGCGGGAAATCGTCCTCGGCCTGCGCGTAGATTGCCCCGAATACCGCGTCGGCATCGGTCCTGCCCTCGACATGGGCAATACCCCAGTCGTCTCGGGCTATCGTGACGTCATGGCTGCTTGCGAGCGCAGGCCAAGCAACCGCAAGCAGGGCCAGCAAGGCGCTGCGGGAAAGGGCTCCGAAGGTCATGTGCCTAGCCTAGCGCCTTTCCCGCAGCTTGGCGAAGGAAGAGAGCGGGACCCTTCGCCAATTCGCTATCACGCAATACCTCAGGCTATCGTCCGCACCGCGAAAGCCGCCGCCGCCGCCCGTGTCTCCACGCCCAGCTTCTCGAATACCTGCTCAAGATGCTTGTTTACCGTGCGCGGGCTGATCCCGAGGATCTCGCTGATCACGCGGTTGGGCTTGCCATAACTGATCCACAGCAGCACCTCGGCCTCGCGCTGGGTCAAGCCATAGCGGTCGCGCAGGCGCTCAAGGTCGGCCCCTTCGCGGATCAGGTTCAACCGCACCAGCACCTCGCGCCCCTCACTGTCATCGCGACGCACCGGTCCGACCAGGACCAGTTCGATGATCTGCGCCCCCGCCTCGAAACGCAAGGTTGCATCCGGATTGTCGCGCTGCGAAATCAGGCGGGCAATTGGTCCGGCAAAGTCCGGCGGCAAGCGGTCTCCCCCGCCCATGCTGGCCATCAGGTGCTCCACCTGCGGCGTCGCCCAGAGCAGTTGCCCCGCGCGGTCCACGGCAAACAGATGCCGCCCCGTGGCGTCGAGCGCAGACCTACCTGCCTGCGAGACCCGCGCACCTGCAAGATGCACCCGCATCCGCGCCAGCAGTTCCTCGATCGCGATGGGCTTGCGCACATAGTCCACGCCGCCTGCGTCCAGCGCCCGAACCGCATGTTCGGTCTCGGTGAGGCCGGTCATGAAGATCACCGGGATGTCCGCCAGCCGCGGCTGCTTCTTGATCGCTCGCGTCGTGTCGAACCCGTCCAGCCCCGGCATGATCGCGTCGATCAGGATCAGGTCCGGCGCGACATGGTCCAGCAGTTCCAGGGCATTCTCGCCATTCGTGGCGATCAGCACAGTCATCCCGGCGCGCTCGATCGTATCGATCAGGAAATGCAGCGATTCCGGATTGTCGTCCACGACCAGCACGGTGTCGCGCCCTGCCTGCCCGGCAATCGCATCATTGAACATGGACGACGCCTCGTCGGAGGGCTTCGCGCAGGCCCTTGAAATCGAAGCATTCGAGACTGGAACGAAGGTGTGCGACGAAGCGGGCTGCATCGGGGACGGCATCCTCAAGTTCGGAAAGGCGGGTCTGGATCGCACGGACATTGCCTATCCGCGCGAGGCTCTCGATTTCAGGTACGAAGGGCAGTGCGGCAGCTGGCAGGTGCAGTTCGACCGTCGAGGCCGGGAGCGATTTTCGCGGGCTGCCGTCCTGCACGGTCCAGGTAAGGTCCAGCTGCCATGAAAGCGCATCAAGCAGGCTGTCGAGCTCGATCGGCTTGGTCAGGAACATGTCGTGCGGATCGTGTCCATCGCCGCCCCGCCTGAACTGGTGCGCATCGGCCGAGACCATGACGATCCGCAAGGAACCGCCATGCGCCGCCCGCAGCACGGCGGCGGTCTCCCAACCGGTCTTGCCGGGCATCGAAATGTCCATGAACACGATGTCCGGCCGCATTGCAGCGGCCAGCGCTATGGCAGTGTCCCCGTCGCGCGCACCGGTCACCACGAAGCCCAGCGGGCGCAGCAGGTTCTCGATGACCGAGGCCTGCGCTGCATCGTCGTCCACCACCAGAACCCGTCGCCGCTCGCCCTCGTATCCGGTGATTACATCCGCGCGATGGCTCTGCACCGGCTGCGTCACCGGCCGCGAGAGCATCAGCCGCAGCGCAAACCGCGTGCCTTCGCCCAGCGTGCTGTCGACCGTCAGGTCCCCGCCCATGACATGGACCAGCGTCGAGGTGATCGCGAGGCCAAGACCGATCCCCGGCTGCCCCGCCACCGAGTTGCTATTTCCCCGTTCGAAGGCGCCGAAGATGCGGTCCATGTCCTCGGGCGCAATTCCGATGCCCGTGTCTATCACTTCGAACGTCGCGATCTCGCCGCGCCAGCCGATGCGGAAGGTGACCGAGCCTGCCGGCGTGAACTTGATCGCGTTCGAAATCAGGTTGATCAGCACCTGCCGCAACCGCTTCTGATCGCCCCGCACGAACTCTGGCAACTGCTTGGGCGTCTCCAGCCGGAACTTCAGCCCCTTGGCCTGCGCCTGCGGCCGGAACATGTTGGCGATCTGCTCGACGAACGCCGGCAGCCGGATCGTATCGCGCGACAGCCGCAGCACGCCAGCCTCGACCTGCGCAATATCCAGCAGCCCGTCGACCAGGTTCGAAAGGTGCTCGCTCGACCGGCAGATGACCTTGCCCACCTCGCCCGGATTGAGGTCGCTCCCCCGTTCAAGCAGCTGGGCATATCCATAGATCGAATTGAGCGGCGAGCGTATTTCATGGCTCACCGAAACGAGATAGCGGCTCTTGGCGGCATTGGCGTTCTCGGCCACCTCGCGCGCCTTCTGAAGCGCGACGTCGGTCGCTTCATGCGCGACGATTTCCTGCTCCAGTTCCGCCAGATGCCGCCGCGTCTCGTCCAGCGCGGCACGCCGGCTTTCATGCGCCAGCACGATGAACCACGAGCCCACACCCGACATGAAGAAGAACACCAGAAACACCGCGAACAGGATCGACCAGACGTGGGTCGAAAGCGCCGGATAGTATCGCGCATATTCGCGCCCGATCAGCCCCAGCACCAGCATGTTGGCCAGCGTGAAGGCGCCGGCCACCCCCACGAAATGCCCGGTGGTCGTATGCACATGGCGCGCGAGGACGCGCGGCAGCAGGCGCTCGGCAATGTTGGTGAATTGCTCGGTAGCGCGGGAGCCCTGCTTGCAGGCGTCGTGGCAGCGCGTCTCCAGCGTGCAGCACAGCGAACAGATCGCGCCGGAATAGAACGGACAATGCGCCGTATCGGCTCGCTCGAACGTATTCTCGCAGATCACGCAGGCGACCCGCGCCGGCGCCCCGGCCTCTCTCTTGCGAGCCAGGTAATAGCGCCCGTGCGTAAGCGCGGCGAGCAGCGGCGCGGCAAGGCAAGCCACGACCAGCCCGATCACCGGCGAAAAGGCCTGCGCCACCTCCCCCGCAAACCCGAGCTGGCACACCGCCGAAGCGATCAGCGACAGCAGCATCGCCCCGATGCCGACCGGGTTCACGTCATAAAGATAAGCCCGCTGGAACTCCGGTCGGTCCGGCTTGAGCCGCAATGCCCGTGATACCATCAGATCCGCGCCAAGTGGCCCGATCCAGCTCGCCGCAAGGCTTGCATAGAGGATCATCACCACGTCGAACGAACGGGTAATACCGAAGAACAGCAGCATTGCTGCAAGTCCGACATTGAACAGCAGCCAGACGTGCCGCGAGGAGTATCCTTGAGTCAGCCGCGCAAACAGGTTTGACCATGCCACCGATCCGGCAAAGGCGTTGGTCAGGTTGGCGCGCGTCTGGCAGACCACTGCGAACAGCAGCACCAGCAGCACCCCCAGCTCGCGGCTTCCTGCGATGGCGGCGAAAGCCTGCACATGGATGCGGCTGACGGATTCAGCAGCATCGGGCGCAATCCCCCGGCCAACCGCCCAAGCCGCCAGCACTCCGCCGATCGCCATTTTCAGGCCGCCAATGACAACCCAGCCCGAACCGCCGAGCAGCACCGCACTCCACCACCGCTTCGTCCCGATCTGTTCCGGCGGGGGCAGGAAGCGCAGATGCCCGGCCTGCTCGCCGATCCGCGGCAGCAGCGACAGCATGACCGAAAGCGCAAAGCCGAACGAGACGAGGCCGGAGCGTGGCGCATAGACCCCGTTGAACCCGCTCCACACCTCTCCTACGTCGCCGATATTCCAGGCAATGTAGGCAACGGGCACAAGTTGCAGCGCAATCCACAACGGCTGCGTCCACGCCTGAAAGCGGGCGATGAAACGCATGCCCTGGATGGCCAGCGGCACCACGACAAAGGTCGAAACGAAGTAGCCGAGTTCGAGCGGCAAGCCCGTCGCCTGCCGCAGCGCATTGGCCAGAATGCTCGCCTCAAGCGCGAGCAACAGGAAAGTGAAAGTGGCGTAGATCAACGTGCTGATGGTCGAACCGAGATACCCAAAGCCGTTCCCGCGCGAGATCAGATCAACGTCGATGCCTCGCCGCGCAGCATTCAGGGTTATCGGAAGCCCGATCAGCAACAGGATCAGGCAACCCGTGACAATCGCCGCAATGCCGACCTTGAGCCCGTAGAGCAGGGTGATCGCGGCCCCGATTGCCTCGTAGACCAGCGACGAACTCGTCCCCAGAGCGGCGGCCACCACGCGTGAGGCCGGCCCCTGTCGTGCTTCTGCGCCGGTATGGCGATGCGCGAAGTCATCAAGCGTCTGGACTGCCGCCCACTGGTTGTAGGAACGACGCTCGGGAACGATCGTGGTGGAGCGCGACATGCCCGATGCAGCCGCTCGCCCCGCAGAATCCAGCCTGGCTCGTTCCATAGGGGCGATAGTGGCCAAGACCGCGCCGTCCGAGGATGGGCCGATCTACGTACACCCTAGGGTCAGGACCCATGACTCGCACCTTCGAGGTTTGAGGCAAAATGGCCCAGCGCAAGGCGGATGGGCGCGGGAATAGTGGTTCTATTTACCTTCGGTGGCCTTCGGCTCAAGCCCATCC
>JBEQCK010000124.1:0-11218 GCA_041639335.1 Novosphingobium sp.
GCGCGGGACCGGTTGCGAGTGGCCGGGGGGCGGTTCCGGACCCCTTGTCGGCTCAACCTGAGGGCGGACACATGTGACAGGACGAAGCTTTGGCAGCGGCTCGCGTACTGCCTCGGCTTCTGGCAAGCGGCTGCGTGAAAAGAATCCGTCGTTTGCGCCGACATTGTCACGCAAGTCAGGCGGGTTCCGCATCCGCAGCGTCGCTCAGGGTTCGGCGCCGTGCTATCAGCCCTGGGGTGTCCTGTCTGTCCTTGGGTAACGACTAGGTTTGCCCGGTGGGTCTTGGGCTTTACGCCCCTCGTTGAACCCGTGAGCGCCTGCCGCACCGATCGCGTCGGAGGCCTTCACGATGTGTCGGCTTCCGAAGGGAGAGGAGCGGGTTGGCCTTGTGCCCTCTCCTGACCTGTGGACGGGACGTATAACCTATATGGTTCTTTTTGTCAAGATGGCTTGAGTTGGTTCACGCGGAGACGCGGAGAAGAAAGGGAGACGCGGAGGGAAAGGGAGAAAGGGGTTTCGCGCAGAGGCGCGGATGGCGCATAGAACATAAGGTCTTGGGGGGCTGCGCAGCGGGCTTTGGACCTCCACCATTAACTTTCTCCGCGTCTCCCCTTCTTCTCTGCGCCTCTGCGTGAAACAGAAAAGCCCAGCCCCGGGTCAAGCCCGGGGCGACGGTTGTGTTCAGGGTGGGGGTGGTGGGTGCTGGGTGGTGGGCCGCTCCGGCCGGATTCAAATAGGCCGCTATTTTCGGAAACGAAAAACAGCGAAAAATCCCGAAGACAAACCCGGCCATCGCCAAGCCAATTGGACGAGGCCGCCTTCGGGAGGATAACACCATGCGCACCAGTCGCCTTTGCCTGCTCGTCTCGGCCAGCATTCTTGCAACGTTTGCCGCGCGATCTGCGGCTGCACAGGAGCAGTCGGCCGCCGATACGGCCGCAAGCGATCCCAACGAAATCATCGTGACCGCACAGAAGCGCGCGCAGAGCGTGCAGGACGTGCCGATCGCGATTACGGCGGTGGCTGGTTCATCGCTCGGCACCTTGCAGATGCGCAGCGGCACCGAACTGGCGCGCCAGACGCCGAACCTTTCGGTGAGCGTGCTGGGCAACGAGGATCAGCCAAAGTTCTCTGTACGCGGCATCGCGCAATCGGCCTTTGATCTCAACGCCTCGTCGCCCACCGGCATCTTCTACGACGAAGTCTTCGTGCGTGCCTCGTTCCTCGGCGGTGCGCAGCTGTTCGACATGGATCGCGTCGAAGTCCTGCGCGGACCGCAAGGCACGCTGTTCGGCAAGGAAACGGTGGGCGGTGCAGTCAGCTACGTCACGCGGGCGCCGCAGTTCGACAACTCGGGCTTCATTTCGGGCGAGCTTGGCAATTACAGCTATGTCGGCCTGCAGGCCGCGGCGAACACGCAGCTGGTCGATGACCGGCTGGCCCTGCGCGTTTCGTTCAATACCAGCGACAGCGACGGCTTCGTCAAGAACCTGCTGACCGGCGGGCGGGACAAGTCGAACTTCAACAAGGTCGCGATCCGCACCGCGCTGAAGTACAAGGACGATGCCGGCTTCGATGCTACGCTGCGCTACAGCTATACCCGCAGCTCGCCCGAGGCGGTCGGCACCAACGTGACCGGCTACCTGCCCGGCAATACCAACGCTTTCGGTTTCGACCCCCGCCGCGATCCGGTGACCGGCAAGCTGCTCGATGCGCGCGAGGGCTACTATGATCGCGATGGCCGCATTCGCGTGCGCGGGGACGGCGTCAGCCTTACGCTGAACAAGGACCTCGGCAATGTCACGCTGACCTCGATCTCGTCATACCTCAAGGGCTACTTCCTCAACGAGGTGGATGGCGATGGCAGCGCAGCGAACCTGCTGGCGCTCGATTTCGAGGCGCGGACCAAGGAGTACATGCAGGACCTGCGCCTGACGACGAAGTTCGATGGACCGTTCAACGTCATCGCCGGCCTGTTCTACTTCCGCGATACGCTGGACAACCTGTTCCACGTCTCGCAGTTCAACGGGGCGTTCGACGGGCGGCAAACCTATCGCCAGACACGCACTTCCTATGCTGCCTACATGGACGGCACTTACGACTTCTCGCCGTCCTTCAGCCTGTACGGCGGCATCCGCGTGACGCATGACAAGGCGACGATGCGCAACTTCCGTTCGGTGGTGAACATTCCGGGCCTTGGCATTCCCAACACCAACGTCGACTACACCGAGACCCAGCCGAGCGGTCGCCTTGGCCTGCGTTACAAGCCATCGTCCGACTTCATGGCCTTTGCGCAATATGCCAGAGGGTATCGCAGCGGCGGCTTTAACGGAGGCGCGCTGGTGTTTCCGGGCGACCTGAACACGGCCAAGCCCGAATTCCTCGATGCCTACGAAGTGGGAATCAAGAGCCGGCTGCTCGACCGCAAGGTCACGCTGAACCTTTCGGCCTTTCATTATCAGTTCAAGGACCAGCAGTTCATCAATTCCATCTCGGTGATCAACCAGGCGCTGGTCAACGCGGGCCGTTCGCGCATCAACGGCGTGGAAGCCGAGATCAATGCCAGCATCACGCCGCAGTTCCGCCTTTCGGCAGGGATGGGTTATCTCGACGCCAAGTATACACGGCTGGTGCTGAACGGCGCCAACCTTGCGGGCAATCGCATGATCGAAGCGCCCAAGTTCTCGTTCAGCGGAGCGGCCGATTATACTGTCCCGCTTGACGGCTCGACCGAACTGACGCTCCATGGCGACATGGTGCACAAGAGTTCGCAGTTCTTCACCGCCTATAACGCCGATGTCTTCCCCTTCAGCCTTGGCCGCACGCCGGGGTTCGAGGAATACAACGCGCGCATCGGCCTGTCTTTCAACGATGGCAAGTACGAGCTGGGCCTGTGGGGCAAGAACCTGAGCGATAACAAGACGCTGGTTGGCGTCGGCATCGAAACGAACACCAACTTGCGCTTTGGCACGGTGCCCTATCCGCGCCGCTATGGCGTCGACTTCCAGGCAAAGTTCTGATCGTGGGCGTTCGCAGCACCAGACAGGCAAAGGCAGGAGCGCTCGTCGCTCTTGCCGCCATGTTCCTGGCCATTGCCGGACTGCTTCTGGCAAGCAGGGTGCAATCGGCTCACGGCGTCAGTGTCAGCGAAGTGCATTTCCGGGGCAGCAGTGGTGCGCAGATGCGCGCGCTGCTGTTCCGCCCCGAAGGCGCGACGGAGGCCAACAAGGCACCGGCGATCCTGGCGGTGCATGGCTATCTTAACAGCGCGGAAATGCAGGGCAACTTCGCGACGGAATATGCGCGGCGCGGCTATGTCGTGCTGGCGCCCGACCAGCGCGGGCACGGAGCCAGCGATCCGGTGGCCTTTGCCAATGGCTTCGGCGGCCCTGATGCGCTTGCCTACCTGCGCAGCCTGCCGTTCGTGGACCGCGACAACATCGGCCTTGAAGGCCACAGCATGGGCGGCTGGACGGTGCTGCGCGCTGCCGAGGCCCATCCGGATGGCTATCGTTCGCTGATACTGGAAGGTTCGAGCGTGGGCGCGCCCTTTGCGCCTGAAGGCACCAACGCATTTCCGCGCAACCTGCTGGTGGTCTATGGCACGCGCGACGAGTTCGGCGGGTTCATGTGGGGGCCTGAGGCACCGCTTGCCACCGGTTCTGTCCAGAAGCTGCAGGATCTGTTCGGCAGCCGCGATCCGGTCGAGCCGGGCCGGCTCTATGGCCGTGAGGAGGACGGATCGGCGCGGATGTTGCTTACGCCGGAGGTGACCCATGCCTGGCTGCACCAGTCCCGGACAGGTATCTCGCCGGCGATCGAGTGGTTCGGACGCACGCTCAAAGGCGCGCGCGCGCTTCCGGCCAGCGACCAGATCTGGCCATGGCGCGAGGCAGGGGATTTGCTGGCGCTGCTGGCCATTCCGGCGCTGATCGCGGGCGCGTTGGCTGCATTCGGCGGTCGGGCCTTTGCGATTGCGGCGCAAACAGATGCGCCCGCTCCGCGCGCGGCATCGACCCGGAGCCCTCTGGCGTTGGCGGCCGTTGCCATCGTGCCTGCGCTGCTGTTCATTCCGGCTTGCATGCTGACCGAGGTCGCGCTCGGGCAGAACGGGCTGTTCCGGCAGACCTTCACCAACCAGTTCGCAGGCTGGGCACTGCTCGGCACGATCCTTGCGGTCATTGCGCTGCGGCGGCAGGGCAGCGCCTTGCCGCTGGCGCAGGTTCCCCGCGCTCTGCCCCTTGCGCTGCTGGCGCTCATCCCCGCTTACGTCCTGGTGCTGGCGGCGGATCGGCTGTTGCACGTCAATCCTTCATGGTGGTTCATCACGGTTCGTCCGGTCACGCTCGAACGCACGCGCGACTTCCTGCTTTACGCGCCGTTCTTCACCGTGAACTGCCTTGCCTCGCTGTGCCTGATCCAGGCTGTGTCACCACTGGAGGATGGCGGGCCGTGGGGGGCGATGATGCGGGCGGTGGCGGCAACCTCGGGAGGTTTCGTGCTGTTCCTGCTGGTGCAGTACGGCGTGCTGGCGGTGACGGGACATCTGCTGTTGCCGGGTGAGGGCCTGCGGGTAATCTCCGCGATCGGATTTGCGGTGTTTCTTGCCTTCGTGGGCATCTTCGGGACAGTTTCCAGGCGTGCGCTCGGCTCGGTCGTACCGGGGGCGGTCGTGTCGGGTCTGTTCGTGACCTGGGTGCTTGTTGCGACGCAACCGATTGGAGCCTGAGAATGAAGACGATCGCCAGAATGCTGATTGCGGCCATGCTTGCGGGCGCGTCGCCGGTCAGCGCCGCCGAGCCGCAGCCCCCGACGCTGCGCTTCGTGTTCGAGGAGCGCGTGGATCTGGAACCGGCCGAGGCTGCAGGTGCAAACCCACGCGGGGCGGGGAACCGCATCGGCATAACCGGAGGCACGATCAGCGGCCCCATGCTGCAGGGCACGGTCCTGCCCGGAGGCGCTGACTGGCAATTGATCCGCAACGACGGCTGTTCCGAAATCGTGGCGGACTACTTCATCCGTGCGGACGACAAGTCGCTCATCCATGTGCGCAACGTCGGCCTTGCCTGCGGGGCGGGTGCGGAGCGGGGCGCCTATGCCAGGGCGACGCCGGTTTTCACGGCGCCTGTCGGCAAGCACGACTGGCTGAACAAGTCGGTGTTCACCTCGACGATCGAGCCGGTGATTGACGGGGAGGGCAGGCTGCGGCAGGTGGTCCTGCGCTTCTATGAAGTGCGATGACGCCGGCTCCAGAGCCTGCCGGGCTGGCGTCGGGAAAGACCGAAGCTTTGCAGGGCTCCTGCACCCTGCGGGAAAATGGGCGGATACAGAACGTGCGCGATCTGGCTGCGATACGTCAACTGAGGCTTGTGGAACATCTGGATGCGGTGGGGCACGGCAAGGTCGAAGATCTTGCCAGATCCCTGGGCGTGACGCCGCAAACCATTCGCGGAGACTTGCGCCAGTTGGACGAACAGGGCGTCGTGTCCCGGGTTCGGGGCGGCGCCATGTTGCGATCCCGGCTGGACAATCTGGGCTACCATTCGCGTCAGGCGCTTGCGGCGGATGCCAAGTCGCGCATCGGCGAGGCCGCGGCGGCGCTGATCCCCGACGGGGTGTCGTTGTTCATCAATATCGGCACGACCGTGGAAGCGGCCGCGTCGCGCCTTCGGCAGCGACAGCGACTGATGGTGGTGACCAACAACCTCAACGTCGCCGAAATCCTGGCAGACGCCCGCGGGATCGAGGTGATCGTGGCGGGTGGACGCCTGCGGGCAGAGGATCGGGCTGTCGTCGGCCCCCTCGCGGTGGATTTTCTGAGCGCATTCAAGGTCGATTATGCCGTGATCGGTGCAAGCGCGCTGGATGCCGACGGGAGCCTGCTCGATTTCGACATCGACGAGATCAAGGTTTCGCAGTCGATCGTGGCGCACGCGCGGCATGTGATCCTGGTGGCCGATGCATCCAAGGCTTCACGCCATGCCCCGGTGCGCTTTGCCACCATGCGCGACGTCGACACTTTCGTGACTGATAGAGTCACCGACCCCGGCCTTGCCCGCAGCTGCGCAGAAGCCGGCGTACGGGTGATTGAAACCGATCCCAGCTGATCGAGCTGCCTTTCGAGATCCCGGTTGAGCCGCGCAGGCCAGACTGCCGCGGAGCGACCTTTCCTGCCTGCAACGCTTCAGACCGAGCCAACGATGACCAAAGCTGAGAGACCTGTGTCGACAAACGAGGAGCCGACCTACGACGTGGCCGTCATAGGCGCCGGCATCAATGGTGCCGGGATAGCGCGTGATGCTGCCGGACGAGGCGCCAGCGTGGTGGTGCTCGAAGCAGGAGACATCGCGCGCGGCACGTCCTCGGCTTCGACCAAGCTGATCCACGGCGGCCTGCGCTATCTTGAGCACCGCGAGTTCGCCCTTGTGCGCGAGTCCCTGGCCGAGCGCGAACGCCTTTGGAAGATTGCACCCCATGTCGTCTGGCCATTGCGCTTTGTCCTGCCCCACCGGCCGGGCCTGCGCCCGCGCTGGCTGCTCCGGCTGGGCCTGTTCATTTATGACCACATCGGCGGACGGCGCGCCCTGCCGCCGGCGCGCACGATCGACCTGCGCACGCATCCGGCGGGGGCGCCGCTAAAGCCAGGGTTCGCGACAGGCTTTGCCTATTCCGACTGCTGGGTCGACGATGCGCGCATGGTCGTGCTCAACCTTCGCGATGCGGCCGACCGAGGGGCGACGGTGCTGACCCGGACACCGGTTACGAGCCTTGCGCGTGACGGCGATTGCTGGCGGATCGGGACGCATGGGGGCGGGCAGTTCACCGCGCGCGCGGTGGTCAATGCCGCCGGGCCGGCAGTGCTTGATGTTCTTGGCCTTGACGTCCCGGGCCTTTCGGCAGAGCGGGCCGGCCGGAAGATGCGGCTGGTGCGCGGATCGCACATCGTGGTGCAGCGATTGTTCGACCACGATCATGCCTATTTCTTCCAGCTGCCCGATGGCCGCATCTTCTTTGCCATTCCCTATGAACAGGACTTCACGCTGGTCGGCACCACGGATGTCGATCACACGGGCCCTCTCGATGATCTGAAGCCGGATGACGCCGAGATTGCCTACTTGTGCGAGGGGGCAAGCGCCTATTTCCGCAAGAGCATCACTCCGGCTGACGTGATATGGAGCTTTGCCGGCGTCCGCCCGCTCGTCGACGACGGATCGGGCCGCCCCGAAGCAGCGACACGCGGCTATCGGCTTGATCTCTCCGACGCGGCGATGGGACCGCCGCTGCTCAGCGTTTTTGGCGGCAAATTGACCACGTATCGGCATCTGGCGCAGTCAGCCACCGATCTGCTCGCCACGCGTCTGACCGGTTTGCGGGGGAAGGGCTGGACTGCGACCGCGCCACTGCCTGGAGGCGATTTCCCCATGACCGGCGCCGCTGCGCTGACCCGGGACCTGATGGCGCAATATCCGTTCCTGCAGCGCGACTGGGCACATCGCCTGATCACTTCGTATGGCACGCTGGCATGGCAGATACTGGGCAGTGCGCAATCGCTGGCAGATTGCGGCACTCACTTCGGCCACGGTTTGACGGCTTGCGAAGTGGATTACCTGATTGAACGGGAATGGGCGCGGCAGGCCGACGATATCCTTTGGCGACGCAGCAAGCTGGGCCTTCGCCTGTCGCCTGACGAGGTGGCGGCGCTTGACGGCTATCTCCAGACCAGAACCGGAGATGCGCAATGAAGTCTATCCTGGCGATCGATCAGGGCACCACATCGACCCGGGCCCTTGTCATCGACGCGCAGGGCGAGGTTGCGGCCCGCGCGCAAGTTGAACTGCCGCAGTCCTATCCCCGGCCTGGCTGGGTGGAACATGATGCGGAAGCGATCTGGCGCGATGTCGTGGCGACGGCACGCCAGGCACTGGCCGAGGCGGAAGCTGGCGGCCATGAGGTTGCGACGATCGGCATTGCCAACCAGAGGGAAACCTTCGTGGTATGGGACCGGTTCACTGGCAAGGCCGTGCATCCGGCAATCGTCTGGCAGGACCGCCGCGGGGCAGAACTTTGCGACAGGCTTGCGAAAGAGGGCGCTGAACAACAGGTTTCGGAAATCAGCGGCCTCGTGCTCGATTCCTACTTTTCGGCCAGCAAGCTCGCCTGGTTGCTCGATGCCGTGCCGGGTCTCCGGCAAAGGGCGGAAGAAGGCTCGATAGCCTTCGGAACGATCGACTGCTTCCTGTTGTGGAAGCTGACGGAAGGGCAGGTCCACGCCACCGATCCCACCAATGCTGCCCGCACGCTGCTGTTCGACATTGCGCGCATGGACTGGTCCGAAGACCTGTGCCGGCTGTTCGGCGTGCCCCGGGCCATGCTGCCGGAGGTGCGCGACAACGACGCGCTGTTCGGCGTGGCATCGGCAGCGGTTCTGGGCAGGGCTATCCCTGTCAGCGGCATGGCGGGCGATCAGCAGGCTGCGCTGATCGGTCAGCATTGCCTGTCACCGGGCTGCATCAAGATCACCTACGGCACCGGCGCCTTCGGCCTGATGCATACGGGCGAGACGATCAGTCGATCACGGCACCGCTTGCTCAGCACCGTGGCCTATCGCGCTGCAGGACGCACCTGCTACGCCCTTGAAGGTTCGATCTTCGTGGCCGGCGCGGGCGTGCAGTGGCTGCGCGACCGGCTTGGCATCATCGGCACGGCTCAGGAGACCGAAGCCCTGGCGCGCAGCCTTCCCGACAACGGCGGTGTCTATCTGGTGCCGGCCTTTTCGGGCCTTGGTACGCCGCACTGGGACTCCAACGCCCGCGCCTTGCTCTGCGGCATGACCCTGGGCACCAGTGCCGCGCATGTCGCACGTGCCCTGCTCGAGGCGGTTGCCTACCAGAGCGACGAACTGGTTGCCACGATGCGCGCGGACAGCGGCATCGGTGCCGCTCTGCTCAGGGTCGATGGCGGGATGGCGCAGAACGATTGGCTCTGCCAGTTCCTGGCCGACATTCTGGCAACCCCGGTTTCGCGACCGGCGAACGTTGAAGCGACGGCATTGGGCGCGGCTTTCCTCGCCGGTACATCCGCGGGCATCTGGCAGTCGCTGGCGCAGACGCCCACTTCCGCGCATGGTGCGGATTTCGAGCCTGGGCTGGAGCCTTGCGAACGGGAACGCTTGCTTGGCGGGTGGCGAGATGCGGTATCCCGGGCGCGACAGGGGGCTTACCAATAGTTCTCCAGCGCCTTCTGGCAGCGCGATTGCGCCGCGACTACAGGGGCCGCTTTTGCATCATCGAGATGCTTGAGGATCTGCGAGCTTGCCGCAAGCAATTCGCGTGCGGCCGCGTCCGGCAGTTCGGCACTGCGGGTGCGGCGCATGAGAATGGAAGACGCCATCGAGCGCGCCAGAAAGTGCATGACCGGGTTTGAGGCCATATCGGCAATGTCGCGAATGAAGCCATACCAGGCTTGGCCAAGATTGGTGCCGTCGGGTGCATTCTGCATCAGGCTGAACGAATGCCTGATCCGGTCGAGCCCCTCGGCGGTACGTCGCTGCCGCGCGATCTCGATCATTCCGGTGTTGATCCGGTCGAGCACTTCGCGACAGTCATCGGTGGAGACGCTGCTGGCCGAAAGATAGGCATTGGTAACGTGCAATCCCCGGCCGGGTCCCGTATTCGAAGCATAGACGCCGCCCGCTCTGCCGCGGCGAACCTCGACCTTCTGGGCATCCGACAGGATTCGCGTCGCTTCGACAGCCACTTCCAGGCTGACCCCGTAATCGCTGGCGATGTCGGCCAGGGGGCCGAGCGCACCTTTGCCGTCGTGCGAGAGCGCAAGTTCGTCCAGCAACCGGCCTGCCAGCCAATCGGCGAGGTTCTGCGGCCGGTGGCCCGGCCCATGTTGGAGGCGAGGCGTGTCCGGTGCAGTCAGGAGCAGGCGGATGAATTCCGCAAGTGGATCATGTCGATCATCGAGGCTCGGCAGCAGCCATTGTGCTGCCTCGTCGAAAGCCTGCCTGCTGGCGCCCGATCCCAGGTCTAGTTCGGCATGGATGCATGACACGGTGCCGAAGATATCCGGCGGCAGCGTCCACAGTCCGCCCAGACCGTTGCCGCCACGGCGTGGCATCAATATGCCACGCTGGCGCAGTATGCGACTGGTCTGGCGCACGATCCTCCGCCCAACGCCAAACTGCGAAGCAATCATGGCCTCCGTTATCGGACGCACGAGGGGGCCGGAATTGCATATCCGTTGCTCAACCCTGTCCGCGATCATCGACGACGTCGACGACAGATCGCCGTGCTCGTTGATCACGCGTCTGAACAGCTCGCGCGCCCGGGCAAGCTGCGGGTTGTCCAATGCCAATGCCGGAAGAGTCGCCACTTCCATGAACGTAGAGCATCCCTCTTGGCCTCTGTCTGTGCGGAGGCTGCCAAGGTGTGCCGTTATCCATGAACCCGAGGCGCTTTTCCAGTCGCATTAAAGGGCAATCCCTTGCGGTCGGGTTCCGACGTACTCGCGTGTCACGTCAATGGACTGGATTCAGCTGGTAGTCGTGGGAGGATGTTGCAGGGATGAATTGGCTGTTATGTGACAGGTCAAGCGGGACTGCGGATGTCAAACGGGCCGCGACGCAAAAAGGCGCCTGAGCGACAGATGGGTAACAGCAAAGCCCAGCAGTCCGCCGAACACGAGCTTGATGGCCAAGGCGGCCGTCCAGCTCAGGCTGGTGACCGGGCCCAGCAGGCACAGTGCAGCCAACAGACCTGCGATCACCAGCCCGCCCAGCAACATCTGCGCTGCCTGCCCGATGATCGCGCCATTCCCCGGCAAGGTCTGGGCGCCGTCCTTGCGCAAGGCCTTGCGCACCAGCAGCGCTGGCACGAGCGCGGCCATGACCGAGATGGCCGCAGCCTGCGCCAGGAAATCAAGCGCGAAGTTGTCTGGTGCGGCCATGCTCAATTCGCGGCTGCGGGTGCCGAAGACCAGCAGGAAGAATGCGGCGCTCAGCACGACATTGATCGCCGTGCTGACCCGTCTCTCGCGTTTGAGAATGGGGAGAAAGTCCATGGCCTTCACCTGTCGCGCGCTGCTCAAGCTTCGTCGATCACGGGGTTGGAGAGTTTACCGATTTTGCCGATGGAGATTTCGGCGATGTCGCCGGGTTTCATGTAGAGGGGTGGGTTGCGTTTGTCGCCGACGCCGCCTGGGGTGCCCGTGG
>JBEQCK010000125.1:0-11124 GCA_041639335.1 Novosphingobium sp.
GGTGACGAAGCTGTCCTTCGTCTCGCACTCCTCCCAGCCCACGCCCCACTGGTCCGCCGCCGCTTGCGCCATCATCGCCCGCAGCGCCGCACCGGCCTCGCGCAAAGGCGTCTCGAAGGCCGCCAGCGCCGTTCCATCCGCCGTCACCATAAGGGGGCCGCGTTCGGCGTGAAGCCGCGCCAGCATCCCGTCGGCGTCCTCCCCCAGCGAGGCGAACGCCGGCATCCAAAGCGGGGCCCACTTGGCCGAAAGGACCGGATCGGCATAGGCCGGGCTGATCGGCGCGGCCTCGACCGCCACCTTGCGCCAGTCCGCCCCGGCCTCGTCCGCCACGATCTGCGCGACCAGCGTGGTGATCCCCTGCCCCATTTCGCAGAACGGGACGGCCACCGTAAGGATGCAGTCCTTCCCGCCTTTGACGCGGCCCACCTTGAGGAAAGCATCGACGACATGCTCGCCCTTGCCCGCCGCGAGCGGCACCGGATGGCGGCGCGGGATCAGCGGGAAAGCGATGAGCAGCGCGCCGCCCACCCCCGCTCCCACCAGCATCCCTCGCCGCGTCAGGCGCATGGGTTCAGCGCTTCCCGTCGAGCCAGGCAAGCACCGAGCGCGCGATCGACAGGAACGCCTCGGCCTGCGGGCTGTCGCCTGCTGCAGGCGGGTTGCCCGCATCGCTTTCGCGCCGGATCGCCATGTCCAGCGGCACGCGGCCAAGGAACGGCAGGCCCATCGTCTTCGCGGCCGCCTCGGCGCCGCCCACGCCGAATGGATCGCTCTCTTCGCCGCAATGCGGGCAGATGTATCCGGCCATGTTCTCGACCATGCCGATCACCGGCACCTTGCCCTGCTCGAACAGGCCGATCGCGCGGGTGGCATCCATCAGCGCCAGATCCTGCGGGGTGGAGACGATCACCGCGCCCGCCGGCTTGTGCTTTGAAAGCATGGTCAGCTGCACGTCGCCAGTGCCCGGCGGCAGGTCGACGACGATGATCTCCGTATCACCCCAGTGCGCATCGATCAGCTGGCCCAGCGCATTGCCGGCCATCGGGCCCCGCCACGCGATTGCCTGACCCGGCTGCACCAGATGCCCCATCGACAGCATCGGCACCCCATAGGGCGAGGGGATCGGATGAATCTTGTTGTCCTCGGCCTCGGGCTTGCGCCCTTCGGTCAGCAGCAGGCGCGGCTGCGACGGGCCATAGATGTCGGCATCGACCAGCCCGACCTTGCGGCCCAGCCGGTGCATGGCGACCGCCAGATTGGCCGAGAGCGTCGACTTGCCGACGCCGCCCTTGCCCGATCCCACCGCGATGATCACGCGCGACTTGCGCTCGGCGGTCATGCCCAGCCGCAGGTCGGCAGCTCCGGCCTTCCGCGCCGCATCGCGCACGGCCATTTCCAGCTTGTCGCGATCGAGCCGCTCCAGCCCGCCGACTTCGAGCATGACGGTTGCCGTATCGCCCGCCACTTTCACCGTCTGAAGGCGGTCCCCTGCCACTTCACCAAGCGCATTGCGCAGTGCCTGTTCGTCGATGCTCACGCCATTTCCCGTGTTCCGCTCCAACCCGGAGCCGTTTCACGCGCACTAGCAGATGAATTTTCGGGAATGGACACTGTTTTTCGCATCAAGGGTTCCTATAACCAAGGGATGACAGACTTGGGCGGAATGATCGCACGCTTTGGCCGGGAGACGGGCCTTTTCATGACAGGCAAGAAAAGCCCCTGGGGTTCGGGCGGCGGCAGCGATGGGCCGACGTCGGGCGCTGGCTCTGCGGGTGACGCTCCTGACACCACACCACCGCCAGCGGCACCGGGCGCAGAAGGCCCTCGCAATCCGTGGCTCCCGCCGCAATCCGGCGATGGCCCCAAGGACAGTGGACGGCGTGGCCCGAACATCGAAGACATCTTCCGCAACCGCAAGGGCGGCGGAAATGGCGGCGGCGGCAGAGGCCCGAACATTCCGCGCCTGCCGCAGCGTCCCGATGGCAAGTCGTGGGCGCCGGTCGCCATCGGCCTTGTCCTGCTGGCATGGCTCGGCACCTCGATGGTCCACCTCATCGCCCCGCAGGAAAAGGGCGTGGTCACCACCTTCGGCTCCTATTCGCGCACCTTGGACAGCGGCACCGCTGTCACGCTCCCCTGGCCGATCCAGACGGTCAAGGTCGAGGACGTGACCTCGATCCGCCGCGAATCGATCCCCGAGGGCGATGGCGAGAAGCTGATGCTCACCGCCGACCAGAACCTGGTCGACCTGACCTACCTCGTCCGCTGGAACATCAAGGACCTCAAGCTCTACATGTTCCAGCTCGCCGACCCTGACCAGACCGTGCGTGAAGTGGCCGAAGCCGCGATGCGCCAGTCGATCGCCGAGGTGAACCTCAACGACGTGATGGGCTCGGGCCGCGCCCAGATCGAACAGAACGTGCGCGAACGCATGCAGCGCGTGCTCGATGCCTATCGCTCGGGCGTCGTCATTCAGGGCGTCGACATCAAGAAAACCGATCCTCCGGCCAAGGTCGTCGATGCCTTCAAGGAAGTCCTCGCCGCCCAGCAGGACGCGCAGAGCGAGATCAACCGGGCCCAGGCCTGGGCGCAGCAGCTCACCGCCCGCGCCGGTGGTGAAGCGACCGCATTCGACAAGGTCTACGAGCAGTACAAGCTCGCCCCGGAAGTGACCCGCCGCCGCATGTACTATGAAACCATGGAACGCGTGCTCAGCCAGACCGACAAGGTGATCCTCGAATCGCCCAACACCCAGGCCTACCTGCCGCTGCCGGAAATGAAGCGCACGCAGAAGCCGCAGGAAGGGGGCCAGTAAGATGAGCGCGATCCAGACTTTCTGGGCCGAACGCAAGGCCGTGGTCATTGCCGCGGGCGTGGCCCTGCTCGCCGCCGCCAGCTGCCTGACCGTGGTCGATGAAAAGACCCAGGCGGTGATCATCCGCCTCGGCCAGCCCAACCGTGTCGTGAACAAGTTCCAGCCCAAGGCCGATTTCGGTGAAACCGGTGCCGGCATTGTCCTGCGTATTCCGTTCATGGAAAAGGTGGTCAATGTCGACAAGCGGATCCTCGATCTCGACATGGAGCGCCAGCAGGTCCTTTCGGCCGACCAGCGCCGCCTTGAAGTCGACGCTTTCGCCCGCTTCCGGATCATCGATCCGGTGCGCATGGTGCAGACGGCCGGGACGACCGAGCGGGTCGCCGAACAGCTCCAGCCGATCCTCAACTCGGCGCTGCGTCAGGAACTCGGCAAGCGCACGTTCGGCTCGCTGCTGACGGCAGACCGTGGCCGTGCGATGGAACAGATCCGCGAGGGGCTCGACCGCGAGGCGCGTGAATATGGCGCGCAGGTGATCGATGTGCGGATCAAGCGGGCAGACCTTCCCGAAGGCACGCCACTCGAATCAGCCTTTACCCGTATGGCCACCGCCCGCCAGCAGGAGGCCGCCACGATCCGTGCGCAAGGCCAGAAGCAGGCGCAGATCATTCGCGCTACCGCCGAGGCAACCGCTGCCAAGACCTATGCCGACGCCTTCAACAAGGACCCCGCCTTCTACGATTTCTACCGTGCAATGCAGAGCTATGACGCAACCTTTGCGCAGAAGGGATCGAGCACCTCGATCGTGCTTTCGCCCGACAACGAGTACCTCAAGCAGTTCAAGGGCAAGTAACCCCTAAAGCTGAACGGTACGGAACATCGTCATTCAAAGTCCGTTCATCGCAGGGCGCGTGAATCGGCTTTGGCACAAGTCAGCCGCGCCGCCCCCGGCGCAAGATAGACAAAGAGGACCAGGCCACGTGCGATACGCTTATGGTGTGACTTCGGCGCTGCTGCTTGCAGGCAGCGCACTGACCCTGGTGACAGGCTTCCCGGCAGGCGCGCAGGTTGCGCAGAACGACCAGTCGGAAATGCGCAGCGTCGTCCCCCGCGCCGGCGCTCCGTCAAGCTTTGCCGACCTCACGCAGCAGCTGCAGCCGGCGGTGGTCAACATCTCCACCCGCCAGCGGGTGAAGGTGCAGAACAACAACCCGTTTGCCGGCACGCCCTTCGGCGATCTGTTCGGTGGCGGTCAGGGCAGCGGCCCGCAGACGCGCGAAGCGCAGTCGCTGGGTTCGGGCTTCATCATCTCGGCCGATGGCTATGTGGTCACCAACAACCACGTCATCACCGCCGACGGGCAGGGCGAGGTCGAATCGATCACCGTGACCACGCCCGACGGCACCGAATACCCGGCCAAGCTGATCGGCAAGGACGCGGCGTCGGACCTCGCCGTCCTCAAGATCAGCCGCCCCACCCCCTTCCCGTTCGTGAAGTTCGGCGATTCGCGCAAGGCGCGCGTGGGGGACTGGGTGATCGCCATCGGCAATCCCTTCGGCCTCGGCGGCACGGTCACGCAAGGCATCATCTCGGCGGTCTATCGCAACACCGGTTCGGGCTCGGCCTATGACCGCTACCTGCAGACCGACGCCTCGATCAACCGGGGCAACTCGGGCGGTCCGATGTTCGACATGGCCGGTAACGTGATCGGCATCAACAACGCGATCTTCTCGCCCACCGGCGGTTCGGTCGGCATCGGCTTTGCCATTCCGGCAGAGATAGCCGCCCCGATCGTCGACAAGCTGCGCGCCGGCCAGGCGATCGACCGCGGCTACCTCGGCGTACGCATCCAGCCGCTGTCGGAAGACCTCGCCGCTTCGCTTGGGCTCCCGAAGAACCGCGGCGAATTCATCCAGGCGGTCGAGCCGGGACAGGCCGCCGCCAAGGCCGGCATGCAGGCTGGTGACGTGGTGGTGAAGGTCGATGGCAAGGACGTCACGCCTGACCAGACCCTGTCGTTCATCGTTGCCAACACCACGCCGGGCAAGCGCATTCCGATCGAGCTGCTCCGCAACGGCCAGCGCCTCACGATCCAGACCGTGGTCGGCAAGCGCCCGACCGAGGAAGAGCTCGCCCAGCAGAGCTTCGATCCCGACGCGCAGGAAGATGGCGGCTTCGGCGGCAAGCAGCAACAGCAGGGCGGAAGCGTCCTGCAGTCCTCGCTCGGCCTCGCAGCCATCCCGCTCACCCCGCAGATCGCGCGTCAGCTTGGCGCCGGTGAAGATGCCAAGGGTGTGGTGATCACCGCCGTCGATGCTTCGTCCGACGCCGGCGCCAAGGGCCTGCAGCGTGGCGACATCGTGCTCTCGGCAAACTACGTCAACGTAGCCTCGATTGCGGATCTCGAACGCATCGTCCGCCAGGCAAAGACCGAAGGCCGCGAAGCCGTGCTCCTGCGCATCCAGCGCCGCGGCGCGCCAGCACAATACGTGCCCATTCGCGTTCGCTGATCAGAGTCTCACCCCATAAGCAAAGAGCCGCTCCAGCGATGGGGCGGCTCTCTTTGTGACTCCAACGCTCAGGCCCTGCCGGTCTGCGCGACAAGGTGCGAAGGATCGATGCCCTCGCGCTTCCACGCCTGCTGCCAGCGCCGCCCGGTCGGCGTTTCGAACAGGATCTCCGGCCGTCCCTGCGCCGCATACCAGCCATGATGCCGCATCTCGCCTTCCAGCTGCCCTGCCCCCCATCCGGCATACCCCAAGGCCACAAGATAGCGGCTCGGCCCGCGCCCTTCGGCAATAGCGCGCAGCACGTCCATCGATGCGGACAGGTCGCACAGCGAATTGACCGTCACGCTGCCCTCGCCGCCCCAGTCGTTCGAATGCAGCACGAAGCCGCGCGCCGTTTCTACCGGACCACCGTTGAGGATGGGCACATCCGGCGCAACGCCGGGATCGATGCCGATGTCCTCGAGCAGCCCGTGCAACGTGATCCCGTCGCGCACATGGCCGATGCCGATGCCCAGCGCGCCGTGCTCGTCGTGCACGCACATCGCCACCACGGCATGATCGAATCGGGCATCGCCCATGCCGGGCATGGCCAGCAGCAGGCGTCCGGAAAGATATTCGGCTTCACTCATCCCTGATGACATAGGGACGCGGCTTGGCGATTGCGAGTGCGGTCATCGCCTCACGCCGCCGCCTTAACCTTCCGGTCCTCCGCCGCTTCGAGCAGGCGCTTCTCGACGGTCTTCATGCGGCTCTCGCTGTCGATCTTCTCGCCGAGCACGTCGGTGACGTAGAACGTGTCCACCGCGCGCTCGCCATAAGTGGCGATGTGCGCCGAATGGACCACCAGCCGCGCCTCGAACAGCGCGCGGGCAAGCTGGTTGAGCAGGGCAGGACGATCGCGTGCGCCTACCTCGATCACGGTGAAGCGGTTCGAAGCCTTGTTGTCGAAGATCACGATCGGGCGCACGTCGAACGCATCGGCGCGCGGGCGCGCCAACGGACGCGCCGCCAGTTGCGGCACCAGCTTCACCCGGTTGGCCAGGGCATCGGCAATCGCGTTCTTGAGGCGGGCGATCTGGCTCGCCTCGTTGAGCGGACGGCCAAGCGGGTCCTGCACCAGGAAGTTGTCGACCGCCGTGCCGTTGCGGGCGGTGTGGATGCGCGCGTCGATGATGTTGCCGCCGGCCAGGTGGATGCCCCCGGCAATGCGATAGAACAGGCCCGGGTGGTCCGCCGCCAGCACGGTGACCAGCGTCGCTCCGCGCGCCGGATACCAATGCGCCTCCACCGAAAGCGGCTCCCCCAGCGCAGTGTCCATCTGCTGGAGGTTGAGCGCGATGATGTCCTCGGGTTCGGCAATCCAGTAGGCATCGCCCAATTGCTTGCCGACCGTACCGATCAGCGCGTCACGCTCGCGCAGGATCGTGGCGACGGCCTTCTTCTTGGCGGCAATGCGTTCGGCGCGGCCATGGGTCTTGTGGCCAAGGCGCAGCATTTCCTCGGCCGAGACGAACAGGTCGCCCAGCAACTGCCGCTTCCACGAGTTCCACACGCCCGGCCCCACGGCGCGAATGTCGACCACGGTCAGGATCAGCAGCAGGCGCAATCGCTCCTGGCTCTGCACGGTGTTCACGAAATCGGCGATGGTCTTGTAGTCGGCGAGATCGCGCTTGAACGCGGTGGCGCTCATCAGCAGGTGCCAGCGCACCAGCCACGCCACGGCCTCCGTCTCGGCAGCGGACAGGCCAAGGCGCGGACACAGCTTCATCGCCACTTCCGCGCCCAGTACCGAATGGTCACCCTGCCGGCCCTTGGCGATATCGTGCAGCAGCGTCGCGACATAGAGCACGCGGCGCGAGGCGACCTTGCTCACCACTTCGCTGGCCAGCGGGTGATCTTCCTTCACCTCGCCCTTCTCGATGCGCCCCAGCAGGCCGATCGCGCGGATGGTATGTTCGTCCACCGTGTAGTGGTGATACATGTCGAACTGCATCTGCGCGACGACGCGGCCGAAATCGGGCACGAAGCGGCCGAACACACCGGCCTCGTTCATCCAGCGCAGCACCGTCTCAGGATCGTTGCGGCTGGTCAGCGTGTCCATGAACAGCGCATTGGCGCGCGGGTCCTTGCGCAGGGCCGCGTCGATCAGCCCGGAGTCGCGCCTGGCAATGCGCATCGTCTCGGGGTGAATCTCGACCTGTTCGGCCGCCGCACACGAGAAGAGTTCAAGCAGGCGGACGGGGTCTTCCTGAAAGGTGGTGTCCGATGGCGCGGCAAGCTTGCCTGCATCGATCACGAACGGCCCGACCTTCTTCTTTCGTCGGCTGCGTAAGGCGGCAAGGAACCCGCGCTTCTCCTTGGCAAACTGCCCGTCAAGCTGCGCAAGGAACACCCCTGTCAACGAGCCGACCTGCTTGGCCTGCAGGAAGAAGTACTGCATGAAACGCTCGACCGCGCTCTTGCCAGGGCGATCGGCGAAGTTCATGCGCGTGGCGACTTCGCGCTGCAGGTCGAAGGTCAGCCGGTCTTCCGCGCGCCTGGTGATGGTGTGGAGATGGCAGCGCACCGCCCAGAAGAAGTTCTCGGCGCGGCGGAAGGCGCGGTATTCCTCGGCCGTCAGCAAGCCCACGTCGACCAGTTCCGAGGCGTCGCGCACCTTGTGGATGTACTTGCCGATCCAGTAGAGCGTGTGCAGGTCGCGCAGGCCGCCCTTGCCCTCCTTGACGTTGGGTTCGACGACGTAGCGGCTGTCGCCCAGCCGCTTGTGCCGGTCGTTCCGCTCCTGCAGCTTCTCGGCGACGAACTGCTTTTCGGTGCCGTTGACGACTTCCGCCCAGAACCGCGCCGAGGCGCTGTCGAACAGGTCGCGATCGCCCCAGACATAGCGCCCTTCGAGCAGCGCGGTGCGGATGGTCAGGTCGCTCTTGGCCATGCGCACGACCTCGTCGAGCGAGCGGCTGGAATGGCCGACCTTGAGGCCAAGGTCCCACAGGAAATAGAGCAGCGCCTCGATCACCTGCTCGCACCACGATGTCGGCTTGATCGGGGTGACGAAGGCAATGTCGACGTCCGAATGCGGCGCCATCTCGCCGCGCCCATAGCCGCCCACCGCGATCACCGCGATGCGCTCGCCCATAGAGCGATTGCTGGCACGATAGATGCGCCCGACGACGTGGTCGTAAATGATCCGGACCAGCTGATCGACAAGGAACGCCTGCGCCTGCGCGCTCTCGGTGCCCGACGAAGGCTTGGCCTCCAGCCGGCGCGCGATCTCGGCGCGGCCGTCTTCCAGCGCGGTGCGCAGCAACTCCACCACTGTTTGCCGCGATTTCTCGCCCTTCTCGGCAAACGCCGCCGCGATGGCATCGGCAAGCTGGCGACGGTCAATGATGGCGCGCTGGTTGGCAATCCGGGGAAGCATCATGCCCCACCCTTATCGCGGGCGTGCCAGATGCGTAAGCGGTTAATGGGGCATTTGCGGGAAGGGTGGCAGGTCGTCCGCTGTCAGTGGGCGGCCAGCACGTCCGTCATTGCGAAATCCCGGCCCTTGAACAACAGCGGCACGTTGCGAGCCTTGGCCAGAGCATAGCTGAACAAGTCGCCGAAGTTCAGCTGCGCCGGGTGACCATTGCCCTTGCCGTATGTGAGGAAGGCCTCGTGGGCGATTGCTGCGTCACTTTCAGTGACCGGTTCTACGCGAATCTCGGCGTGCTCGATCAGGGCGTGCAGAAGATCGACCATCGCATCGCCCGCTCTGCCTCTGACGACGATACGTGCTTCTACCAGTGTCCCGGCACTCATGATCACGCTCGAAGCTTGATCGAGGACGTTCTGGAACGCGTCGCGCTCTGGCTCACCAAGCAGAATGGCGACTAGTGCCGACGTATCGACTGCGATCATATTGGCAGGCCGTTCTCGTCCCACTCCAGTTCCCAAGGGCTATCCTTGCGCGGCAAAGCGTCGGCGCGGGCGAGAATCTCGTCGATCCTGCGGCGGCGCTCTGCGCGATTGATCCCTTCGGGCTTTGTCACCGGCGTCAGCCTGACTTGCGGAACGCCGTCATGGTCGATCACCACTTCCTCGCCGCGCAGAGAGGCCGCGATGAGCTTGGAGAGGTTGGACTTCGCCTTGCCGATGTTGACGTGGATGGTCATGGCTCAAAGATGCCTTGACCAAGGGGGTTGGTCAAGCTGGGCTAGAACCGCTTGCCGATGGTCACGACGTCCTGCAGTTCATAGCCGAGCGCATTGTAGAACCCGCGCGCCGTGGCATTGTCACCGCGAACCATCAACTGGATCTTGGGGCAGCTCATTGTCTTGAGCCAGTCCTCGGCTGCGACCATCAGCCGGCGGCCAATGCCTTGCCCGCGGATGTCCGGCGCGGTGGCGAGGTAATAGACCCAGCCGCGATGACCGTCGAAGCCGACCATGACGCTGCCGCCAACATCTGCCTCGGTTTCAGCCAGCAGAATCGTCGATGTCGGTGTCGCCAGGGCAAGGTCGAAATCGCCGCGCGGATCGTTCCACGGGCGCGTCAGCCCGGCAGCCTCCCACAGCGCGACCGTGGCTTCACGGTCCGCCGCAGTGGCTGCGCGGATGCTCACTCCCACTCGATCGTGCCGGGCGGCTTGCTGGTGTAGTCGTAGACGACGCGGTTGATGCCCTTGACCTCGTTGACGATGCGGGTCGCCACGCGGGACAGGAAGCCGGCGTCGAAGGGGTAGATGTCGGCGGTCATGCCGTCGGTGCTGGTGACGGCGCGCAGGGCGCAGACGCTGTCGTAGGTGCGGAAATCGCCCATGACGCCCACGGTCTTGACCGGGAGCAGCACGGCAAACGCCTGCCAGATCGCGTCATAGAGCCCGGCGTTGCGGATTTCCTCGAGGTAGATCGCGTCGGCCTTGCGCAGGATGTCGCAGCGTTCGCGCGTGACTTCGCCCGGGATGCGGATGGCAAGGCCGGGGCCGGGGAAGGGGTGACGGCCAACGAAGATCTCGGGCAGGCCCAGTTCACGGCCCAGCGCGCGGACCTCGTCCTTGAACAGTTCGCGAAGCGGTTCGACCAGCTTCATGTTCATGCGCTCGGGCAGGCCGCCGACGTTGTGGTGGCTCTTGATCGTGACCGAGGGGCCGCCGGTGAACGAGACCGATTCGATCACGTCCGGATAGAGCGTGCCCTGCGCCAGGAAGTCGGCACCACCGACCTGCTTCGCCTCGGCTTCGAACACGTCGATGAAGGTCTTGCCGATGAACTTGCGCTTGGCTTCCGGATCGGTAACCCCCGCAAGACCGCCGAGGAACAGGGCCGAGACGTCCTTGTGGACCAGCGGGATATTGTAGTGGTTGCGGAACAGGCTGACGACCTGCTCGGCCTCGCCCATGCGCATCAACCCGTGGTCGACGAACACGCAGGTAAGCTGGTCGCCGATGGCCTCGTGGATCAGCACGGCCGCAACCGCCGAATCGACGCCGCCGGAAAGCCCGCAGATCACGCGGCTGTCGCCGACCTGCTCGCGGATTTCGGCGATCTTGGTCTTGCGGAACTCGGCCATGGTCCAGTCGCCGGTGCAGCCGCAGACGTGGCGCACGAAGTTGGCGATCAGCTTGCCGCCGTCGGGGGTGTGGACCACCTCGGGGTGGAACTGCGTGCCGTAATACTTCTTCTCGTCATTGGCGATGACGGCGAAAGGTGCGCCATCCGACACGGCAACAATACGAAAGCCCGGGGCGAATTGCGTCACCTTGTCGCCATGGCTCATCCACACCTGGTGGCGTTCCCCCTCCTTCCACAGCCCGTC
>JBEQCK010000126.1:0-11104 GCA_041639335.1 Novosphingobium sp.
CCCGACGCCGAAATGGCGGTTTTTGGTCCAGCCCCGCAGGGGTTGCCCTGTAAAAGGCCTTGGCAGCGTTGCTCGGCCTTGAAAGAGGCCCACTCTTCCTGCGTCCTCGCGCCTTGCCAAGGCCTTTTACAGGGCAACCGTGGCGCTGTGGAATCTGCCCTCGCCGCCTAAGGCGCGGGTCGGCAAGTTGCCACCCCTCCTGCGGCCCTGCCGAGTCGATGGCACCCCGCGACGAATCGTTATGCATGCTTACGTATGAACGGGCAGCCTTGCACCAGGCGACCACGAGCAAGATCCAGATTTATAACGGAATTATGAATAGTTGCAAATCCTGCAACTGACCGGACGGCAAATACAATTGCCGCACTGCACACGATTAGTATGCTGCACCGCAACAAGATAAGGGTGCTGAAGGCAATCTTTCCTTATCTTCCAGGAGATATTGCCATGATCAAGACTATCCTCGCTGCCGCTGCTGCCGTCCTCGTCGCCACCCCCGTGTTCGCTGCCGAACCGGAAACCGGCTCGTTCACCTACCAGGGCGTGAAGTACGATTACACCGCCGAACAGCAGGGCGACGTCAAGGTTCTCAAGGGCTCGGCCTATGCCGGCAAGGTTCCCTTCGAACTGAAGGTCACCAAGCGTACCGTCACCGGCCGCTTCAACGGTCGTCCGGTCACCTTCGACGTCAAGGACGTGAAGAAGATCTCCAGCAAGGCCGCTGCCAGCAACGATTGACTGCCCCGCAACACGGGACTGCCCAGAAGTTCGGCGCAAAGTCGCCAGCTTGCAAGCAGCGCCTTACCCGTGAGCAAGGCCAGCTTCGTGCTGCACCGCTGATCCCAGCAAAGGGCGCTTCCCTCCGGAGGCGCCCTTTCTGCTGAATATAACCCAATGATAAGTATTTCTGCGTAGCATCATCTGTAGACCGAAGGGGAGGAACAGATGTTTGCCATTGCTCGCGCCATTGTGCGCCGCCCGCTGCCCGCCATTTGCGTGGTCGGTATCATTGGCTTCCTGGCACTGGGGCAAGCCGAAAAGCAAAAGCCGGCCGATCCGTGGAATGCAAAGCCGGTCGCCGCACAGGCAGACGCGGGCTCGGAAGGCTCGATCATCGGCAAGGCGGTCGGTTCCGCTGCCGACTATGTCGAGCAGGCAGACAGCACCGGCACGGTCGCAAAGGTGCGCGGAACGGTCGAGACTTCGGCAAGCAGCTGGGAAGACTCCGCCGATAAGGTGGGCAAGGCTACCGGCAACTGACGCTCCGCGCCAAAGTCAGGGCGGAACCTCGGCCACGCTCCGGCATTCCTTCCCTCAGGGAGGGATGCAGGAGCCGAGTTTGTGTTGTTCGATCGTTTTGCCACCGTCATGATAGCCATTGGCGTCGGACTGGGCCTCGCTGCCACCAGCACGATCCCGACTCACATGCCAGAGCCCGAGCGATCGTACCCCGCAGCGAGGCAGGATGCCTATCCTGAAATCACGGCCGTGACCTACGAGAGTTATCCGATCGCGCAGGCTCCGATCTTCCATCGGCCCATGCGCGTCGCCTCTTGGGAACAGCCTTGGGAAGAGCCAGTGGACGTCCCGGCTGACCTCGCCGATGCAGAATACCCGGTGGATGAGTACGCGCCCGATCCTCAGATCGTGGAAGACGAAGACGTACAGCAGCCAATTCAGGCTGACGCGGAAATGCGAGATGACCCTGTAGAGCTTACGCTCGCATCCCACCCATAAGCCGGACGTCCAGCCCCGATCCGGGCTCGGCCGCTCCATGCCGCGAAACGATCTCGGCAAGCCTATCTGCAATCGACGCATCGTCGGCATCGCGATCGAGCGGATAACGTGCAATGACCATGCCGTCGTCAACGCTCGTTACGCAGACAAAGCGGATGGGGGATTGTGTTGCCAGCGCATCCAGGTCGACGCCATCTGCCAGCGTCCACGATTTCCCAGCAACGGAGCGTATTGGCCTCTCGCAATGACGGCACAGTGCGGACCATACGCCCTCGCCATCCCGTTTGCGACCGGCCCCTGGCTGATGCTGGCGCGTGTACCAGCACTGGGTGAGAGTTTGAGACGTGGCGGGCCGTATCAGCATGGCCCGAATTTCTGGCCAAGTTGGTAAGTATCCGGCAAATCGCCACATCAGGACTTTACCGGGTATCAGCTGAGCGTCACGAAGATCTCGGCGATCAGGACCCAGGCTTCGCCAGATTTCCGCCACTTGGCGGCATAAGTCCCGGCAGCCATAACTTCGCCGGACTCCCGAACGGTTCCGCTCCAGCGCCCATGCTCCATGGCGATCGGCTCTACTGCCGACGCAATCACGCTCTCGGTATTGCGCACGTAGACGGCTCGGGGGGAATATGCGAACTCGCGCTTCCAGGCCGCCAGTTGAGCCTTTCGCCCGGAAATGGCTGCACTGTCGCTGCCGGTAATCAGCACCACATCGGGCGAGAGGATTGGCGCGATCGCGGCAAGGTCCCCCTCCGCCAGCGCGCGGTTGAACGCGGCGCGGCGGAGGCGGACTTGCAGTTCGGCATCGGCAGGGTTGCTCATCGCGTTGCGATGGCAGGGCTCACGCTGTTTGCAAAGCCCCGGTGCGTGACGATGCCGAAGTTGGCTTCGGTCAGGCCGAAACGAGGTTCACAGCCGAAGCCTTGCCATTGCGGCCGGTCTCGACTTCGTAGCTGACGCGCTGGTCCTTATCGAGGCTGGCCATGCCGGCAGCCTGGACGGCCGAGATGTGCACGAAGCTGTCAGCGCCGCCGTTGTCAGGCTGAATGAAGCCGTAGCCCTTTTCGGTGTTGAAGAATTTTACGGTGCCTACTGGCATGGGATGTTCCTTTCAAGAACGAGGGTTGCCCGGAAACGGAAGTGCCGCCGGGCCGTGCGTGGTTCGTCAATTGAAAGGAAATCGTCGTCGAAGGCCTCGCCAGTGCCGAAGCACATGCGTGGTAGTCAATACCGAAGTCCGTCGCAAAATTCGACGTCAGCGAAAGCGCAGTAGCAGGCCTGCCATCGTTTGGCGAACGTATTCGGACGGTGGTCAAGATCCCTGCCTGCAGCTAGAGCCGGCCTATGCCTGAGACCACCCCCGAAATCGTGCGCATTCTGGTCGATGGCGATGCCTGCCCGGTCAAGGAAGAGATCTACAAGGTCGCCTTTCGCCGCAACGTAGCCGTCGTCGTGGTCAGCAATTCCCATTTCCGCGTACCCGTGCATCCGCTCGTCCGCCGTGTCGTCGTCAGTGATGGCTTCGATGCCGCAGACGATTGGATTGCGCTGCACGCCGGTCCGAAATCCGTGGTAGTCACCGCCGACATCCTCCTGGCCGACCGCTGCCTCAAGGCAGGCGCGACAGTGCTTTCTCCAGCGGGCAAACCCTTCACCACCAGTTCCATCGGCAGCCAGATCGCCACTCGCGCGATCATGGCTGACCTGCGCGCCGGAGGCGACGTGATTGGCGGCCCTGCGCCGTTCTCCAAAACGGATCGCTCCCGCTTTCTCTCCGCGCTGGATGAAGCATTGGCGAGGCTCACCCGTTAAAGGTCGCTATTGCCGGTCGAAGCGCCTAGCGAGGACTCCGGGCTACAGCCCGAATGGAGAACGATAATGGCGAAGAGCCAGAAAAAGTCGAACCGCGAGGTTCGCAAACCCAAAGCCGAAAAGCCCAAGAAGCTCAACGCTTCGAACCCGTCGCAAAAACCCGGCGTGCTTGCGGGGCTGGATAACATAAAGAACACCTGAAGGACTGGTGGGCTCCCCTTGGAGCCCACCGTTCATCAATTCCTCAGCGGCAGCGCACGTTGCTTCGGTTGTCACTCCGGTTGCGGCTGTCGATCGCCGCACCGATCGCCGCGCCACCGATCGCGCCGATGATCGCGCCCAGCGGCTTGCTGTCGCCTTCGGCAATGATCGCTCCTGCCGCCGCGCCACCAAGGCCGCCGACGATCAGGCCGGTCGAACCATCGGACCTGCGGCAGTAATAGCGCCCGTCCCGCCCGCGATAGACACGATCATCGTAGGAAAGCTGGCGCTCGCGATAACGCGCATTGTCCCGGTAATAGCGGTCGGCGTAGTACCCGCCGTAGCGGGGATCGGGGTTGTTGTAATCGTATCGGCCATACTGCTCGTAGTAGCCTTGGTCATAATAGCCATCGGCATAGCCAGGACGGTCATAATATCCATTGCTGGTGCATGCTGCCGTCAAAGTTGTCGCAGCAACCGCCGCGAGCATGATTGGGGCCTTGAACATGGCCTTCTCCATCGCTTCCCGAGGGCACACGGAACTGGCGCCCAGTTGCCTAGCTAATGGTTTGTGAAGACTGCAGTTCCCCCGCCTGCATTAAGAATCCGATTACTGTCCTTGTCTTATCGCTTTGCCATGCCATCCGAAATCATCAGTCTGATAGACAAGCCGCACCTTCTTGCCCTTCTCCTCGCGATCGGCGCCGCCATTGGCATTGCGGTCGAGCGCTTTGCCGAGGGTCTCAAGCGCGCCGAGCGTCGGGCTTTCTGGCGCGGTCGGAATTCAGCGAGGACCAGAAATAACACGCGCCTGCATGAGGCGCCGGCTCTCAAGAGCAAAACCCAGACCGAAGTTGCCGCAGATCAGCTCCGCCGTGTCATGGAAGCCGATTTCAAGAGCAGGCCGCTCCTGAACCAGTCGGAAAGGCGCTTGTTGGCTGTGCTCGACAAGACCTTGAGCGAGGAGAAACCCACCTGGCGCGCCATGGGGCAGGTATCGCTCGGCGAAATCCTGCTGAGCGATGACAAGGATGCCTATTGGGCCATCAATTCCAAGCGCGTCGATCTGCTCATCGTCGACGACAGCTGCCGCCCTGTCCATGCCGTGGAATTTCAGGGCAGCGGTCATCACCTAAGTGCTGAAACCGCAGCGCGAGACGCTGTGAAGAAGGAAGCACTTCGGCGGGCTGGCATTGGTTATCTCGAGGTCATGAGCAACCAGACGCCAGCACAGCTCAGGATATTGTTGCAAGGCTTGCTGCGCCAGCCCGCCTGAGCGGCTTTCGCATTAAATGTCAGATCCGGCTTGCCACATCGGCGATGAAGCAAGCCGGTTCTGTGTCTTCAAGTTCAATCGTGCTCGCGCCCACCCGCGCCGATATAGAGCTCTCGCCCCATTTCGTCGTACTTGGCGCTCATTGCCTTCATGCCGGCTTCCGCCTCGGCTTCGTCAGCCGCAACGAAAGTCTCGATCGGCTGGTTCTGCTTGGCGGCGAATTCGCGCACTTCCTGGCTGATCTTCATCGAGCAGAACTTCGGCCCGCACATCGAGCAGAAGTGCGCAGACTTCGCGCCCTCGGCCGGAAGCGTCTGGTCGTGGTACTGCTCTGCGGTGTCGGGATCGAGCGACAGGTTGAACTGGTCGCGCCAGCGGAACTCGAAGCGCGCCTTGCTCAGCGCATCGTCGCGCACCTGCGCTGCCGGGTGGCCCTTGGCCAGGTCCGCCGCGTGGGCGGCCAGCTTGTAGGTCACCACGCCGACCTTCACGTCATCGCGGTCCGGCAGGCCAAGGTGTTCCTTGGGCGTGACGTAGCAGAGCATCGCCGTGCCATACCAGCCGATCTGTGCCGCGCCGATGCCGCTGGTGATGTGGTCGTATCCCGGCGCGATGTCGGTCACGAGCGGCCCGAGCGTATAGAACGGCGCTTCGCCGCACGCCTCGAGCTGCTTGGTCATGTTCTCCTTGATCTTGTGCATCGGCACGTGGCCGGGGCCTTCGATCATCACTTGAACGTCCTGCGTCCAGGCCCGCTTGGTCAGCTCGCCCAGCGTGTAGAGCTCGGCGAACTGCGCTTCGTCGTTGGCATCGTAGATCGAGCCAGGACGCAGGCCATCACCCAGCGAATAGGCCACGTCATAGGCCTTCATGATCTCGGTGATCTCGTCGAAGTTCTCGTAAAGGAACGATTCCTTGTGATGCGCCAGGCACCACTTGGCCATGATCGAACCACCGCGGCTGACGATGCCGGTCATGCGCTTGGCGGCCAGCGGGATGTAGGGCAGGCGCACGCCGGCATGGATGGTGAAGTAGTCCACGCCCTGTTCGGCCTGCTCGATCAGCGTATCGCGGAAGATCTCCCAGGTCAGGTCCTCGGCAATGCCGCCGACCTTTTCCAGCGCCTGATAGATCGGCACAGTGCCGATCGGCACCGGGCTGTTGCGCAAGATCCATTCGCGAGTGTCGTGGATGTTGCGGCCGGTCGAAAGGTCCATGACGGTGTCCGCGCCCCAGCGGATCGACCAGACCATCTTGTCGACTTCGCTGGCCACGTCGGACGCGACCGCCGAATTGCCGATGTTGGCGTTGATCTTGACGAGGAAGTTGCGCCCGATCGCCATCGGCTCACTCTCGGGGTGGTTGATGTTCGAAGGGATGATTGCCCGACCGCGCGCCACTTCATCGCGCACGAACTCGGGCGTCACGTAATCGGGGATCGAAGCGCCCCAGTCCTGCCCGTCGCGGATCAGCGCTTCCTTGGCCTGCTTGCGGCCAAGGTTCTCGCGGATCGCCACGTATTCCATCTCGGGCGTGATGATGCCCTGCCGCGCATAATGCATCTGGCTGACGTTCTGCCCGGCCTTGGCCCGCAGCGGCCGCTTCACCACGTTCGGGAACGGTGGAACACCTGCTGACCGGTCCGGTCCCTTCAGGCCGTTGTCCTCGGGCTTGACCGCACGGCCATCATAGGCCTCGACGTCGCCGCGGCCAACGATCCAGTCGTGGCGCAGCTTGGGCAGGCCGGCTGCAATATCGATCATGACGTTGCTGTCAGTATAAGGACCGGACGTGTCGTAGACCCGCACCGGCGGCTCCCCGCTCGAAGGCTCCAGCGAAATCTCGCGCATCGCCACAGTCAGGCCGGGAAAGCGTGCGCTTTCCACATGAATCTTGCGGCTGCCACGGATCGGCCCGGTGGTGACGCCGATTTCCAGCTTGGAGTTGATGTCGGCCATTCAAGCGCTCCTCTCGTCAGGCATCGGGAGCGCGGGTGCCGTGGCTCTGCCAGCAGCACTGCCCTTCCCTCCGCCCGTGCTAACGGGTTCAGGTTCGACGGGTCGGGCTGCGTGACCAGCCCCTCTCAGCCACACTGGCTCCCCGGGGTATGTCGGCACTTCTAATGCGCTCTGGCGACACTGGCAACCAGCCAATCCAAGAGGGTTCATGCATCTTTAATGCGAATGATTCTTACTTGCATTGACTCTTGCGAATGAATCGCACTAAGGCACGCCCATCACAGACGGGAGCCTAACGTGTCGCATCGCTTGCATTTTCTTTCCGCCACATCCCTTGCCGCTCTGGTTCTTGGCGCGCACCCGGCCTATGCCGATGAGGCCGAGGACAACCAAAACCGCATCACCGTAGTCGGTGAAAAGGCCGAAGGCGTGGCAAGCGGCGCAACCGGCCTCCCCCTCGCGATCATCGATACCCCCCAATCGGTGACCGTCATCGACCGCACCCTGCTCGATGACTTCGCCTTCGACGAGGTCAACGACGTCCTGCGCTACGTCACGGGCGTGAACGTGGACGAGGCCGAGACGGACCGCACCTATTACAACGCCCGCGGCTTCGACATCACCGAAGCCATGGTGGACGGTATCCAGCTGCCGAATATCTGGGGCCCCTCGATCGGTTCGCTCGATACGGTGATGTGGGATTCGATCGAGGTCGTGCGAGGCGCGAACGCCCTTCTTTCGGGCGTCGGTAATCCCTCCGGCACGATCAATTACCGCCGCCGCCATTACACCGGCCAGCGCCGAGTGACCGGTGAATTGACCGCCGCCTCGTGGAACCGGGTCCGCGGCGAAGTCGACATCGAAATGCCGTTGACGTCGGACGGCAACTGGGGCGTCCGCCTCGTCGGCGCAGCGCAGAACGCGGATTCCTATCTTCGCGACTACCGCTCGAACCGCACCGCGCTGCAGGCGGTGGTCGATGGCCGCGTCGCTGAAAACCTCGCGTTGTCCTTCGGTTACGCCCGCCAGGAAGGCACCTCGCGCGGGGTGCTGTGGGGCGCGCTTCCCCTGCTCGACAGCGAAGGCAACCAGCTTGACTGGGACTTCTCCACCTCCACCACTCAGGACTGGACCTACTGGAAGAGCAAGGACCAGACCGCATTCGGCGAAGCCACCTGGTCCTTTGCTCCCGGCTGGAGCGTCAAGACCCACCTCACCCGCCGCATCAACGACGAACCCTCGCGCCTGTTCTACGTCTATGGCACCCCCGATGCCGAGACGGGCCTCGGCCTCTACGGCTACCCTGGAGGCTACCTGTCCACCGCCCGCGGCTGGATCTGGGACAATCGCCTCGATGGCAGCTTCAAGCTCTTCGGTCGCGACCACAAGCTCACCTTGGGCGTCCAGCGCACCGCAGCGAAGTTCGGTTACCTGACCTACCCCGTACCCGGCACCGACCCGGCCTGGGGCGCCCTGCCACCGCTGCAATCAGGCTGGGACGGCAGCGAAGTTCCGCTGCCCGCTTTCGGAGCGCCCGTTGAAAGCGCCCGCATCTCGGACAAGCAATGGCGCATCCGCGCGGCCACCGATCTCGAACTGACAGACCGCCTCAGCCTGATCCTCGGCGCCAACTATATCGACGTGCAGACCACCGGCTTCACTTTCGGCGTCAGCGCCGCCCGCACCGAAAGCGCGGTCAGCCCCTTCCTCGGCGCAACGTTCAAGGTCCTGCCCGGCGTCAATCTCTACGCCAGCTATTCCGACATCTTCAATCCGCAGAAGGAACTCGGCACCGACCTCAAGCCGGTCGGGTCGGCCAAGGGCAAGAGCTGGGAAGCCGGCCTGAAGGGCGAAACCGCAAGCAAGGCCCTGTTCGGATCGCTCGCGCTGTTCCGCTCCGAACAGTCTAACCTTGCCGAATCCTCAGGCTACGACGCCAATCTCGGCCAGACGCTTTACACCGGCATCTTCGTGCGCAGCCAGGGCGTCGAGGCGGAAGTGGGCGGCCGCATCGCGCCCGGCCTGACCGTACAGGGCGGCGTCACCCACCTCTCGCTCGAAGGGCGCAATGGCGATCCCGTCCGCACCTATGTGCCGCGCACCACTGCCAACCTGCTGGTCCGCTGGGAGCCGGTGGAAAAGGTGCAACTCGGCGCCGCCATGCGCTGGCAGGACGCAATTTACTCGACCACCGCTCTCGGCACGATCCGGCAGGACGATTACGCCACCCTGCAACTGCAGGCGGGATACAAGCTCGATGACAATGTCAGCTTCAATCTCAACGTCGCCAATGTGACCAATCACAAGCACCTCGCCAGCCTCTACTGGGATCAGTCCTTCCTTTCGCCACCGCGCAGTGTCACCGGCTCCATCAGGATGACCTTCTGATGGCCACCACCGCGCAGCACGCCATCCCTTCGCCCCGGCGCCTTGCGCTGCCGGGGCGCGCCTTCTGGGTCGTGGTCCACCGCTGGGCGGGCCTGACCCTTGCACTCTTTCTGGCCGTGGCGGGCCTGACCGGCTCGCTCCTGCCTTGGATCGAGGAACTCGAGGCAGCGACCGCGCCGGAACTGCACAACTCCCGCTGGACCGGTACGCCCGATCCCCTGCGCGTGCGCGAGGACGTGCTGGCCCGCTACCCCGGTGCCGCGCTCGATTTCCTGCCGCTTTCGGTCGAACCCGGCAAGGCCCTGCGCCTCCACCTCCACTGGCTCGATCCCAGGACCGGTCTGGAGCGCGAACATGGGCCCGGCGTGCCCGAATGGGACGACCTGTTCCTCAACCCCGTGACCGGGCAGGAACAAGGCCGCCGCGAATGGGGCAACATTGCACAAGGGCAGAAAAACCTGATGCCCTTCCTCTATCGCCTGCACTATTCGCTCGCACTCGGCACCATCGGCACGCTCGCTTTCGGGATCGCCGCGCTGATCTGGACGATCGACTGCTTCGTCGGCTTCTACCTCACCCTCCCGCCGAAGACGCCCAAGTCATCGGCCAAAACCGCCCGCGCATCCTTCCTCGATCGCTGGCGCCCGAGCTGGCGCATCCGCTGGACGTCCACGCCCTACAAGCTCAACTTCGACCTGCACCGCGCCGGAGGCCTCTGGCTTTGGCCGCTCCTGCTGGTCTTTGCGTGGTCGAGCGTTTCGTTCAACCTGCCGCAGGTCCATGTGCCGGTGATGCAGGCACTGGGCGCGCAGGACGCCCGTCTTGTGCTGCTCGAGAATACCCTGCCTGCCCCGCGCAATGCCCCAGCCCTCGATTTCCGCGCCGCCACCGCCCGCGGCAAGGCGCTCGCAGAAGAGGTCGCCTACAAGCAGGGCCTCGTTCCTTTGGAGGAAGGCGAAACCTGGATCTGGCACGTGCCCACCAGCGGGATGTACGTCTACGGTTTTACCACCGCGGCTGACATCGGCCACCACGGCGGCGGCACCCGCGTTGCGTTCGACAGCAATACCGGCGAATTCAAGGCGGTAGATTGGCCGAGCGGCACCAACGGCACCAACACATTCAGTAACTGGCTCGTCGCCCTGCACATGGCACAAGTCTTTGGCCTGCCCTATCGGGTATTCGTCAGCCTTCTCGGCCTGATGGTGACGATGCTCTCAGTCACTGGAATCGTAATCTGGCTGAAAAAGCGCTCCGCCCGCGCTGGTCGCTCTTTACGCAAGACCTGAAAGCTTAATCGCGACGATTCTTTGGAAATTAATCAGAAACAATTGGCCTAAGTTGCTGCAATTGTTCCAAAATGATTTTATTTGATCGAAAATGGAGATATGTCAGATTAGCCCCATCTGCGTAAAAATACGTAGGTCGATGCAAGAATGCACGATTTTGGGGGTTTGTGATGCTTAACAGGAATTTGAAGTTCTATGTCTCCGTGTCCGCATTTGCCACGGCGATCGCCGCCGTGCCCAACGGCGCGCACGCGCAAGTCGCCGTAGCCGGCCAGATCCCGATCGCTGACACCCAGTGCAGCGGCGGCACGTTCTTCCATCCGCTTTCGCAATGCGAAGTGACCGGCACCCGGACCAGCACCACGCCTGTTCGAACAGCAACACCCAACGCCACGATTCCGGGCACTTCGACCTTCACCCATTCGGAAGACGTCACGTTC
>JBEQCK010000127.1:0-10985 GCA_041639335.1 Novosphingobium sp.
GCTACAACCCCGAAGGCGTCCGCATCGGCGGCGAGAGCAAGCACAAGCGGGCGGTAAAGGTCTGGGAAAAGCGCGAATTCGCCAACCTCGACAACACCCGCGAACTCGGCACCCGCAACATCAAGATTGCCCTGCGCCGCCTGCGCCGCTTTGCTCGCGAAGGGGCAGCGGACGAACTCGATCTGGACGGCACGATCGAAGGCACGGCGCGCCAAGGCTGGCTAGACATCCGCATGCGCCCGGAAAAGCGCAATGCCGTCAAGCTTTTGCTGTTCCTCGATGTCGGCGGATCGATGGACCCGTTCATCAAGCTGGTTGAGGAACTGTTCAGCGCGGCAACCGCAGAATTCAAGAACATGGAGTTCTTCTACTTCCACAACTGCCTGTATGAGGGCGTTTGGAAGGACAACAAGCGCCGCTGGTCGGAACGCACCAAGACCTGGGACATCCTCCACAAGTTCGGCCACGATTACAAAGTGGTATTCGTTGGCGACGCCGCCATGAGCCCTTATGAAATCAGTCATCCCGGCGGCAGCGTCGAGCATTTCAACGAGGAAGCAGGCGCGGTGTGGATGCATCGCGTGGCGCAGACTTATCCCGCCACGGTCTGGCTCAATCCCGTACCCGAAAAGCAGTGGACCTATTCGCAATCCACCAAGATGATCAAGGACCTGATCGGTGGCAGCATGTACCCCCTGACTCTCGAGGGACTCGACGGGGCGATGCGCGAACTCACCCGCAAGAAGCACTGACTCCAAGGGGCAGACGATGGGCAAGACGATCCTCGCGCAGCGGACGGCAGAGGGTCGATACGACCTCGTGCTGAATCGCCCCGACAAGTTCAATGCCCTGTCGCAAGCCCTCCTTGCCGAACTGCTGGCCGAGCTTTCAGGCATCGCGGCAGACGGGGACGCGCGCGTCGTCGTCCTGTCCGGTGCCGGAAAGGCTTTTTGCGCCGGACATGATCTCGCCGAGATGCAAGCAGAGCGAAGTCTCGCCGTCTACCGCGCGCTGTTTGCCGCCTGCACCGAAGTGATGGAGGCCATTGCTGCCCTTCCCGTGCCGGTCATCGCCAAGGTCCATGGCGTTGCCACCGCCGCAGGTTGCCAACTGGTCGGGGCCTGTGACCTCGCCGTCGCTTCCGAAAGCGCGCGCTTTGCAGTTTCGGGCATCAACGTCGGCTTGTTCTGCTCAACCCCCGCCGTGGCACTGAGCCGCAACGTGCCTGCAAAGCGCGCGTTCGAGATGCTGGTGACGGGAAAATTCATCGATGCCAGAACCGCCTCGGACTGGGGCCTTGTCAACACCGTCGTTCCGGCCGAGGCTCTCGATGCTGCCACGGACGATCTGGTTGGCACGATACTCGCCAAGAACCCCGATGCTATCCGCCGGGGCAAAGCCCTGTTCAACACCGAGCGCGAGCGCTCCCGCACCGAAGCTTATGCTCTCGCTTGCGAAGTCATGGCGCAAAACATGATGGACGAAAACACCGACGAGGGCATCAATGCCTTTCTCGAGAAGCGTACACCAGTCTGGCGGACGAACTGAGGGATAGAAACGGTTCATACCTTAGGAATCAGTATTGTTCGTTTCGGAAACCCCGCTAGTCATCAGGTGACGTAGGGGGATTATCATGAAATTGAAGAACGCTCTTGCCGGGCTTACGGCAATGTCGCTTGTGCTGCAGCCCATCACCGCACTTGCCGCAGACCAACCCGCGCCAGTTCCCACCGCCAAGTCGCCCGCCGGTCCGTCTGCCTTTGTCCGCTGCGACGGCTTCCCCAACAAGGCCTCGACCCTGGGCACGGTTGCCCGGCTGGTAGCCATCACGGCCGTGATCGGCCTGCTCCTCCCGCCGCGCGAAGGGTATGATCCCAAGAAGCGCGCCAGCGGCGCAGACGGCATCAAGGCCTGCGACGAAGCGCTTTCGGGTGCCGAGCCCGCAAAGGACGGCGGTCGGCGCATCGAACTGATTTTCGGCCGTGCGATTCACCGGATGGAGATGCAGGACTGGGACGGGGCAATTGCCGACATCCGCTCGGTCACGACAGACCAGCCGGAACTGACCGCGACACTCGCCTATCGGCAGAGCCTTGGCCTGACAGCGACCGAGTTGCAGGCCATGGCGCTCACGGGCAAGGGCGATTACGCTGGCGCACACGCACTCGGCCTTGAGCTCGCCAACCAGGCCCAATACGACATCAAGGCCCAGCTTTCCGCGATGCAATATCTCGCGATCGCCAGAGCTTACGGCAACGCCGAAGCGGCTGTTTTTGATCAGGCGGTGCGCGTCTACCCGCTTGCTGTTCTCGAACGCGCCGCCGCCCGGGCCGTCGATGGACGCTTTCTTGAAGCAGCCTCCGACTACAAGGCCTTTGCCGATCTTCTCGGCACAGTTCCCAAGGTCCGCGGCTACTCCTCGCTGGCACGCGCCGCCGTCGCATATCGTCTTGGCGGCAACGTGACCGAGGGCGATCGCCTGATGAAGCTGGCGCTCGCAGCGGCAGAGGCCGACACGGCCCAGGGCAAGACGGACTCGCCGGTTACCGCGACAAACGAGGCGAACGACCTATATGCCATCGTGGTTGCGCTCGATTCCGGACAGGGCATGCGCGCTCGCACCCTGTTTTCCGCACGCTCGCGCTGGCCGACGATCAACGCCGGTCTGGTCGCCGGGGTGGCCCGAAAGCTTGAGGCGGTCGGTACGCCAGCGGAACGCGCCAACACGCCAATCCCGAGCGCCAAGGAGATTCTGGCTGCAGATGAATCACGCATCGCCGCCCAGATCAACAATACTGGCGATGACAACTCCGATCGGTTCGACACTTTCCGTCCTGCCTTTGCCCAGACGGAATTCGCCAAGTTCGCTGCAAACGTGTGGAAGACAGACAAGTCGAAATACGTGACCACGCCGAAGGCTGACATCGAGTATGGCGAGTTTGTCGACACCTCGCGCAATGGCACCGGCACACCTGGAACTTATGCGTTGCTCCTGCATCTTGCGCTGCTGACAAAGGCGCGCGGGCATAGCCACTTCATGCTCATGCCTGCCCAGACCTCCCTTTATCGCGCAAGGTTCCGCACCGGCACACCGGGCGACGGCAAAGTCTTCGCAGAAATGGCCTTCGAGCCCGATGCGGTCATAGCCGCGCTTGCACCGCTGATCCCCCAGCCGCCGAAGAAGTGAGGCCTGAAGAAGAGATGGCCTGAACGCCGAGGGTGCGGCCTGTCGGCCGCGCCCTCGCGCAAATCGCGTATTGCACGGCGGGTCCCAGGCAGCCCAGTCTCCACAGGACGTTCGGACCTTCCGGAGACAGGAACCAATGCCCTTCAAATTCGCAGCTGTCTGTCTGGCAGTGTCAACGCTGCTGCCGACTATCGCGGCATCGCCGGTGCTCGCCGCCGAGAACGGTGAGGCCCGTGCCACCCTCGTTCCCGCCGCGTTCAGCGTGCCCGCTCTGATCGAAACGCCCGACTTCAAGCTCGTTCCGCTTGGCCCCGAACTCGTGAAGATCGACTACGATGCTTACATGTCGTCGATCGAGCATTTGCAGAAGACCTTTACGCGCAGCACGTCATGGCCGCACGCCCGGATAACCGACGCCGAGGCGATGACTGACATGCAAACCGAGCAGGCCCGTTTTGCGCAGCGCAAGTCGTTTGCCTATGCCGTGCTGACGCCCGATGGCAAGCGCGAGCGGGGGTGTGTCTATGTGCAACCCAGCCCGGTCGCGGGTTATGATGCCGCCGTCCTGATGTGGGTAACCAAGGCAGAGTACGATGCCGGCTTCGACAAGGACCTGCAGGCGTGGGTCATGCAGTGGATTGCCCGTGATTGGCCGTTCAAGAAGGTAGCCTACCCCGGCCGCACGATCAGCTGGGAAAAGTGGGACGCGCTTGTCCCGGCCAAGGCACACTGAAGGGGTCTGCGAAATCCTTGACACCGGCCCCGCATCTGCCAGCGTTTGAGAGGGAACCGATCGGCGGGGGTGATCGTGGCAGGGCATACCGTTGAAGAGCGTAAGCTTGCCCGCCGCGCGGTGATTGCCGCCACGACGGGCAATGCGCTCGAATTCTATGATTTCATTACGTTCAGTTTCTTCGCAATCCAGATCGGCAAGGTATTCTTCCCGTCGGAAGATCCGTTCGTCAGCCTGATGGCCTCGCTGGCAACGTTCGGCGTCGGCTTTATCGGCCGCCCGCTTGGCGCTTGGGCCATCGGCGCATGGGCAGACCGGCACGGGCGCAAGCCCGCCATGCTGCTGAGCATGACCCTTATGGGCGTCTCGGTCGCCGTCCTTGCGCTCACGCCGTCCTACGCCACCATCGGCGCTGCTGCGCCGGTGATCGTAGTGCTGGCGCGCCTGCTGCAGGGGTTTGCCCTAGGCGGCGAAGTGGGCTCGGCCACGACCTACATGCTCGAGACCGCGCAGGAACATCGGCGCGGCTGGTCGATCAGCTGGCAGGGCGCCAGCCAGGCCATCGCATCCTCGGCCGGATCGCTGGTCGGCCTCGGCCTCAGCCTCGTCCTCACGCCAGACCAGTTGACCAACTGGGGCTGGAGAGTGGCCCTGCTGCTGGGCACGGTGATCGTGCCGTTCTCGCTGCTGATCCGGCGGTCCCTGCCCGAAACGATCCACGTGCCAGACCACTTGCCTGCCGGCCATGTTCCTGCCGGGGTCTGGCGTACCGTCATTCTCGGCGCGATGATGATTTCGGGCGCGACCATCGCCACGTACCTGTTCAACTACATGGCGACCTATGGCCAGAACACGCTTGGCTATTCGGCCAGCATATCGCTGGGCAGCACGCTGGCGGTCAATGTCGCGCGGTTCTTCTCGATCCTGCTCGGCGGCTGGATGAGCGACCGGTTCGGGCGGCGGCCGCTGATGATCTGGCCGACGCTGGCCTTCACGCTGGCGATCGTGCCGGCTTACATCACCCTGACCAGCGCGCATGACCCGGAGATGTTTATCGTCGTCAACGGCTTGCTCGCCTTCGTCTCGACCTTGCCCAGCGGTGCCGTCTATGCCGCAGTTGCCGAAAGCCTGCCCAAGGCAAGCCGCGCCCGCACCTTTGCGCTGGTCTATGCTCTGCCCGTCACTTTCCTCGGCGGATCGACGCAACTGGTGATCACCTGGCTGCTCAAGGTCACCGGAGATCCGATGGCGGTCGCCTGGTACATGATGTCAGCCGCTGCGGTGGCCCTGCTCGCGATGTTCCTGATTCACGAAAGCGCGCCCAGAAAAGCAGCGGCAACTCCCGCCTGATCGGCCCCTCCAATCAATAGAGCAGGAAGCGCGCCCGCTCTTCGATCCACGCCGCTTCATCGGCTCCCGCCAAGGCGTCGAGATCACCTGCAGCGCTGGCCGCATCGTCCACCCACTCGCGCAGCGCCGTGCCGCCGTTGATTACGTCGATCGCCAGCTTATCGAACACATACTCGTAGGGAAAATCGCGCCAGATCGGGTAATCCGGATAGAGCCTGCGGATCGCCTTGAACGCCAGCGCCTGCAGCCGCCACGGGCGGAACGCGTGGTGATCGTAGAACGCGCCCTCGGCATGAATCATCAACGCACTGCACAGGCTCTTGGCGTGCTTGTGGAACGTCGGCTCGAACCAGCATTCACGGATCGCGCAGCCCTGCATCCACTGCGGCGCAAAGCTGCTCATTTCGGCAAGGACAGCCCTGGCGTCGATGTCCGGCGCTCCGAACAGCACTTCCAGCGGCCGCGTCGTGCCGCGCCCTTCGGACAGGGTCGCGCCCTCGATCATCACCGTTCCGGCATAGGCTCGCGCCATGTTGAGGCTGGCTGCGTTGGGTGACGGGTTGACCCAGATTCGGCTCTGCGGCCAACCAAAGCCGGGGCCTTCGGGCTCCCACCCGTCCATCTTGATCACGCGGTAGTCGACGTCGAGCTTGAAGTGCTCCACGAACCACGCGCCCATCTCGCCGAGCGTCATCCCGTGGCGCATCGGCATCGGCCCTGCCCCGACAAAGCTCTCCCATCCCGGCAGAAGCGTCGTGCCCTCGACCGGCCGTCCGGCGGGATTGGGCCGGTCAAGCACCCACACCGACTTGCCGGTTCCGCCATTTCTGTTGGACTCAGACGCGGCCTCGAGCAGATAGAGCAGCGTGGTGACGAAAGTGTAGATGCGGCAGCCGAGGTCCTGCAGGTCGAACAGGAACACGTCTGCCGTGTCCATCATGGCTGCGGTCGGACGGCGCACCTCGCCATAGAGGCTGAACACCGGGATGCCGTAGGTCGGGTCCAGCTCGTCGGCGGTCTCGACCATGTTGTCCTGCTTGTCGCCCTTGAGGCCGTGCTGCGGACCGAATGCCGAGGTAATGTTCACCCCGGCAGCAACGAGCGCATCAAGCGAATGAACCAGTCCCTCGGTCACCGATGCGGGATGGGCCACGAGCGCAACGCGCTTGCCTTCGAGTGGCTTTCTGAGAGCGGGGTCGGCGAGCAGCCGGTCGATACCGAATTTCATGGCTAGCGCGGTGCCTCAAGCGACGCTGCGAAGCAAGACGCGTGGTGGAAGTCTGGCCGATCCTCGCGGTGCGCGATGGCCCAATAGGACTTGTGCCCGTCTTCCTCCTCGATCACCGCGGTCAACCCATACGCGAAAGGCAGCGCGGGCAAGGCCGCGGTGGGCAGCGCGACATCGAAGATCAGCACTGACTGCCCCCGGCGCGGCGTGCAGACCGGGGCACGGGGCATAGCGCGCTCAGCCATCCCATCGCGATAGCTGCAAAAATCGTAGGCCGCCCAAGCCTGCGACGGTGAGAAGTTGAACTCGGCATAGCCATCGCCGCCGGCAGGCTTCACGAACAGCTCGAAACACGTCGTCTGCCACAGCCCATCGGCGCGAACCTTGCCCGCGAAGGGCGGGACGACAAGCCGCTCTGCGCCTTCAACCCGCCAACGCAGCGTCATCCAGACTTCGTCGACCGACAGGATCCGCGCCTCGACGGAGGTTACGGTTGCAGGGGGATGCGCGGGATGGCTAGACAAGTTCGGCATGACGCCGGACTAACCGCGACATCGGAGGAAATGCAATGACGGCACTTCGCAGGGGCACGATTCTCGGTCTTGTCGCGCTGTTGCTGATTGCAGAACAGGCCAGCGCGCGCGAGTTTTCCATTGGTGGCGGGATCAGCGTCACGCTCGACGAGATGTGGACCGGAACTTCCATGCAGAACCCGGCAATGAAGTTCGGCGGCATGAAAGACCTGATGGACGAGGCGACCGAAAGCCGCCTGCGCGGACCCGGCACAGGCGTTCTCGTGTCCTACATGAAGTTCAAGACCGACAAGCCAGCCAAGGACATCGCGGTCGACGACGCCGCCAACGTCGTGAAAGCCGCAAGGACGATCTACGGGACTCAGGCCGCTGAAGAGGAACCTATTCCGACGGTCCATCGCAACGGTGATACCGTGCGGGCGTATGTCACGCTCCATCCCAAGTCCGGGGCAAGCTTAAACGTCGCACCCGGCTACCCCACAGGCTGCGTCACCACCGGCACCATTCGGATCGGCGCGGCAATCCACAACGTCTCGATCGCCTCTGAAAGCTGCGAGAGCGCCCGTCATCAGCAGGCAGTTTCGGCCATCTTCGAAGTTGGCGGCCAGTAATCCGGGGGGCCAACCCGAGCCAGGCACTTTGTTTGCTCGTGCCGGCGTGCTAGGCGCGCCGCACTATGACGAACTACAGCTCCACCCTCCTTCGCCTGCTCGACGAGCGCGGCTACATCCATCAGCTGACCGATGCCGAAGGGCTCGACAAGTTGGCCAACGAGGGCGTGGTGCCGGGATATATCGGCTTCGACGCGACGGCGCCGTCGCTTCATGTCGGCAGTCTCGTGCAGATCATGATGCTGCGCCGCCTGCAGCAGGCCGGGCACAAGCCGGTGGTGCTGATGGGCGGCGGCACGACCCGCATCGGCGATCCCACCGGGCGTGACGAGAGCCGCAAGATGCTGTCCGATCAGACGATCGAGGACAATATCGCTTCGATCTTCACGGTTTTCTCGAAGCTGCTCAAGTTCGGCGATGGCCCGACCGACGCCGTGATGGTCAACAACCATGATTGGCTGGGCAAGCTCGGCTACATCGAGCTGCTTCAGGAAGTCGGCACGCACTTCACGGTCAACCGCATGCTCATGTTCGATTCGGTCAAGCTGCGGCTTGAACGCGAACAGCCCATGACCTTCCTCGAATTCAACTACATGATCCTGCAGGGCTACGATTTCCGCCACCTCAACAAGGACATGGGCGTGCGCCTCCAGATGGGCGGTTCCGACCAATGGGGCAACATCGTCAACGGCATCGAACTGACGCGCCGCAAGGATGGCAAGGAAGTCTTCGGGCTGACGACGCCGCTGCTCACCACTGCCGATGGCAAGAAGATGGGCAAGACTGCGGCAGGCGCAGTGTGGCTTAACGAGGACGCGCTGCCCGCGTGGGACTTCTGGCAGTTCTGGCGCAACACGGATGACCGCGATGTCGGCAAGTTCCTGCGCCTGTTCACCGATCTCCCGCTCGACGAAATCCGGCGGCTCGAGGCACTGCAAGGCAGCGAGATCAATGCCGCGAAGGTCGTCCTGGCCAACGAGGTAACCCGGCTGGTGCGTGGCGATGAAGCCGCCAAGACCGCCGAAGCAACCGCATCGGCAACCTTCGCTGGCGGCGGACTCGGCCAGGATCTCCCCGTCTTCGAAGCAACGGAAGACAGCATCGGGATCATCGACGCGCTTGTCGGGCTTGGCTTTGCCGCCAGCCGAGGGGAAGCGAAACGCCTTGTTGCCGGTGGTGGCGCGAAAGTCGCAGGGGAGCCTGTGACCGACGATAGCTATCGCATAGCCTTGTCATCCGAAGAGATCCGCATTTCGTCGGGCAAGAAGAAGCACGGCATCCTTCGCCGCGCCTGAAAACACGCCCAGTCGTCAACCTTACGCGATGAATAACGGCAAAGGCCTGCCGGTTCCGGCAAGCCTTTGCCGCGGCTTTACGAATTGTTCGCCATTTCGGTTCTATATCTTCCGGCATAGTCACTCATGCGCCAGGAGGAACGATGCGCGGCGGAGCCCAGCTTTCAGTCACCGATCTGCGTCGTTCGACCCGGCACCCCGTAAATCTGCCGATCATCGGCGAGCATCGCGCGCGCGGCGATATCATGCTTCAGCTCGCGAATATCTCGACAACCGGGTTCATGGCCAATGGCTGCGGCGATCTTGGCCGGGGAGAACGCGTTACGGTGCGGCTCCCGGTCATCGGACGCATCGAGGCGTTCCTCGTATGGACCGACGGCGATCGCGCCGGTTTCCAGTTTGAACGAATCATCCGCCTTGATGATTTCAACAAGCTGATCCGCGCCATCCAGCCCGGCCCCCGGTCGCGCAGCCAGGGCTGACGTAGCGCCCTTGGGAATTGTCGCAGCCCAGTTGCTGCGCCGGACCCAAATTTTGCTTTCTTGGCAACTTCACGGTCGGCTGGCATTGCACCGGCCGTGACCACAGCTTCTCCTGATTCCGCGACTTCGGCTGCGCCATCCTCGCCGCTTGCCATTCCCGATTACCGGCGGTTCTGGATCGCCCGTTTCTTCTCCGTGCTTGCGACATCGGGAATGGTGGTGATCCTGGGATACCAGCTTTATGACGTCGCCCGCGGACAATACGGAATGTCGATCGCGCAGGCCGCATTTCAGCTTGGCTTGCTTGGACTTGCGCAGTTTCTGCCGCTGTTTCTGCTGACTCCCGTGGCAGGAGTGGTTGCCGACCGGTTCGATCGACGCAACGTCGCCGGGCTTGCGATGTGCATCGACCTGATGGTCGCCCTTTCACTTGCATCCTGCACTTATGCCGATGTCCTGTCGCTACCGCTGCTGTTCGGGCTTGGCGCTCTACATGGAACCGCGCGCGTCTTTATCGGCCCTGCGCTATCCTCCATTGCCCCCAATGTCGTCCCGGCAGAACTGATGCCAAAGGCCGTGGCGATCAATTCGATGGCATGGCAAACCGGCTCGGTCGGCGGTCCGGCGATCGCAGGGCTGCTTTTCGCAGGACACCCGTCCATGCCCTATTGGCTGTCGACCGGGCTGCTGGCGCTGGGCGCTTTCTGCATCTTCGGCATCCGCAGGATTCCGCCGCCGGAAGGCAACCGCAACACGCATCCCTTGCGCCAGATTCTCCAAGGCCTCTCGTTCGTGTGGAATGACCGGTTCCTGCTTGGTTGCGTCACGCTCGATCTTTTTGCCGTACTCCTTGGCGGGGCCACCGCACTGCTGCCAGTCTTCGCCCGTGATATTCTGTTCATCGACGGACAACCGGTCGGCGCCGACGGTCTCGGCCTGATGCGGGCAATGCCAGGCCTCGGCGCGGCGCTTGTCGCGTTCGTCCTGGCTCGCAAGCCGATCACGCAGAATGTCGGCAACAAGATGCTTCTGGGCGTCGTCATTTTCGGCCTGTTCACCATCGGCTTCGGGATTTCGACGAACTATTACCTGTCGCTGCTGATGCTCGTCGGCATCGGCGCGGGAGACATGGTTTCGGTATTCATCCGCAGCACGCTCGTGCAGCTGCACACCCCGGATGACGTTCGCGGACGAGTCTCTTCCATCTCCGGCCTCGCGATCTCCGCCTCCAACGAACTGGGCGAGATGCAATCGGGCGTGGCTGCTGCCCTGATCGGTGCTGTCGGCGCCGTGATCTTCGGCGGCCTCAGCGCCATCGCCGTGACGGCGGCATGGTTTTTCCTTTTCCCGGAACTGAAGAACGCGCGAACCTTTGCAGCGCGGTACAGATAGTCCTAGGCTGACCTCAAGACTCCAACCAATCCCTTCACCAAAGGAGCAGCGACATGAGAGCGGATTCCATCCTCGCCACTATCGGCAACACCCCGCATGTTCGCCTGTCCCGCCTGTTTCCCGACCACGAGGTATGGGTGAAGAACGAGCGCGCCAATCCCGGCGGCTCGATCA
>JBEQCK010000128.1:0-10711 GCA_041639335.1 Novosphingobium sp.
TTCGAACGCGACGAGACTGGTGGCGAGCGGATCGCCAAGATCCTCGGGCTGCCACCATTTCCAGGCGAAGAAGGCTGCCGCTGCCAGCGCGACAAGGAACAGGCCCCAGGGCAGCAGGGAGACGCGGGCCAGCGAAGGCGCTGCCGGTTTGGTCGTAGGGCGGGTGGTCAGGCCTGGATCATCCATGTCTCGTCCTCAACCCTCACTCGTCCCTGTCGTTCCAGATCGAGCAGGTGAGCCAGCACCGAGCGCCCCGCCGCACCATGGAGCCGCGGATCGAGGCCCTTGTACATCGCCGCGACGAACTCGGGAATGGCGTGCGGCCCGCCGTCCTCGAGCAGGCGCAGGATCTGGCGCTCGCGCTGGCGGCGGTGGCCGAGCATGCCGCGCACCAGCTGGCGCGGGTTGTCGATCTGCGGCCCGTGCGCCGGATAGAGCACGCGATCGGCGCGATCATGGAGCTTCTGCAGGCTCGCCATGTATGCCGCCATGTCGCCATCCGGCGGCGAGACGACCGAGGTGGACCAGCCCATCACGTGATCGCCGGTGAACAGCGCACCACTTTCCACCACGCTGTAGCACAGGTGGTTGGAGGTATGGCCGGGCGTGGCGACGGCTTCGAGCGTCCAGCCATCGCCCGAAATGCGCTCGCCATCTGCGAGAACGCGGTCGGGCATGTAGTCGGCATCGAAAGCGGCATCGGCGCGCGGGCCATCGTCCTCCATGGTCAGGGGCGCGCAGCCGATGATCGGGGCGCCGGTGGCTTCGGCAAGCGGGCGCGAGGCGGGGCTATGATCGCGATGGGTGTGGGTGCAGACAATCGCGACGATCCTGGCATCGCCCGCAGCGGCGAGGATGGCGTCAAGATGGCCCTGGCTTTCCGAGCCGACGACGTGGTCCATGCCGTAAGGGCCGGGATCGATCACGGCCACGTCCTTGCCCGCTCCGACCAGATAGGTCTGGGTGCCGGTGAAGGTGTAGGGCGAGGGGTTGGGGGCGAGCACGCGGCGCACCAGAGGTTCGAGTTGCTCGGCGCGGCCGACGGGCCATTCGCTGCGGTCGGGGATCGGGGGCATCTGGGCCATGGCCGGGGTATGGGGACTGCAACGCCCGGGCGCAACCGCGCAAGTCATGTCGGATTGCAGTGGATGGCGCTACCGCACCGGCAGATCAGGCGGCGCTCGGATGATCCTCGACAGCGCGGGCGAGACGGTCTCGCAAGCGCTGCACGGCACTGCCATTGGCGATGGCCTCGGATCGCCACGCCTGTTCGAGCCTCTGGATGCGCTGGTAGAGCCGCTGGCTGTCGTGAACCAGCGCCTGCACGTCCTGCGGCAGGTTGGCGACGACTTCGGGATCGCTGTCCGGAAAATTCGCGATCAGGCGGCCATGGCGGCGCAGTTGCAGCTCCGAAAGCTCCCCGGCGAAATGGGCGCGGTGATTGAGCAGCCAGGCGAGGCAGTGCATCACACGTGTCGTCGTGCGCAGCGCTTCACAGCTTACCTGCACGCGCCGCAGATCCTCGTCGTCGGCGACGATGCGGTTGGTCTCCTGGCGCAGCCGTTCGAACCGTGTGCGCACCTGATCGGCAAGACCGAGCGCCTCGGCATGGAGAGCGTCAACGATACGCGGATTCAGGCTCGGCAACAAAGGCATGGAACGCGCATAGCCCGACCGTCTTTGTTTCGCCAACATGACATCGAACCAAATCTGTCCCGTTTCGTGAACGTTTCTTAACGGGACACTCGCGCATTGCCGAGTGCGTGAATCAACTATCTGATTTCAGGCGATGATGTCGGGAATAAGATAGTCCTCGATCATCGCGATCTGGTCTTTCAGCAGCAATTTGCGCTTCTTGAGACGGGCAATCTGAAGCTGGTCGCGCGCACCGTTGAGCGTTAGCGCATCGATCGCCGCGTCAAGGTCACGGTGTTCGATACGCAGCGCCGCAAGCCGCTTGCGCATTTCCTCTTCGGTCACGTTCCGCCCAACTCCTTCGACCCGGTGAACCGGTCGGCTTCTGCGACTTACGGCATAACCCGTAAAGTGCAACGCTCCGGCGCGGTTTGGCTTGCAAGATACGGCCAATGTGGGAGCATGACAACGCGCCGCCTGTTCGAGTCGTGAAGAACCGGCCGAAAGGTTGCGCCGCCCCGCACGGGGATGGCTTCGTGCGGTTTTCTGAAGGGGGCTTTCCCTTAAGGAGGAAAAAGCATGGAATCGACGCACATCAGCGCACTCCAGACAAAGCACGCCGGACTTGAAAAGCAGATCCAATCGGAAATGTCCCGGCCTCTCCCTGATGAAACGCTGGTGGCTCAGCTCAAGAGAAAGAAGCTGAAGATCAAGGAAGAGCTATCGCGCTTTCACTGATCCTTGCGCGCCTCAAGGCAACACACGGAGCCGCCCGTTCGGGCGGCTCTTTTGCATCGGCAATCCGCCATTTACGAACCTGCATAGCTATCCGCAGCATAATCGCCTCGGTATCGGATTGTGCGCAACATTCCCAAACCGCGCGCACTAGGCTAATCCATGTCCATGCTCAGTGCCGTGACCTCTGCTCGACAAATCCTGACTTCGCTGCACGAGGTTATGGCCTCGCGCGCGGGTGCCCAGGCCAAGCTGAACCAGATCGTCGAAGTCATCGGCGAAAATCTCGATTCGGAAGTGTGCTCGATCTACCTCCTGCGCGAGGGGATGCTCGAACTCTTTGCAACGCGCGGCCTCAACCAAGCGGCGGTCCACGTCACCCGGCTGGCCGTGGGCGAGGGTCTGGTCGGCACCATCGCCGGCAATGTCGAGACGCTGAACCTTGCCGAGGCGGCGGCGCATCCGGACTTCGCGTTCCGTCCCGAAACTGGGGAGGAAAAGTTCCACTCCTTTGCCGGTGTTCCGATCGTGCGGCGCGAACGCGCGGTGGGCGTGGTTGCGGTCCAGCACGTCGAACCGCGCCGCTACGAAGAGGTCGAGATCGAGGCGCTGCAAACTGTCGCGATGGTTCTGTCCGAACTCATCGCCAATGCTGAGCTGATAGACGACGAGGAAACGCTCGGCGTGCCCGCGCACCTCACCGGGCCGGATCGCATCAAGGGGCTGACCCTGGTGAAGGGGCTGGCCAGCGGGGTTGCCGTCTACCACCAGCCGCGCGTCACCATCGAGCATGTGGTTGCCGAGGACACCGAGGCCGAACGCCAGCGCGTCTATCTGGCGTTCGACAAGATGCGCGAACAGATCGACCGCATGGCCAGCCAGGCGGAATTCGGCGTAGGCGGAGAGCATGAGGAGGTGCTCGAGACCTACCGCATGTTCGCCTATGACGAAGGCTGGTCGCGCCGGATCAACGAGGCGATCGATTCAGGGCTCACGGCAGAAGCGGCGATCGAGCGCGTGCAGCAGCGCACCCGCATGCGCATGCGCCAGATCGACGACCCGCTTCTGGCCGACCGCATGCACGATCTCGAGGATTTGTCGAATCGCCTGCTGCGGATCGTCTCGGGCCAGCTCGGCACTGCCGCGAGCATGGGCCTCAAGGGCGATGCCATCCTGATCGCGCGCAATCTCGGCCCTGCCGAACTGCTCGAATACGATCGGCGGCGCCTCAAGGGCGTCATTCTCGAGGAAGGCTCGCTCACCGCGCACGTCGTGATCGTGGCGCGGGCCATGGGCATACCGGTGGTCGGCCGCATGCGGGCGCTGCGCGGCAAGGTGCGCGATGGCGATCACCTCCTGCTCGATGGCGATCAGGGCGTGGTCGACGTCCGCCCCGCACCCACGCTGATAGAAGCGTTCGAAGCGCGCTTTGCCAGGAACCGTGAACGGCAGGCCCATTACGCCACGATGCGCGAGGTCGAGCCTTTCACCCGCGACGGCACGCGCATCGCCGTGCTGATGAACGCAGGGCTGCGCGACGATACGCCGATGCTCAACCTTACCGGCGCGGATGGCATCGGCCTGTTCCGCACCGAGTTCCAGTTCCTCGTTTCGGCGACGCTGCCCTCGCGTGAGCGCCAGACCCGGCTCTATCGCGATGTGATGGATTCGGCCGGTGATCGTCCGGTGGTGTTCCGCACGGTCGATATCGGCGGAGACAAGGTGCTGCCCTACCTGCGTCACAACGACGGCGAAGCCGAGGAGAACCCGGCAATGGGCTGGCGGGCGCTGCGGGTGGCGCTCGAACGCGATGGCTTGCTGAAGGTGCAAGCCCGCGCCCTGCTGGAAGCGGCGGGAGGGCGCACGCTCAACGTCATGTTCCCGATGGTCACCGAACCGTGGGAATTCGATGCCGCCAAGGCCGTATTCGAAGGCCAGCTGGCGTTCCTGCGCAAGCAGAAGAAGATCCTGCCCGAGGCGATCCGCTATGGCGCGATGCTCGAAGTCCCGGCGCTGGCCGAATGCCTCGACCTGCTGGCCCCGAAGCTCTCGTTCCTGTCCATCGGCACCAACGACCTGACGCAATTCCTGTTCGCTGCAGACCGTGCCAATCCCAAGCTCGCCGAACGCTACGACTGGCTCAGCCCTGCCATCCTGCGCTTCCTGCGCCGCGTGGTGAACACGGTGGCGCCGTTCGGCACCGACGTGACGGTCTGTGGCGAGATGGGCGGACGCAGGCTTGAGGCGCTCGCCCTGCTCGGCCTTGGCATCACGCGGCTTTCGATCACGCCTGCGGCGGTCGGGCCGGTCAAGGAACTCGTCCGCAAGGTCGATGTGAACGAGATTCGCGCGGCGATGGCTGGCTGGCTGTCCGAACCTCCGCAAGACCTTCGCTCTGCGATTGCCGAATGGGCCGCCGCACGCGGGATCGAGTGCGACTGAGGGTGGCTCAGGGGCGTTTCGTCGTCGAAATCCGCCATTCTTCGTCGAAAGCCGTTGACATTCGCAGGGGTGACGCGAACCCTGTTTAACGGGTTGCAAAGCATACGCGGAAGACGGGAGTAACGCCTTGGCTGAAGCCGGCGGTCTGCAGGACATTACCAATATCGACACCACGCCCATGCCCGCCGGGCAGCCGGGCCGGCAAAGCGTGGGCGAAATGCTGCGCGCGGCACGCGAGGCCGCGGGCATGGACATCAAGCAGCTCTCGCAAGCCACGCGGGTAACGACGCGGCATCTGCAGGCGCTTGAAGTGGGCGACTACGCAGCCTTTCCCGGCAGGCCGTACGCGCTCGGCTTTGCCAAGAGCTACGCAAGAGCCGTCGGCCTCGATGACAAGGTCGTCTCCGAGGCCGTGCGGGCAGAGCTTGACCGGCAGGCGCCGCCCCCGCCGCCGCGCGTGATCAACCAGTTCGAGGTGGGCGATCCAGAAAAGACGCCTTCGCGGCTGACTGCGTGGCTTGCCGCTGGGCTGGTCATCGCCATTGCGCTGGCGGGGCTGGTGTTCTGGCGCAGCTATTACCTGCCGTCCGCCGAACTCCCGCCGCTGGTCGGGCCGGAACAGGCGAACCCGGCGCCGAGCCAGGTCGCCGCCGCTGCACCGGCTCCCGCACCGACCGGCCCGGTGGTGTTCACGGCCACCGAAGATCGCATCTGGGTGAAATTCTACGACGGCACGGGCAAGCAGATCCTGCAGAAGGAACTGGCCAAGGGCGAAAGCTTCACCGTGCCGGCCGACGTGCCCGAGCCCAAGCTGTGGACCGGGCGTCCCGATGCGCTTGCGATCACGGTGGGCGGGCAACCGGTGCCGCGCATTGCCGAGAAGGAAGGCGTCGTGAAGGATGTGGCTGTCAGCGCAGCGGCCTTGCTGGCGCGTGGTACTGCAGCGGCCGCACCAGTTCCTGTGGCAACGCCTTCTGCGTCGACTCCGGTCTCACGACCGGCCCCGCGCCGCCGTGTGCAACAGTCCGCTGCGGCGAGCGAGCCGACGACGGCTCCGGCTCCGGCCGCAGTCCCGGCAGAGGGATCATCGCCACCTGCCGCCCAGCGCTGAGGCGGCGGGCCGAGGCGGATAATCTGCGGGCCGGTCTCGACTTGGTGCAGGCTATCGGGCAAACTTGCGGCGTTGATTGAGGGTGCGCGGGGGATCGTGCGCCGCTGAACGGGAACGACCATGACCATGACTTTCCGGCGTGCTGCGCCGCTTGGAGCCCTCCTTCTGGGGCTGACCGCCCCGATCGCCGCGCCGGTGCTGGCCCAATCCACTGCGCAGAAGACCACAGCCGCGCCGGTCGACCCGGAAATGCGCCTGCGCCGGATGGAGGCGGAAATCCGCGCGATGCAGCGCAAGGTCTTCCCCGACGGCGCCGGCAAGACATTCGTTCCGGAAATCACCGCAGGCCCGACGACCACGACACCGGTTGGCGCGCCCGCCTTGTCGGCGGTGACCGACATTCTTGCGCGAATGGACGCGGTCGAGGCGCAGATGGCACGCCTGACCGCGCAGGTCGAAGAGGGGCAGAACCGCTCGGCCAAGATCGAGGAGCGGCTGGCCAGGCTTGAGGCCGCTGCCGCACCGCCGCCCGAGGAACCGGCGGCGACGCCAGCGCCCGCCGCCACGACAACGCCCGCTCCTGCGGCAGTGACGCCGAAGCCCACCACGCCAGCCGCTGCCAAGCCGGCCGAGACCAAGCCTGCAACGCCTGCCGCCAAGCCGGTATCGCCCTCCGCCGCGCGCGTGGCAGCTGTGCAGGCGATCGAGAAGCCGGCGACCGGCGATGCCGCGCTGGATGAATACAACTATGGCTTCCGCTTGTGGGAAGCCAAGTTCTATCCCGAAGCGCAGCAGCAGCTGCAGATCTACGTGGATCGCTATCCCAAGCACAACATGATCAGCTTCGGCCGCAATCTGCTGGGTCGGGCCTGGCTCGATGATGGCAAGCCGGGCACCGCGGCGCAGTTCTTCCTGCAGAATTACCTTGCCGACAAGAAGGGCGCGCGTGCGCCGGACAGCCTGCTGTATCTCGGGATCGCCATGGTCCGCCTCAAGGATACCGAAAAGGCATGCGGCGCCTTCGCCGAGCTGGCCTCGACCTATCCTGATGAAGTCGCCGGTCGTCTCAAAGGCCAATACGATGGCGCCCGAGCCTCGGTGAAGTGCAAGTAATGGACTCGGAAATAGCCTGACCGCTGCTGCTGCGCGCTTTGCCGCGCAGTGGGCGGCGGTTGCCCCGCATGGGCCTGTCGGACTTGCCGTGTCGGGCGGACCGGACAGCCTTGCCATGCTGCTGCTGTTCCACGAAGTTGCGCCGCGCAACTTTCAGGTGGCCACGGTCGACCATGGCTTGCGGGCGGAATCGGCCAACGAAGCGGCGATGGTCGCCGCGATCTGCGCCGAACGCGCGATTGTGCATCAGACGGTGACACTATCGCTCGAAAAGGGCAGCGCCGTGCAGGAGCGGGCGCGGGCTGCGCGCTACGCGGCGCTGGCGCAGTGGGCGCACGACCATGGTCTGGCGGCGATCGTGACCGCCCACCACGCCGACGATCAGGCCGAGACGATGGTCATGCGGCTCAACCGTGGTGTCGGCTTGCGGGGGTTGGCGGCGATGCGCCCCATTGCGCAAGTGCCGGGCGCCCCCGGCCTCACGCTGCTCCGTCCCTTGCTGTCATGGCGGCGGGCGGAGTTGCAGGCTGTTGTCGACTTGGCCGGTCTTGCCGCTGCCGACGATCCATCGAACCGCGATCCGGGCTATGAGCGAGTGCGCATGCGTGACGCCCTGACGTCAACCGATGCGTTCGCAATCATGGGTTTCGCCCGGAGCGCCCGCCACCTTGCCGATGCCGACGCTGCGCTGGATTGGGTTGCCGACCAGCTGTGGAAGAGCGTTGCTGCATCGGGTGAGGGTTTCACGTGGAACCCGCCGCCAGACCTGCCGGACGCCATCGCCCTGCGCATGCTGGAGCGCGTGCTGGCCGAATCAGGCGGGGGCGCGCCACGAGGCGCAGAGCTGGTCCGCTGGCTTGAAACCCTGCGCCAAGGCGGCGTCGCGACGCTTGGGGGGGTGAAGGGGGATGCCCGGAGCGGTGCCTGGCGCTTCACCCTGGCGCCGCCACATTGCGCTTGACGGCATGCCCTATCGGCACAGGTCGCTGAAAAACCACAATCGCGCTATATTGCGAGTCACCCGATATTGAGAATCGGGGTGGCAATCCTACATTGCCTCCATACCCGCCCGCGTCCCCGGGCGATTGCGGAAAGACAGCGATGAACGACGACCAGCCTCAGGGAAATCCGTGGATCAAGAGTCTCCTTGTCTGGGGCATGATCTTCCTCGCGCTCCTGCTGGTGGTTTCGATGTTCGGATCACGGGTCGATACCAATGCGACGACGATCCCCTACTCGGCCTTCCGCTCGCAAGTCAGCGATGGCGCGGTCCGGTCGGTCGAGATCGCGCCGGAGCGGATCACCGGCACGCTCAAGAATGGCAGCCAGTTCGCTACCGTGCCCGTGCCCGGCGATTCCGATCTGCCGAAGCTGCTGCAGGACAACGGCGTGCAGTATGCCGGCAAGGCGGCCGAACAGCCAAACATGCTGATGTACATCCTTTTCAATTCGCTGCCGTTCCTGCTGATCCTCGGCGTTGCCTTCTTTGCGCTGCGTCAGATGCAGAAGGGTGGCGGATCGGGCGCGATGGGCTTTGGCAAGTCCAAGGCCAAGCTGCTGACCGAGCGTTCAGGCCGCGTCACCTTCGATGACGTTGCCGGCATTGATGAAGCGCGCGAGGAGCTTGAGGAAATCGTCGAGTTCCTGCGCGATCCTTCGCGCTTCTCGAAGCTCGGCGGCCAGATTCCCAAGGGCGCGCTGCTGGTCGGCTCGCCCGGCACCGGCAAGACCCTGCTGGCCCGCGCCATCGCGGGTGAAGCGGGCGTGCCGTTCTTCACCATTTCGGGGTCGGATTTCGTCGAGATGTTCGTCGGCGTCGGCGCAAGCCGCGTGCGTGACATGTTCGAGCAGGCCAAGAAGAACGCGCCGTGCATCGTGTTCATCGACGAAATCGACGCGGTCGGCCGTCACCGCGGCCACGGCCTTGGCAACTCGAACGACGAACGCGAGCAGACGCTGAACCAGCTTCTGGTTGAAATGGACGGCTTCGAGGCCAACGAGGGCATCATCATCATCGCGGCGACCAACCGCCCCGACGTGCTCGATCCCGCGCTGCTGCGCCCCGGTCGGTTCGACCGCCAGGTTGTCGTGCCGATCCCCGACATCGAAGGCCGCGAGAAGATCCTTTCGGTCCACATGAAGAAGGTGCCGCTGGCGCCCGACGTCAACCCGCGCACGATCGCGCGCGGTACGCCCGGCTTTTCCGGCGCCGACCTTGCCAACCTTGTCAATGAAGCCGCCCTGCTCGCCGCGCGCCGCAACAAGCGCCTTGTGGCCATGCAGGAGTTCGAGGACGCCAAGGACAAGGTCATGATGGGCGCCGAACGCCGCTCGATGGTCATGACCGACGACGAGAAGAAGATGACCGCCTATCACGAGGCGGGCCACGCCATCGTCTCGGTCAAGGAACCGGCCTCCGATCCGATCCACAAGGCCACGATCATTCCGCGCGGCCGCGCGCTGGGCATGGTCATGCGCTTGCCCGAGCGTGACAGCTATTCCTATCACCGCGACAAGATGCACGCGAACCTCTCGGTCGCGATGGGTGGCCGCGTAGCCGAAGAGTTGATCTTCGGGCACGACAAGGTCTCGTCCGGTGCATCCTCGGACATCCAGTATGCCACCTCGCTGGCGCGCTCGATGGTCACCAAATGGGGTATGTCGGACAAGCTTGGCCCGCTGCAGTACGAGGATCAGCAGGAAGGCTATCTCGGAATGGGCGGTTCGCAGCGCCTGTTCGTCTCTGACGAGACCAACAAGCTGATCGACAGCGAGATCCGCGGACTGGTCGACGGCGCGCACGAACGCGCGACCGACATCCTCAAGACCAACGAGGACAAGCTCCACCTTCTCGCCCAGGCATTGCTTGAATACGAGACGCTGACCGGCGACGAGATCAAGGAACTGCTCGACAGCGGCAAGCTGGACCGCCCGCAGAACCCCGGCGGCACGGCGCGACCAGTCGCAGCCCAGGGCTCGGCAGTGCCGCGCGCGGGAAAGAAGTTCGGCTCGGCAAACCCCCAGCCGGCCTGATTTTCAACCAGATCGGAATGCGAAGGGCGGGGGGCAACCTCCGCCCTTTCTGATTACACGATCCCGCTCGTCCTGAGCCTGTCGAAGGACGCTGGCGCTGCGGGTGCATCCTTCGACAAGCTCAGGATGAGCGGGTTGGGGAAGGTAAGCGAGACCTGCCTCAGGCACCCGTCTCGACGAGGATCAGTACGGCGAAGAGCATCAGCGCAGTGAACGCGAACATCGAGAGGAACCACGTCCGCAGCCAAGCACCGAACCATGAAAGCCCGTACGTTCCCCGCAATTGCAGCAGCATGTGGATCGGCGGCACCAGACCGAGAAGTCCGAGCGCCGGTACGCCCGCCTTCGCGCCGAGCATCGCAAGGATCGCAAGCAGGGTCATGAAGCACAGCGAATAGGTGACGAACACGGTGTGGTCGTAGAGCCCGAAGCGACGACTGAAGGGAAACAGCAGCCACAGGAACGGCACCGATATCGGGATCAGCGCCCAGCTCAATTTGTAGCTGTAGGTCTGCACCTTGTAGAGCGCGAGCTTGGGATTTTCCTTCCAGATGCGGGCAGCTTCATTGATCGCGGGAACGTCGCTGACGCTGTCGAAGTCGCTGGTGTCCACGTTGCCCACCTTGATTCCGGTCGACTGAG
>JBEQCK010000129.1:0-10567 GCA_041639335.1 Novosphingobium sp.
CCATCATCGACCTGCACCAGCACTGCGCGGTCCGCGCCCATCGCCAGCGCCGTGCGCAGCGTTTCCTGCGATTTCGCAACGCCCACCGACACCGCCACGATCTCGGTCACCACGCCCTTCTCCTTCAGGCGAATGGCTTCCTCGACCGCAATCTCGTCGAACGGGTTCATGCTCATCTTCACGTTCGCAAGATCAACCCCCGAACCATCCGCCTTCACCCGAGGCTTCACGTTGTAGTCAATCACGCGCTTCACGCAGACCAGGGCTTTCATGTGTCGTGCTCCTGCCAATCCCTTGCCGTTGATGCACAGCATCAGAATATGATGCGGCACCGGCTCGACCCTCGCGATGACGTGGAACGAGGGTGGTGTCCACGGTAAATTTGCAAAGGTGCAAAGCAGAACTTTGCAGTTTGAGGCTGTAGAGGAAGCGTTTGGACCGGCGGTCTGATCAGTGTAAAAGAACGAGAATTCTAATAAGGGAGCGGATGATGCTGAGACTGTCTCGCCAACTCGATTATGGAAAGCCGGCTCCGCCCTTCGAGCTGCCCGACGTCGAAGGAAAGCTGCGCACCTTGGGCGACTTCGCCGAAAGTCCTGCGTTGCTGGTGGCTTTCATCTGCAACCACTGCCCGTTCGTCCTCCACGTGCTCGACGAATTCATCGCCTTTGCCCAGGAGTATCAGCCCAAGGGGCTACAGGTCGTGGCGATTTCTTCGAACTGGCCGGACGATTTTCCCGAAGACGATTATCCGCACATGCAGAGGCTGGCGGCGGAGAAGGATTTTCCTTTCCCCTATCTCCATGACGAGATGCAGGATGTGGCGCTGGCGTATAACGCGATCTGCACGCCGGACTTCTTCCTCTACGATCAGGACAGGCTGCTCTATTATGCGGGCCAGTTCGATGCGAGCAGGCCGAAAATCAACCGTCCGCCGGTCCCGGGCCTGCCGCCATTGCGGACCGACCTGCCGGTCACGGGAGAAGACATGCGCCGTGCGGTCGACGCACTGCTGGCGGGCGAGCCCGCGCCGCAGCCGCAGCAGCCGAGCGCGGGGTGCAGCATCAAGTGGCGGCCGGGGAAGGACCCGTCTTGGGGTTGAGCTTGCTGCGTTGAAGGCAACAAAAAAGGGGAGCGACGATGCGCTCCCCTTTTCCGTTTTGACGATCCTGCGCCGACTTAGAAGTCGACCGAGAAACGGACGCCGTAAGTGCGCGGCGTGCCGAAAGCCCAGTTGTAGATGTCGTCCGGTCCGGCCGAGACAAAGCTGCCGTACGTCAGCGGACGCTCGTTTTCGAGGTTCTTGACGAAGGCCATGAGCGAGAACTTCTCGTTTTCGGGCTTGTAGAGCAACGACAGGTCGGTCTGCGTGAACGCCTTCTGCTGGCCGTCACGGTAGTTGTAGAAGTCCGTGTAATAGGAGCTCTTGAACGTGGTGTAGGCCGAGGCTGTGACCGTACCGGCGCTACCAAAGTCGAAGACGTGGTCATAACCGGCAGTGATGACCCATTGCGGCGAGAACGGCGGCGTATTGCCAGCAAAGTTCGGCTGCTGGACTCCCGCAGTGGTCGGATCAAGGTCGCCGACGCCGTTAACGTCAGTCCCCGTGCCGGGGACGGTGTAGACGTTGAACTGCGCCTTGAGATCCTTGTATTCAGCATTCAGGTACTGGGCTGAAGCGCTGAAGGTATCGTTGTCGCTGAGCTTGAATGAGCCCGACGCTTCGATGCCCCAGATCTTGGCCTTGCCCGCATTGAATGTTTGGCCCCCGACGGTGGTGTCGAGCAGGACCGAAACCTGCAGGTCCTTGTAGTCGTAGTAGAAGCCACCGAGGTTGAACTGGTGCTGGCTGCTCGGGCCGAAGCTCTGCTTCCAGCCAAGTTCATAGGCGGTGTTGGTTTCCGGCTTGTAGTCGCCGACAGCATCGAAGCCGCCGCCCTTGAAGCCAGTTGAAACCTTGGCGAAAACCAGCGTGTCGGAGTTGGGCTTGTAGTTCACGCCGCCCAGCCATGTGACCTTGTCCTCTTCACTTCCGAGAAGCAGAGTCTGCAAGTACTTCATCTTCGAGAAGTCCTTGCGACCGGGCCCGCCGTTCAGGAGGTAGAAGTCAGGCGCGCCACCAGGAGGAGGCGTCGTTCCCTTGTAGATGTCGGCCTTCGCGTTGAAGAAGGGCCCGCCGTTCAGATAGACGGCATTACGGGAGTTCTTGGTGTAACGCAGGCCGCCGACAAATGTGACAGCTTCAACGATTGGTACTTCGACCTGCCCAAACGCGGACTTGCTGTCGCTGCTGATGTCCCGTCCGAAGTAGGACAGGAAGGTCCCGTTCGGCCCACCGATTGGCAGGAAGAAGCCGCTTTCACGGTTCAACGTTTCCTTGAAATAGAAGCCGCCGACTTGATAGATTACGCCGCCGATTTCGCCGTTCAGGCGAAGTTCGTGGCTCTGCGTTTTCGCTTTGTCTTCGAAAGTGAACGAGCGATATATGATCGGGAGCGGACGGAAACTCGTTTCCTCGTAGTTCCGGTAGCCACCCGTGTAGCTCAGCGTCGCAGCAGGCGAGAATTCGTAGGAGATGTGGCCACGGACAGCCCACGTCTTCTGGTCGATCTGACCGATGCCGAACAGCGGTGCGTTGAACGAACCACGATCAATCGAGCTGAGGAAGTTGGTGTTTGCAGGCACACACAGCGTTTGCGAGTAAGCCGGTGCGACCTCGACGTAACCCGAGGCATTGCAGCCTGGTCCCGTCGGCCCGTTGCCAGCGCCGTTCAGGTTGGTTGCTGCGAATACGGCGGGTGAGAAGTGGCGTTCGGCGTATTCCCCGGCCACACTGATGCTAAGAGCATCTGTCGGGTCGAGACGCAGAGTTGCACGCCCACCGTAGGCTTGATTGTCGTCCGAGCGCTTCTTGATGTCCGGGTGATAGACGTAGCCATCGCGCTGTTCGTAGAAGCCTGAAAGGCGGAACGCGGCAACATCGCCAGCAGGGACATCTACGCCGCCATCGAGGCGCACGGCGTCATAATTGCCGTAGCTGCCCGAAAGATTGACGCCGAAATCCTTGCCCGGCTTGCGCGTGATGAAGTTGATTGCGCCGCCGGTAGAGTTGCGACCGTAGAGCGTGCCCTGCGGACCGCGCAGCACCTCGACCCGGTCGATATCGAACATCGAAACGCCAAGAACGTTCGGGCGGTTGATGTATTCGCCATCGACGTTGACGACGACCGAGGTGTCCTGCGCTTCATCGTTCGAAGTGGTGCCGACGCCGCGAACGGTGATCTTGACCGTGCCCTGATCCTGGTTGAGCTGAACGACCGGAGCGATCTTGCCGACATCGTTGAGGTTCGAGAAGCCAGCCTGCTGAAGCTGTTCGCCAGTTACCACGTTGATCGCGATCGGCACGTCATTGACGTTCTGCGAGCGGTTCTGTGCGGTGACGATGATGACGTTGGGATCGGCCTCTTCGGCCGCTTCCTGCGCATGGGCGGGCAGGGTGAAAGCCAGCGCACAGGCGCTTGCCAGCAGTGCACGGCTATACAGGGTCTTGGGCATGATCTTCAGTTCCTCCCCAGGTGGCGCCACGTTGGGCGTGGCAGCGTGTTAGCAGATTAGAATTATAAAAACTAGAACCCAAATTCTATTGATGGAAAACTTTCGACACCTTGCGGCATTTTTGCAACGCGGGGGCGAGTGAGTTGCCAAATTGTGCCAGGGAATGTGGCCCAGGGTTGGCATCAAGTAAAATACACAAGCTTTCAGCTGCCATAGGCAGAGCTTATGCAGGGCTTCCGAGAAGCGCCGTTGTCATGCAGTCTACGGCGGTTAGGATAATTCACAAAGCAAACAGATTGGATGGAAAATGATCACTTTTTGACATGGTTGGCGCAAAAAAGGCGTCGGAGAGCCCCGACGCCTTGGTCTTTTGCGCGGCTGGGTGGTGTCAGCCGATGCCCATCAGCCTTGCGTTCAGGGCGCGATCCGCACCGCCGGCGGCGAAGTCATCGAAGGCGTGCTCGGTCACCTTGATGATGTGACGGTCGATGAACGGTGCGCCTTCGGCAGCTCCCACTTCCGGGTGCTTGAGCGCGCATTCCCATTCCAGCACGGCCCAGCCGGCATAATCGTTGGCGGCCATCTTGCTGAAGATGCCGGGGAAATCCACCTGGCCATCGCCGAGCGAACGGAAGCGGCCCGGGCGATCTACCCATGACTGGTACCCGCCATAGACGCCCGAGCGCCCATTGGGACGGAACTCGGCGTCCTTCACGTGGAAGCACTTGATGCGTTCGTGGTAGATGTCGATGAACGCGAGGTAATCGAGCTGCTGCAGCACGAAATGGCTGGGATCGTAAAGGATGTTGGCGCGCGGGTGGTTGCCGACGCGCTCGAGGAACATCTCGAACGTCACGCCGTCGTGGAGATCCTCGCCGGGATGGATTTCGTAGGCAACGTCGACGCCGTTTTCATCGAACACGTCGAGGATCGGCTTCCAGCGGCGGGCCAGTTCGTCGAAGGCGTCCTCGACAAGCCCTGCCGGCCGCGCGGGCCATGGGTAGAAGTAGGGCCAGGCGAACGCGCCGGAGAACGAGGCGTGCGCTTTCAGGCCAAGGTTGGCGCTGGCCTTGGCGGCATACTTCATCTGCTGCACGGCCCAGGCCTGGCGGGCGGCGGGATTTCCGTGGACCGCTTCCGGGGCAAAGCCGTCGAACTGCGCATCGAAGGCCGGGTGCACAGCCACGAGCTGGCCCTGGAGGTGGGTGGACAGCTCGGTGATCTCCAGCCCCTTGTCAGCGAGCATGCCCTTGATCTCGTCACAGTAGGTCTGGCTCGTCGCGGCTTTTTCGAGATCGAACAGGCGGCCGTCCCAGCTCGGGATCTGGATGCCCTTGTAACCGAGCCCCGCCACCCAGTCGGCGATGGTTTCGAGGCTGTTGAACGGCGCGGCGTCGCCCGCGAACTGGGCAAGGAAGATGCCCGGGCCCTTGATGGTCTTCATGGCGCTTGTATCCTCAGAGCTTGACCCAGCCGGCATTGTCGCGGCTGGCGGAAACGGCGGTGTCGATGAATGTCATGCCGCGCACGCCCTCGGCAATGCCGGGCAGGAGCGGGGCGCTGTCACCGCGCACGACAGCGGCGAAATCGCGATAGAGGTTGGCGAAGGCTTCGAGGTAGCCTTCGGGATGGCCGCCGGGCGTGCGGGTGCGCGATGCTGCGTCGCTGCCGAGTACTTCTGTGCCGGAGCGAACGAGAGTGCAGGTGCCGTCGAGCCGGTTGATGGTCAGCGTGTTGGGCTCTTCCTGCTTCCAGGTCACGCCGCCCTTGTCGCCATAGGCGCGGATGCGCAGGCCATTGAGTTCACCGACTTCGATCTGGCTGGCGAGCAGCACGCCGCGCGCACCGTTTTCGAAGCGCAGGAGGATCGAGCAGTCATCATCGAGCAGGCGGCCGGGCACGACCGCGCCAAGATCGGCCAGCATTTCGGTGACGCGCAGGCCGGTGACGAACTCGGCCAGCTGGAACGCATGGACGCCGATATCGCCAATGCAACCGCCGAGACCGGCCTTGGCAGGATCGACGCGCCATTCCGCCTGCTTTCCGACAGCCTCGCCAGCGAGCCAGCCTTGCGGATACTCGACAACGACCTTGCGCACGGTGCCGATCTCGCCGGCGGCAATGCGGGCGCGGGCTTCGCGGACCAGCGGATAGCCGGAGTAGGTGTAGGTTACGCCGAAGGGCTTGCCTGCAGCTGCAACCACTGCGGCCAGCTCGTGTGCCTCGGCCAAAGTGGCAGTGAGTGGCTTGTCGGTCATCACCGGATAGCCGGTTGCGAGCGCGGCGCGGGCTGAAGGGAGATGGTTATGGTTGGGCGTGACGATCGAGACGAAATCGATCCCGTCATCGCGCGCGGCTTCGGCTGCGAACATCGCGTCGAGCGAAGGGTAGGCGCGGGCAGGATCGATGCGATAGCTTTCGCCTGCGGCCGCGCTGCGGGCGGCATCACTGGAAAAGACCCCGGCGACAAGTTCGATCTCGCGGTCCAGTTCAGCGGCAAAGCGGTGCACCGGGCCAATGAAAGCACCCGGCCCTCCACCAATCATTGCCATCCGCAAACGCCGCATCAGTCTCTCCTAATTTAGAAAATGCATTCTATTTTCAAAATTCATCGGGTCAAGCTCGACCTGTGCCGATTTGCCATCGCAAAGCTTTGCGATTCGTGTAACAAACCCGCACATCGTTCTAGAACCAAAATTTTCTTTGAAGGCGAACGGGTACGTAATGGCACGAGCGGGCAGGCAGGCGGAAGAGCCAGAACTGGCAGTTGAAACGGTCAGCCGCAAGCCCCAGCAGGGCCGGAGCAAGGCTTCGCTGGAACGGATGCTGTCCGCAGCGCGCGAACTGATGCTGGAGCGGGGCAGCGAAGACTTTACGCTGCAGGACGTGAACCAGAAGGGCAACGTCTCCATCGGTTCGATCTACCTGCGGTTCCAGAGCAAGGACAACCTGGTCCGCGCGGTCATTGCCCGCGCGCTTGAAGACATTGCCGCAGCCGAAGATGCGATGGTGGCCGAGGTGCTGGCGCAGTCCCCCACGCTTGACGAGTTCATGCCGCGCTACGTCGCGGGTTATGCCGAAGTGCTGCGCGTGAATGCGCCGCTGCTGCGCCTTGCCATGGAACGGGCATCGTTCGATCCGCTCGTGTCCAAGCCGGGCAAGGATCACGCCTTCCGTGCGACGCAGCTCGGCATGAACGCGATGCTGCACTACCGCGACACGTTTGGCGGCAGCGATCACGAGACCAAGGCCAATTCGGCCTACAAGATCGTTTTCGCCACGCTGGCGCGCCAGCTCAGCCTCGGCTCATCGGGCGAAGCGGCGCACGATTACGACTGGGAAGTCCTGAAGCGCGAACTTGGCCGCATGTGCCTGGCGTATCTTCGCGCTCCCTGACGGTCAGGGCCTGACGGTCAGGGCCCGACTGTCAGGGGCGGAAGGCTCAGCCTTCGGCGAGCAGGCGTCTCATGATCGCGCGCACTTCGTCGGCCATGTCGGGGCGTTCGAGCGCGAGCGCAAGCGTCGCCTCGACAAAGCCGGTCTTGCTGCCGCAGTCGAACCGCCGACCGGCGAAGGTCACGGCATGGAACGGCTGCTGGCCGATCATCCGCGCCATCGCGTCGGTCAGCTGGATCTCTCCGCCCGCCCCGGTTTCCTGGCTTTCGAGCGTGCGCATGACTTCGGGCTGGAGGATGTAACGGCCCGACAGGATCAGGTTGGACGGGGCGTCTTCCTGCCTGGGCTTCTCGACCAGACCGGTAACTTCGGTGAGCGTTTCGGAAACGCGCTGGCCGGGTGCGATCACGCCATAGCTCGACACTTCCTCCTTCGGCACTTCGAGCACCGAAATGAGATTGCCGCCCACTTCGTTGTAGGCATCGACCATCTGCTTCATGCAGCCCGGATTGCCCACCATCATTTCGTCCGGCAGGAAGATCGCGAAAGGCTCGTTGCCGACGACCGCGCGGGCGCACCAGATGGCGTGGCCCAGGCCCATCGGCACCTGCTGGCGCACGGTGACAAGATTGCCCGGCAGGATGCGCGTCGGCTCAAGCACTTCGAGCGCCTTGCCGCGACCGGACATGGTGTGTTCGAGTTCGAACGCGGTGTCGAAGTGTTCGACGATGGCGGTCTTGCCGCGACCGGTCACGAAGATGAGCTGTTCGATCCCGGCCTCGCGCGCTTCGTCGACCGCGTACTGGATCAGCGGACGGTCGATGATCGGCAGCATTTCCTTGGGGATCGCCTTGGTGGCAGGCAGAAAGCGCGTGCCAAGACCGGCGACCGGAAAAACGGCCTTGCGGATCGGCTTTCGCGAAGTGTCAGAACCCATTTGTCAGCCAATATCCATACTTTGTTGCATCCTCATGATGCACTGCACAATTACTTAGGGGAAATGTCAAGCGCGTGACGTCACGTTATCGTATGCCCCAAGCTTGCACCGCTCTGAAAACCGGATAAACGGCAGCGATGGACAAGATCATCATCCGTGGCGGCAAGCGCCTTTCGGGAACGGTGCCGGTTTCGGGCGCCAAGAATTCGGCTCTCACGCTGCTGCCCTGCGCGCTGCTGACCGATGAGCCGGTGACGCTGCGCAACCTGCCGCGCCTTGCCGACATTGACGGTTTCCAGCACCTGATGAACCAGTTCGGGGTTTCCACGTCCATCGCAGGCGCGCGCCCCGAAGACTTTGGCCGCGTGATGACGCTGCAGGCGACCCGTCTGACCTCGTCGGTCGCGCCCTATGATCTGGTGCGCAAGATGCGCGCGTCGATCCTCGTGCTCGGGCCGATGCTGGCGCGTGCGGGCGAGGCGACGGTCTCGCTGCCGGGCGGCTGCGCCATCGGCAACCGCCCGATCGACCTTCACCTCAAGGCGCTGGAAGCGCTGGGCGCGACGATCGAACTGGCCGCAGGATACGTCCGCGCCATCGCGCCGGACGGCGGCCTGCCCGGTGGGCGCTATTCCTTCCCCGTCGTCTCTGTCGGGGCGACCGAGAACGCGCTGATGACCGCCGTACTGTGCAAAGGCAAGTCCACCCTGCACAACGCCGCGCGCGAGCCGGAGATCGTCGACCTGTGCAACCTGCTGGTGGCGATGGGCGCGCAGATCGAGGGCATCGGCACGTCGGACCTGACGATCCATGGCGTCGACCGCCTGCACGGTGCGACCTACATGGTCATGCCGGACCGCATCGAGGCAGGGTCCTATGCCTGCGCCGCCGCGATTACCGGCGGCGATGTCATGCTGCAGGGCGCGCGGATCGAGGACATGGAAGCGACCGTGCAGGCGCTGCGCGATGCCGGCGTTCATGTCGAGCCGCGCAAGGGCGGTATTTACGTGGCTGCTGATGGGCCGTTGAAGCCGGTCACGCTCTCGACCGCGCCTTATCCCGGCTTTGCCACCGACATGCAGGCGCAGCTGATGGCGATGCTGTGCCTTGCCAAGGGTTCGTCGGTGCTGACCGAGACAATCTTCGAGAACCGCTACATGCACGTGCCGGAACTGAACCGCATGGGCGCGCGGATCGAGACCAAGGGCCGCACCGCCGTGGTCCACGGCGTCGACAAGTTGACCGGCGCCGAAGTCATGGCGACCGACCTGCGCGCGTCGATGAGCCTGGTCATTGCCGGCCTTGCCGCCGAGGGCGAGACGCAGGTCCACCGCCTCTATCACCTCGACCGCGGGTATGAGCGGCTTGAGGAGAAGCTCTCGCTGCTGGGTGCGGAAATCGACCGCGTCGGCGGGGACTGAGGGGCGGGGACTGAGGGGCTGGATCAGTCCAGCCGGACCTTGCCGCGTCCGGCTTTTACTGCGCCCCTGATCTTCTTGCCCGCCAGCCGCTCGGTCTTGCCGACGCGGTTGAGGCGGGACTTGGCGCGCTTGGTCGGCAGGTTGCAGGCTTCGCGCAACAGCTCTGACAGCCGCTTTCTCGCATCCTCGCGGTTCTGTTCCTGCGTGCGATAGCTGCGCGCGGTCAGCACGATCTCGCCCTTGGCGGTCATCTTGCTGCCGGCGAGGGTCTTGAGACGGTGGAAGATCTCTGGCGGCAGACGCAGCCTGAAAACGTCGAGCCGCAACTGCACCGCCGTTGCCACCTTGTTGACGTTCTGCCCTCCCGGCCCGGCCGAGGCGATGAAGCTTTCCTCGACCAGCGTCAGCGCATGGGCGACGAGAGCATCGGGGGACATGTCAGGCCCCAGAATCCGGAAGATCGGCGTCTGGCAAGCTGGAGGCCGGAAGGTCCGCGCCCGGAAGCTCGGAAGCAGGCAGTTCGAAGCCGAAGGCGGCGAAGTCCAGCGGCATTGGCGAATAAGCGTCGATAGGCGGCTTGCCTTCGCGCTTCACCACCAATTCCGAGGCGTGCAGCATCGTGCGCCATGCGACCTTGCCGTCACCGTAGATCGGATCGCCGACGAGCGCGTGGCCGAGGCCGGCGAGGGCGTGGATGCGGATCTGGTGGGTGCGGCCGGTTTCGGGGCGGAATTCGACCAGCGTCATGCCCGGCTTGCGTGACAGCACTTTCCAGTGCGTGACGGCGAGCTTGCCCTTCTTCGCCGGGATCATGCGCCAGCCCTTTTCGGCCGAGCTGATCTTGGACAGGGCAAGCTCGATCGTGCCGCTTTCGCCCTGCACTTCGCCGGCGACAATGCCGAGGTAGACCTTCTCCACCTCACGCGCTTCGAATGCGGCGGAAAAGCGCTTCAGCGCCTTGGGGTTGCGGGCGAGCAGAAGGCAGCCGGACGTGTCCTGGTCCAGCCGGTGGACAGGCTGCGGTTCGCGCTGGAAGCCGAAGCGCAAGGCTTCGAGATGGTTCTCGAGACTGTCGCCACCAGCGCGGGGCGGGTCGAGCGGCAGGCCCGCCGGCTTGTCTATCACCAGCGCTTCGCCGTCTTCGAACAGGATGGAGAAATCGATCACGCTACCGCCTTTGCTATACGCCGCAGCGCTTCTTCTAGTTTTGCTTCGTCCGCCGCGAAGCTGATGCGGAAGCCGTCCTTGCCACCGAACG
>JBEQCK010000130.1:0-10550 GCA_041639335.1 Novosphingobium sp.
CGCCACGGCCTGGGCGACGAGCCGGGCATTGGCATCGGGGGCGGTGAGGTCGGCCGTGAAATCGACATCGCCCTGCACGTCGGCGGTGAAGACTTGCGCCCCATCGGCGCGCAGGCGCGCAGCCGTCGCCGCGCCGATGCCCGAGGCGGCGCCGGTGACGATGGCCTTGCGGCCCATCAGGCGATCAGAGGCCATCGGCGATCTTCAACACGAGCTTGCCGGTATTGGCGCCGCTGAACAGGCGCATGAAGGCATCGTAGGCGTTTTCAAGGCCGTGCTGCACGTCCTCGTCGATGCGCAGGCGCCCTTGCGCCATCCATTCCGCCATGACCGCGCCGCCTTCGGCAAAGCGGGGGGCGTAGTCCATGATGAGGTAGCCGTAGAGCGTGGCCTGGTTCGTCAGGATCGACCAGAGGTTGCGCGCGCCGACCTTGGTGGGGGAATTGTATTCGCTGATCAAGCCGCACAGCACGATGCGCGCATGTTTGGCGAGGTTGAGCAGTTCGGCATCGAACACGTCGCCGCCGACGTTCTCGAACACCACGTCGGCCCCGCCCGGCGCGGCGGCGCGGATTTCGGCGGCGAGCTGGTCGACCGACTTGTTCTTGTAGTCGATGGCGACGTCGAAGCCGTAGTCCTCGATCAGGCGGCGGCACTTCTCCGCGCCGCCGGCAATGCCGATGACCCGGCAGCCGAGAATCTTGCCGATCTGGCCGACCGCCGAGCCAACCGCCCCTGCGGCGCCCGACACCAGCAGCGTTTCACCGGGCTTGGGCTTGGCCACGTCAATCAGGCCGAAATAGGCGGTGAGGCCGACCGCGCCCATTGCCGACAGGAACCGTGAGGGCGAATCGACCTGGGTGACATCAACCTTCATGGTAAAGCCCCCGGCGCCGTTGACCGAGTAGTCCTCAAGCCCGTTCATGCCCAGGACCCAGTCTCCGACGGCGAAATCCGGCGAGTTCGAGGCCGCGACCACGCCGACAGTGGTGGCGCGAACCGGATCGCCCAGGGGGATCGGCGGCATGTAGCTGGGCGCATCGTCCATCCATCCGCGCTGTGCGGGATCGAGCGAGGCATAGCAGTTGCGCACCACGAAGCCGCCCTCGGGCGCCGCAGGAACTGGCTGTTCGACAAGGGAAAAGTCCTCTGGCACCGGCGTGCCGACAGGGCGGCGGGCCAGCAGGAAGCGGCGATTGACGGTCATGGTGATCTCTCCCGGATGCTTGTCCGAACGTTACGGCAAGGATGGATGATGCACTGGCACATGCACCTGTAACAAGTCGCAGTTGGTTCGATGCCCGCAGCGGTGGATGAAGAAGGCGAGCCATCGTCCCTGAGCGGACGAGGTTACCCTTGGAGGGAGGATAGACATGAGGACCACTGCTGCACGGCGCCTGCTTGCCGTTGCCATGACCACGACCGCGCTTGGCCTTTCGCTGCCGGCCTTTGCTGCCGAAGCGGATGAGCCGCAGGCGGTTCAGGCCGACGACAGCGCACAGGCGGCAGACGCTGGCGATACCGGCGCGATCATCGTGACCGCACGCCGCCGTTCGGAAACGCTGCAGAGCACGCCGGTGGCGATCACCGCGGTCAACACCGCCTTCCTCGAAAGCAAGGCCGCCGTGAACATCGGCGACCTGCAGGGCGCGGCTCCGGGCCTGCTCATCACCCAGCAGAATTCGGGCGCGCAGGCCGCCAACATCTCGATCCGCGGCCTGACCTATGCCGACATCGAAAAGTCGCAGACGCCGACCGTGGGCGTGCTGGTTGACGGCGTGGTGATCGGCACCAACACCGGCCAGCTGCAGGATGCGTTCGACATCGCCCAGCTGGAAGTGCTGCGCGGCCCGCAGGGCACGCTGTTCGGCGCCAACACCATCGGCGGCGTGATCAACATCCAGCGCACCAAGCCGACGATGAAGCCCGGCCTGAAGGCCGAGGCGACTTTTGCCAAGTTCGGCACGTTCTCGACCAAGATCCTCGCCAACTATGGCAACGAGGAGAGCTGGGGCGTGAAGGCGTGGTATTTCCACAACGAGACCGACGGTTTCTACAAGAACGTCACCCGCAATGTCGACGCGGGCTGGAGCAATGGCGAGAACTACGGCGCCAGCCTGCTGTTCAAGCCGACCGGTTCGGGCTTCGATGCACAGCTGACGGTGGCCCAGGTCGAGCAGGTGTTCGATCCCGTGGTGAGCAACATCACCAACAGCAGCGAAGTGTTCTGCGCGTTCATCCCGGCGCGCGAGTGCAACCGCAACACGACCACCGATCTCTACACCACTTTCGGCGATGCCGCTTCGAGCAACTACAAGGCGCCCGAAGCCACGCTGGAAATGAATTACGACGCCGGCGCGGTCAAGCTGACCTCGATCACCGGCTGGCGCAAGAGCACGGAAGCGCAGACGCAGGACTTCGACGGTTCGTCGGTCGATCTCTACTACGTCGATCGCCGCCAGCACTACGAACAGTGGAGCCAGGAACTGCGCGCTGCGGGCGAGCTGTTCGACGGGTTCGACTATGTTGTCGGCGGCTTCTACTTCAAGTCGGAATACGACCTGACGCAGTGGTCGCGCGTGTTCGGCTTCAGCCCGAGCACGCCGCCGACCCTGTTCGACCGCAACGCCCAGCGCGTCGAAGGCAAGACCGAGAGCTATGCCGTGTTCGGCGACTTCAACTGGGCTTTTGCCGAAGGCTTCCGCCTTTCGTTCGGTGGCCGCTACAGCCATGACAAGAAGGAGCTGAGCAACGGCTTTGCCGCCAACACGCTGCTCGATCCGGACAACATCGACCTCAGCAAGATCGCCCTGGTCGGCAAGGGCAAGGCGAGCTTCAACAAGTTCACGCCCAAGGTCGGCATCGACTGGCGCCCGAACCAGGACGTGATGGTCTATGCCTCGTGGTCCCGCGGTTATCGTTCGGGTGGTTTCAGCCCGCGCGCGGCAACGGCTGCCACTGCCAGCACGCCGTTCCAGCCTGAAACGGTCGACGCCTATGAAGTGGGCGTGAAGCTTTCGGCGTTCGACCGCAAGCTGGAGCTGAACCTTGCCGGCTTCGTGTCGGACTACAAGGACATGCAGCAGAACCTGACCGTTCCGGGCGGCCCCACCGGCAACCAGACGATCACCGGCAACGTGCCGGGCGGCGCGCTGATCAAGGGTATCGAGGCGGACGGCACGCTGCGCGTGACCGAGAACTTCCGCATCACCGGTTCGATCGCGATCATGGATTCGAACTTCCGCAACTTCGTCACCTGCGGCGCCTATGCGGCAGGGCCGGTGGCGACCAATGCCTGCGGTGCGGGGCTGGTGCCGTTCAACTATAGCGCCAACCGCCTGATCTATGCGCCGGACTTCACCGCCTCGCTGGGCGCGGAATACGTCGCGCCGACCGGCTTTGGCGATATCACCACCAATGTCGGCTGGCGCCATATCTCGCCCTATGACGAACAGCTTTCGGCAGCTTCGCTGACGCCGACGCTGAACGGATCGGGCCAGGCGACGCTGATCACGGTGGGCGGCAACGATCCGCGCGTGCGCACCACCACGCAGGATCTGGTCGATGCGTCGATGACGTTCAACTTCGACATCGATGACTCCAAGGCCTATCTGCGCGTGTTCACCCGCAACCTGCTGAACGAGAAGACCACGACCCACGCATTCACCGTGGCCGGGCTCTGGTCGTTCGGCATGGCGCTCGAACCGCGGACCTACGGCGTTACCGCAGGCTTCAAGTTCTGAAGCCTGTTAGGATAGTCTGATCCACCTTGCCGGGGGGGCGCGGGGGAGGGTCGCTTAGGCGACGTTCCTTCCTGCCCCTCCGGTTTCTTTTTGGGAGAATGCAACATGGGCCGTCTTTCGGGCAAGATCGCACTCATCACTGGCGGAGCTTCGGTGCCGGGCCTGGGCAGCGCCACCGCGCAGCGCTTTGCCGAGGAAGGGGCCAAGGTCTGGCTGACCGACCGTGATCTGGCAGGCGCCGAGAAGGTGGCCGAAGGCATCCGCGCCGTAGGCGGCGAGGCCCGGGCGATGCTGCATGACGTGACCAGCGAAGCGCAGTGGGACGAGGTCTTCGCCGCGATCGAGGCCGAGGACGGCAAGCTGGACGTGTGCGTCAACAATGCCGGGATCGCGGTGCTGCGCCCGATCGAGGAAATGACTTCAGCCGATTGGGCGCTGCAGAACTCGGTCAACCTCGACAGCGTGTTCCAGGGCACGAAGCGCGCGGTGATCCTGATGCGCAAGACCGGGGTGAAGGGCTCGATCATCAACATCTCGTCGGTCGCCGGGCTGATCGGCGTGCCGGCCTGCGGCGCCTATGCTGCGGCCAAGGGTGGCGTGCGGCTGTTCTCCAAGACCATTGCGGTGGAAACGGCCAAGGACGGCATCCGCGTGAATTCGGTCCATCCCGGTATGATCCTGACCAACATCCAGGGCGTGGCGCAGGAAGACAACGCCGCGAATTATGACGCGACGCTGGCGCTGGTGCCGATGGGCTACATGGGCGCGCCGCTGGACATCGCGAACATGAACCTGTTCCTTGCCTCGGACGAGAGCCGCTATGTCACGGGGACCGAGCTGGTTGTCGATGGGGGGATGACGGCGCTTTGATTTATGGGCGTGGGCGCTGATGCCCACCCCCGACCCCTCCCGCCTGCGGGAGGGGGGAAGAAAGGCCCAACCCGCTGCGCCCCCGCGCCGATGGTCCGTGGGGCGGGGGCCTCAGTCGGTTTAAGCTGAAGTTCCGTCACGCCACCGAGGTCCCCGCCTGCGCGGGGACGCCAGCTTATGTTTCGGCCACCCAGCGGATCGCGTTCTCGACCAGGCGGCGGTAGTGCGGGTTTTCGTAGGCCGAGGGGCCGTCGCCCGGCTGGAGATAGACGAGGCGGCTGTTGAGGGCCTGCCGGGTCCAGCCGACGAGGTTGGAGCCGACAGGGTGGTCCCAGCCTTCGCGGCTGAACATTGCGCCCTTCACGGCAAGATCGGCCGACCAGAAGTGATCGCGGTCAAACGTGGCGCTTGAGCGCAGAAGCGGGGTGACGTCGCTTTCATTGACCTGGCCGAGGTAGAGTTCGTCGGTCAGGCTGAAGCTGGCGGGCAGGCCGGCGGTGACGGGGTGATCGGCCACGACTGCAATCTCGTGGGTGACATCGTGGCAATAGCCGCTGTCGGGCACGGTTTCCCCGCGCCAGTCGCCGGGATGGTAGAAGAACTGCCCGCCCAGCCAATCGTGATATTCCGCCCATGTCGGCCATCCGGCGAGCGCGTGGTGGAGCGCGACCACGCCCTTGCCCTGTTCGAGCAGGGCGCGAAATCCCGCCTGCAATTCGGGCGAAGGTTCGCGATAGAGCGGGGCATTTTCCGGCGCTTCGAAATCAAGGCCGGGCATGTCGTAGAGCACCAGCGCGTCGAACCCGCGCATGCTTTCCGGGTTCATCAGCAGCGCGGCGGCGGGCTGATCGACCATTGTCGCCGATATGCCGTCCATGGCCTGGAACATCGCGTCGAAGGCAGTGCGATCGAACGGGTGGCCGCGTACGGCGACGAGGCACTGGAGCGGGGCGCGGTGCTTGATGATCGGCATCAGGCGACTTTCACGATGACTTTGCCGATGGCCTTGCCCGAGAGCATGCGGCGGTAGGCGGCGAGGGTGTTTTCCAGCCCCTGCGTCTCATCCAGATTGACGGTGAGGGTGCCGGCATCGACCCATTCGCGCAAGGTGGGCAGGAATTCGGCGCCACGGTGGAGGAAGTCGGGGATGAAGAAGCCTTCGATCCGCAGGCGGCGCATCAGCACCTGATCGAAGCGGGCAGGGCCGGGCAGGGGGGCGTCGTTGTCATAGGCGGCGACCATGCCGCATACCGCGACGCGGCCATAATGCGCCATGTTGGGCAGGACGGCATCGAGCAGCGGCCCGCCGACGTTGTCGAAATAGGCATGGACGCCGCCTTCGACCGCAGCGAGGCGGGCGGCGACGTCATCGTTCTTGTAGTCGATGGCGATATCGACGCCCAGTTGTTCGGTGAGGTAGCGGCACTTTTCGGGGCCGCCGGCAATGCCGATGACCTTCGCGTCGAGGTTGCGGCCGACCTGGCAGGCCATCGATCCGGTGGCTCCGGCGGCGGCGGAGACCACCAGCCATTCGCCGGGCTTGACCGCGGCCACTTCCCTGACGCCGACATAGGCGGTCCATGCATTCATGCCGAGCGCGCCGAAGTGGTGGCGGATGTCGGCCACGGTATCGTCGACGATCTCGAGGCCAGCGAGGGCGGGGACCATCGTGGCGTAGTCAGCCCACTGGCCGAAGCCGCGCACCAGTGCGCCGACCGGGAATGCCGCATCGCGGGTTTCGCTGACGCGGCCGAGCACGAGCCCGGCCATCTTGCTGCCCAGCGGCAGGGGCGGCTGATAGCCATCGGTGCGCGGGCTCATCCACATGCGCGTGCCGGCATCCATCGACAGGTAGCCGACCTGTACCCGCACTTCGCCTTGCCCAAGCGGCGGCGGGGTTTCGGTCTGCAGGCTGAGTGCGGCTTCGAAGTCTGAGCCTTCGGGGTGACGATCAAGGCGCCAGAAGCGGTTTTCGGTCATGGGAATTCCTCTCAAGGCGCAGAGGTGCCGAGGCCGGGGCAGCGCGGCACCTAGCCAAAGGGTGAGGCTAATGCATTGGCGAGGCGAGGCTTCGTGCCGAGAGGCGTAAACGCGCGGGTCTAATCACAAAAGGGAGGATGCGGACATGCGCACCATCAAGGGAATTCTTCTCGCGACCTGCGCGCTGGGCGCGGCGGTTCCGGCATTTGCGCAGGATGCGGCGCAGGACGGCGCCAGTGCCGGCGGGCTCGAGGAAATCATCGTGACCGCGCGCAAGCGCGAGGAATCGGTGCAGACCGTGCCGGTCGCCGTCACCGCGATTTCCGAAAAGACCATCCAGCAGCGCGACATCACCTCGATCGAGAAGATCGCGGCGGCAACGCCGAACCTCAACGTCGGCCGTGCCTCGAACGGTTCGGGCGCGCAGCTGACGATGCGCGGCATCGGTTCGTCCTCGACCTCGATCGGCATCGAGCAGTCCGTCGCCGTCGTGGTCGATGGCGCCTATTACGGGCAGGGCCGCATCATTCAGGAAGGCTTCTTCGACCTGAAGCGCGTCGAAGTGCTGAAAGGTCCGCAGGCGCTGTTCTTCGGCAAGAACGCCACTGCCGGGGTGATCAGCCTGGCCACCAACGATCCGGGCCCGGACCGCGAATTCATCGCCCGCGCCGGTTACGAGTTCCGTTCGCGCCAGTACCAGGGTGAGCTGATCGCCTCGATCCCGCTGAGCGATACGCTGGGCGTGCGCTTTGCCGCGCGCGGTTCGATCATGGACGGCGGATATTATCGCAACGTCTCGGTCGACCGCACCTACACGACCGTCGACATCCGCAACCTGCTGGCGGGCGGCAGCGGCAATCCCATCGGCTCGGTTGCCAAGCCTGCCGCATCGCGCGCGCCGGGCGAGGACGAGTTCCTCGGCCGCGTGACGCTGAAGTACACCCCGACCGACCGCCTGACGATGACGCTCAAGGGTTCGTACAACTACAACCAGGTCAACAATTCCTCGTGGAACTATGTGGCCTACAACTGCGGCCTCGCCACGGGCGTGAGCCAGTTGACCGGCTATCGCTGCGGCACGGATTTCGTGACGCACCAGAACAACATGCCCGCCGACATCGCCAAGAACTTCCCCTTCGCGAAGGAGGACGGCTCACTTTACAACCGCTATCGTTCGTGGGCGATCAACGGCGCGGTCAGCTATGAGCTGGACAACGTCACGATCAGCTCGGTGACGAACTACAACACCAACAACAACCGCTGGGCCTGCGCCTGCGATTTCCAGAGCAGCAACGCCGGCACCTGGGCGACCGAGAACAGCACGTGGAAGGCGTTCAGCCAGGAACTGCGCGCGCAGACCGCGTTCGACGGGCCGATCAACCTGATGGTGGGCGGGCTGTACCAGAAGACCAAGCGTGACTTTGCCCAGTACGTGATGTTCGCCGGGCTGCGTGACGACACGGCTTCGGCGGCCAACCGCTTTGTCGCATCGTCGAAGACCAGCTTCACCGATGGCGAGACGACGGCCCTGTTCGGGCAGGTGACGTGGAAGCTGATCGACACGCTCGAGCTGGCAGGTGGCGTGCGCTATACGCATGAGACCAAGGACAGCTTCTTCACGCAGCCCTACAACAACCTGGGCGTGCAGGGCATCTTCCGCGACCAGAACGATGCCGATGGCCTGGGCGAAGTGACCGCCCGCCAAGTGTTCGACGACTGGTCGCCGGAATTGACGCTGACGTGGAAGCCGCAGGACGGCATTCTCGTCTATGGCGCCTACAAGACGGCCTACAAGTCGGGCGGCTTTTCGAACGGCGGCATCAATTCGAAGTTCTCGTCCGATCCGCTGGCTGACCTGACCTTCAACCCCGAAAAGGCCCGTGGCTTCGAGGCCGGGATCAAGACGACGCTGGCCGACAACCAGTTGCGCCTGAACCTGGTGGCGTTCACCTATGCCTACAACGATCTGCAGGTCGACTTCTTCAACTCGCCGATCTTCGCCTTCCAGACGCTGACGGCGGATGCGCGGACCAAGGGCGTGGAGCTGGAGTTCGAATATGCACCGCGCAGCATCGACGGGCTGAACGTCCACGGTTCGATCAACTACACCAAGGCACGCTACACCGACTTCCCCTCGGCCCCGTGCTATGCCGGGCAGACTCCGGCGCAGGGTTGCACGCTCGTCGGCGGCATCTCGGCGCGGCAGAACCTGAACGGGGCGCCGCTTTCTGTGGCGCCGGAATGGACCGGCGCGTTCGGCGTGGGTTACGAGACGGCAGCGGGCGAAGGCTACAAGGTCGGCCTGAACGTCGACACGCGCTATTCGTCGAGCTACCTTGCCTCGGGCTTCGGCAATCCGTTCTCGCGCCAGGGCAAGTATGCCGTGCTCGATGCCGGTATCCGCTTCGGGGCCGAGGACGACAACTGGGCGATTGCGGTGATCGGCAAGAACCTGACCAATCGCTTCTTCGTCAGCGGCGTGGTCGATGGTCCTTCGACCGGCGGCGGCACGGGCACGGCAGCGGGTGTCCGCGCCGACCAGCTGGGCTTCGGCAACCTGCCGCGCACGGTGCAGGTCTCGGTGATCAAGCGCTTCTGATCGCATCAGGCGCACGTGACCATGAGAGGGCGGGGCTTCGGCTCCGCCCTTTTCGTTTGCCATTGCGCCAGGATTTGTTTCAACTATTATAGAAATATCGAATCAAAGGAAGGCGCGCGTGGAATCAGCAATGGTCGTTCGCGCCCTTGGCGCGCTGGCGCAGGAGCATCGGCTGGCGGCTTTCCGGCTGCTGGTGCAGGCCGGGCCTGACGGGCTGGCCGCAGGCGCGCTGGCCGAAGCGCTGGACATTGCGCCGTCATCGCTCAGCTTTCACATCGCCCAGCTCGCCAATGCCGGGCTGGTCGGGCAACGGCGGCAGGGCCGGTCGATCCTCTACTCCGCCGATTATGGCGCGATGGCCGCCGTCATGGGCTTTCTGACCGAGAATTGCTGCGAAGGGGCGCAATGCGCTCCAACTACTGTGCTCGAACAAGCCAAGGGATGCTGCTGATGGGCGAGAGGCCATTTTCGGTGCTGGTGCTGTGCACCGGCAATTCTGCGCGGTCAATCCTGGGCGAGGCGCTGCTCGGCACGATGGGGGCGGGGCGGATCGTTGCCTACAGCGCGGGCAGCAAGCCCAAGGGCGTGCCGCATCCCGGCGCGCTGCGGCTGCTGGCGCGCAAGGGCATCGACGTGGCGCCGTTCCGGTCGAAGAGCTGGAACGAGTTTACCGGCCCGGACGCGCCGCCGATCGATCTGGCCATCACGGTCTGCGGCAATGCTGCGGGCGAGGCCTGCCCGGTGTTCATGGGCGCGCCGCTGAAGGCGCACTGGGGCCTGCCCGATCCGGCTGACGTTGATGGGAGCGAGGCGGAAGTCGACGCCGCGTTCGAGCAGACCTGGAGCTGGCTGGAAATGCGCGTGGCCGCGCTGCTCGCCCTGCCGTTTGAAACAATGGAGAGCGCCGAACTTACGCGCGAACTTGCCCGCATCGGGCAGATGGAAGGAGCCGCCTGATGGCGACGATTGCTGCCTTGGCGCCCGAACGTCCGCGCCTGTCGTTCCTCGATCGCTGGCTTACGCTGTGGATCTTCGCCGCGATGGCGCTGGGCATTGCGCTGGGGAGTTTCGTGCCGGCGGTGCCGCAGGCGCTGGGGACGATGACGGTCGGTTCGACCAGCATCCCGATTGCCATCGGCCTGATCCTGATGATGTTCCCGCCGCTGGCCAAGGTGCGCTACGAGGAACTGGGCGAGGTGTTTCGCGACACCCGCATCCTCGCCGTGTCGTTCGGACTGTGCTGGATCGTGGCGCCGGCGTTCATGTTTGCCCTGGCCGCGCTGCTGCTGCCGAACGATCCGGAATACATGACCGGGCTGATCCTGATCGGCATTGCCCCGTGCATCGCCATGGTGCTG
>JBEQCK010000131.1:0-10422 GCA_041639335.1 Novosphingobium sp.
GGGAGCGAGGCGACGAGCGCGCCCAGAGCGGGCAGGCGCTTGCCGATTTCGGCAATGGCCGCGATCAGCACGCCCGAGAGCAGCGCCTTCGCGGCCAGTTGCCACATGGCGATCAGCCCAGCGTTTCCATGACATCGTCAGGGATGTCGTAGTTGCCCCAGACGGTCTGGACGTCATCGTCATCCTCAAGCACGTCGATCAGCTTGAGCAGGGTGGCGGCGTTGTCTGCATCGACCGTGGTCTTCATGCTCGGCTTCCATGCCAGCTTGACGCCTTCGGCTTCGCCCAGGGTCTTTTCGAGTTCGCGGGCCACTTCGTGCAGCGATTCGACGGCGACCCAGATCTGGTGGCTGCCGGGGTTCTCGTCGCCATCGCCCATATCGGATTCGACGTCTTCGGCACCGGCTTCGATCGCGGCTTCGAGGACCTTTTCCTCGTCACCGACCTTGCCGGGGTATTCGATCAGGCCGAGGCGTTCGAAGCCGTGGCTCACTGCGCCCGAGGCACCAAGGTTGCCGCCGTTCTTGGAGAAGGCAGTGCGGATGTTGGTGGCGGTGCGGTTGCGGTTGTCGGTCAGCGCCTCGACGATGATCGCGACGCCGCCGGGGCCATAGCCTTCGTAGCGCACTTCCTCGTAGTTATCGCCTTCGCCCTTCGACGCCTTGTCGATGGCGCGGGCGATGTTGTCCTTTGGCATGGACTGGGCCTTGGCCGCGTTGACCGCGGCGCGCAGGCGCGGGTTCATGTCCGGATCGGGCATGCCCATTTTGGCGGCCACGGTGATTTCGCGGCTGAGCTTGGAAAACATCGCCGAGCGCTTTTTGTCCTGCGCGCCCTTGCGGTGCATGATGTTCTTGAATTTGGAATGGCCTGCCATGGTCCGTGCTTCTTGCGAGGTTTTGGAATCTGCACCGCCCCTAGCCGACGCGGGCGCATCCGGCAATCGGTGTGGCACATTGGCGCAATTGCAGGCATGAGGCAGCGATGATCCGCACTACGCTTGCCGAACTCATCACTTTCCTGCGCCGCCCTGTGCCGATGGAGGCATCCGGCCTGGATGCCGATGGCGCGCTGCCACGCTGGCTGGTGCTGGCGGCGTTCCAGATCGGCGTGCTGGGGCTGGTGGTGATGCCGCTGATCGCGCTGTGGCAGAAGGCCTTTGCGCTGTCGCCGCCCAATGCCTTCGAGGGAATGGGGCCGCTGGCGCTGTGGGGCGGGGCGGTACTACTGGCGCCGGTGCTGGAGGAGCTGTTCTTTCGCGGCTGGATGAGCGGGACCAGGCGGGCGCTGGCGCTGATGGGCGTGGTAGTGGCCGGGCTGCTGCTGTTCGTTGCGTTCGGTCGGGGCAAGCCGCTGGTCGGTGGCGGGCTTCTACTGGTCACGATCGTTGCAGCAGGTGCGGTCTGGTGGCGCAAGCGACGCGACAGATCGGTCCCCGCGTGGTTCTCCCGGCACTTCGCCGTGCTGGTCTACGGCACCACCGCGCTGTTCGCCGCGATGCATCTGGCAAACTACGCGAGTGTTACACTGGCCGCCATGCCGATGGTGCTGCCGCAGTTCTGGTCAGGCCTGATGTTCGCGCACATGCGGGTGAGGCTGGGCCTTCTGGCCTCGATCCTCAACCACATCGCTTCGAACGCGATCGTGCTGGCCGTGGCGCTGAACTGGAGTTGATGCATGCCGGGGCGCCATGGCCCCGGCACCTGGCATCAGTCGATGCCGAGAGCGTTCTTGCCACCGGTCGCAGGCATCAGTCGATGCCGAGAGCGTTCTTGTACGTTTCAAGCACGGCTTCCATCTCGCGGCGGTCGTCGGGCTTCATCTTCCGCAGGCGGACGATCTGGCGCATGATCTTGGCGTCGTAGCCGGTCGCCTTGGCTTCATTGTAGACATCCTTGATGTCGTCGCCGATGCCCTTCTTTTCCTCTTCGAGGCGTTCGATGCGCTCGATCAGAAGGCGCAGGCGGTCGTCTGCTGTCTTGGCGTCGTCGAATTCGACCATCGGGAAAGTCTCCGGGTATGCGGGTGAATCAGGTGGCGGGGCTGATAGACGCGCCACCGGATTCGGGCAAAACCGGGCCTGTGGATAGTCGGGGGATTAATGGCGTCTTGGTTGGCGGCGTCGGCCCGCTCCCCCGCCCGACCACCCGATGAGAATACCCTGTGGGTGGTCGGGCGGGGGAGCGGGCCAGTGCCGTAAGGAAAGGCCGGATGGCCTTTCCTTCACATCAAGAACGTCCGGCGTTCTTCTTCAGGCTCTCTTCCATCCGGGCGAGTTGTTCGGGCGTTGCCTCTGTCTGGTAGCGGGCCTTCCATTCGGCTGCTGGAAGGCCATGGATCACTTCGCGCGCTGCGGCCTTGTCACCTTCGAAGCCGCCTTCGATGATCCAGTCGGCAAGGCAATTGCGGCAGAAGCCCGAAAGACCCATCAGGTCAATGTTCTGGGCATCGTGGCGGTGCTGGAGATGCTTGACCAGGCGCCGGAAGGCGGCCGCCGCTACGGAATCGGGCAGGGCATCGATTGCATTCGTATCCACTGTAAACATCCTTGGGTTTTGAAATGGCATGGGCCATAGCGCATCGCGCAGATTCATAAGGAGTACCTAAGCTGTGGCCAAGCTCGATCCTCGCGCCAAGATGATCACGGGGCGCAAAGTGAAGATCCTCGCCACGGTAGGTCCCGCAAGCCGCGAGCCGGAGATGCTCGAGAAGCTCTATCGCGCCGGCGCCGATGCTTTCCGTGTCAACATGAGCCATGGCGAACACGCCACTCATGCCGAGACGATCGCCAATATCCGCGCGCTCGAGAAGAAGGTGAATCGCCCGATCACGATCCTGTGCGACCTGCAGGGACCGAAGCTGCGCGTGGGCAAGTTCAAGGAAGGCCGCGCGGTGATTCGCCATTCCGGCCATTTCACGCTCGACCGCAACCCCGAACCGGGCGATGAAACCCGCGTGCAGCTGCCGCATCCCGAACTGTTCGGCATCCTGCAGAAGGGCCAGCGCCTGCTGATCGATGACGGAAAGCTCCGCCTGCGCGTGATCCGGGCCGACCAGAACGAGATCCTGTGCTCCGCCGAGGTTGGCGGGGTCATCTCCGATCGCAAGGGCGTAAACGTGCCCGATGCCGTGGTGCCTGTCCCGGCGATGACCGACAAGGACCGCCGTGACCTTTCGTTCGCCGTCGAACATGGCGCGGACTGGATCGCCCTGTCGTTCGTGCAGCGGCCCGAGGACGTTGCCGAAGCACGCCGCCTGATGGGGGGCTACGGTTCGCTGATGGCCAAGATCGAGAAGCCCGCCGCGATTTCGCGCCTTGAGGAGATCATCGAGCTTTCCGATGGCATCATGGTCGCGCGCGGGGACCTCGGGGTCGAACTGAACCCCGAGGAAGTGCCGCCGCTGCAGAAGCGCATCGTCGAAAGCGCACGGCGGCAGGGCAAGCCGGTGGTCGTCGCCACGCAGATGCTGGAATCGATGATCGAGGCGCCGACGCCGACGCGCGCCGAAGTGTCCGACGTCGCCAACGCAGTCTACGACGGCGCCGACGCGGTCATGCTCTCGGCCGAAACCGCCGCAGGGGCCTGGCCGGAAGAGGCAGTGACGATCATGCACCGGATCGCGGCGCAGGTCGAAGCCGACCCAGGCTATGGTGCGCGCGTCCACTTCATCGAGACCCTGCCCGATCCGACCACCGCCGACGCGCTGGCGCAGGCTGCGGCGAGCATCGCCAACACCCTGCCGATCGCAGGCGTGATCGTTTTCACCGGCTCAGGCTCGACCGCCCGCCGCGTGGCGCGCGAACGGCCCGGCGTGCCCATGCTGGTATTGACGCCATCGCAGAAGACCGCGCGCAAGGTCGGCCTGCTGTGGGGCGCGCACGCGGTCAGCACCAAGGACATCGGCAGCTTCGAGGAGATGATCGCCAAGGGCAAGCGCATGGCGCTGCGTCATGGCTTTGGCACTGCCGGATCCCGGCTGGTAGCCTTGGCAGGCGTTCCGTTCGGAACTCCGGGCGCTACGAACCTGCTGCACGTCGTCACGCTGACCGGCAACGAACTGGATCAGCACAGTTGACAATGATGTAAATATGCAACGCTGCGTGTAAGATTTAATTGCTCACTTGAAAACAGGTTGAACGCTGGCACGCAGCGGGCATTTTCGGCTCCACAAAATATAACGGGAGCTGCGAATGCTGAAGACAAGGAACAGGGTCGTACGTGCATTTTCCGGCGGGTTGAGCGCGCTTGCGCTCGTCGCCACGGGCGCCGGTGTCGCCCAGGCGCAAGAGGCGGCGCAGGATCAGGAGCAGTCGGCGATCGACGTGCTCAACGCCGACATCATCGTGACTGCAACGAAGAAGAAGGACGTCGAGAACGTCCAGGACGTGCCGGTTGCGATTACCGCGTTCAACGCGCAAAGCCTGCAGGCGCTGCAGGTGCGCGATATCCAGACGCTGACCTACAGCGCACCGAACGTCTCGCTCGACCAGGTCGGCACCTCGCGCGGGACCGCCAACTTCTCGATCCGCGGGCTTGGCGTGAACAGCTCGATCCCGTCGATCGACCCGACCGTCGGCGTGTTCGTCGATGGGGTGTACATCGGCGTCAACAACGGCCTGGTGTTCGACGTGTTCGACCTCGGCTCGGTCGAAGTGGCACGCGGGCCGCAGGGCATCCTCTATGGTCGCAACACGACCGGCGGCGCGGTACTGATCAACACCGGCGATCCGACCCCTGATCTGCGGGCCAATTTCCGCGTGTTCTATGAAGGGCCGGTCGATTCCGGGCGTGGCTCGGGCAACTTTGCAGCGCAGGCCGTGGTCTCCGGCCCGCTGATCAAGGACGTGCTGAACTTCAAGATCGGCGGTTACGTCAACAACGACGAAGGCTATTTCAAGAACCTGTTCGACGGTAGCGACTTCGGCAAGGCGCAGACCCAGATCGTGCGCGGTGCGCTGGAATTCCTGCCATCAGAGGCCATCCGCATGGTGGCCAAGGTCGAGTACTTCAACAGCGAGGGCGATGGGCCGGCCGGCCAGAACCATGGCCTGTACAAGCGCGATACCTTCAACTTTGCGATCGACAATCCGGGCTTCTACAAGAACCGCACCTGGTTTGCGACGCACAAGACCGAGATCGACGTCGGCGACGGCAAGATCACCAACATCTTCGGCTTCCGCGATTATGATGCGTCGACCAGCGGCGATATCGACGCCAAGCCGGTGTTCATTTTCCACTCGAACACGCTGTTCAAGCAGCGCCAGTACTCGGACGAAATCCGCTACAACAACCGCTTTGGCGCGCTGGATTTCACCGCTGGCGGTTTCTGGTTCACGCAGGACCTGCGCTACGACGAATTGCGCTTCTTCCCCTCGTTCATCAGCCCGCTGACCCAGATCGGCGGCGGTCGCCAGGATCATGACGTGCTCGGCCTGTTCGCGTCGGGTGACTTCGACGTGACCGACCAGCTGACGCTGACCGCCGGCATCCGCTGGTCCAAGGAAACCAAGGACGTGGCCGTCACCTACATCCGGCCCCGCACCAACTGCTCGGTCGTGGCTGGTACTTGCCCGACCTCGGGCGTGAACCCGCTGATCCCCAACGAGAACAACGGGTTCAAGGACAAGCGCAGGTGGGAGAACTGGAGCCCGAAGCTTGGCTTCCAGTACAGGTTCAACGGCGATGCGCAGGTCTATGGCAACTGGACCCGCGGTTTCCGTTCGGGCGGCTACAACTTCCGCATCACCAATGCCCGCGCGTTCGAGGCAGTGGCGGCAACGCGCGGCCTGTCGTTTGACGAGGAGCAGGTCGACAGCTTCGAACTGGGCACCAAGTTCCAGACGGCGGACCGCAAGCTGACGCTCAACCTCGCGGCCTTCCGCACCGAAGTTGGCAACATGCAGCGCGAGGTCAATGAAGGGTCTGCGGCTGGTGTCGCCCAGTCGATCTTCAACACCGCCGATGCCCGCCTTACCGGTATCGAAGGGGAAGGTCGTTTTGCGATCGGCAAGAACTTCCTGCTCACGGCGAACTTCGGCTACATCGATGCCAAGTACACCAAGGTGCTGTTCGACATTTCGAGCGACGGACAGGTCAACGATGCCGACAAGGCGCTAGCGCTGCCGCGCACCCCGAAGTGGACCTACGGCTTCGGCGTGCTGGGTGATTTCCCGGTGGGCGAGGGCAATGCCATCGTCGCCCGCGCCAACTTCCAGCATCGCGACCGGTTTGCCTATACCGACAACAACTTTGGCTGGATCACGTCTTCCGACAACCTCGACGCCTCGATCAGCTACAAGACCGGTGGGCTGACCTTCACGGTATATGGCCGCAACCTGCTCGATCAGGTCCAGCATGGCGGTGATACCCAGCTGGGCACCGCCGCGCAGATCCCGGTGTTCGGTGGCCCGCTTTCGACCGGCGTCGACCGGCCGTTTGCCGACAATCCCAAGGCCGGGACGTTCTCGCCGCTGGTGCGCGGTCGCGTGCTGGGCGTGGAATTGAACGCCGACTTCTGAGGGTAACGGCGCTGCGCGGGCTGCGGCTCGCGCAGCGCTCAGTTCTGGCGTGACTTGATCGTTGCCAGCCTGGGCGCTTCGCGACCGGCGCGCTTTTCGGCAGAGATCACGCAGTTCTTGCCGGCCTTCTTGGCAGCATAAAGCGCAGCGTCGGCAATCGGCACGATGTCGGTTGCCGACGTTGCCGTTTCGGGGATAGTCGCGATGCCGAGCGAGGCCGAGATCCCGCATTCGTGGCTGGCGCTCAGAGATTCGATGCGCTGGCGCAGGATTTCGGCCTTGTCCATCGCGTCTTCCAGCGAACAATCGGGCAGGATTGCGACGAGTTCCTCACCGCCATAACGGCACACGACATCGGTCGGCCTGAGGCAACCGACGATCTGGGCCGCGACATCGCGCAAGACGGCATCGCCCTTGGCGTGACCGTGTTCGTCGTTGAGCTTCTTGAAATTGTCGAGGTCCAGCATGACCACGGCGGTGCTTGCGCCGGTGCGCGAACCGAGCGACACGAAGCGCTCCAGCGCGTCTTCCATGTAGCGGCGATTGTAGAGCCCGGTCAGCGGGTCTCGCAGCGACTGCGTGCGCAGTTTCTCGCGCAGGGCAATGTTGGACAGGGCGAGCGACATGGAATCGGCCAAGGCACGGCCAAGGCGCCGGATCTCCATGATGGCCTCATGGGCACCGGCCGTGTCGGGATGGGCGATGATCAGCAGGCCGTGCAGTTGTCCGCAGGCCATCATCGGCATTTCCACCGTGGCGATCTCGGAAGGGTGGTGCGCGCAGCACAGGGTTCCGACCGCTGGCAAATTGATATGCGGCTTGCCGCGTTTCAACGCCCAGCAGTTGGAAGGGGAGAGCATGTCGGGCACCTGGTAGCCCTCGGGCATGTCCCAGGCCCGAGCCAGATCCAGCCGATCGCGCGAGTTGTTGAACACGAACAAGGCTGCGCCATAACCCGGCAGCAAGCGGCGTGCCGTTGCCATCAGGACGGCGCCTGCATCCTCATACGTTTCTGCCGCCTGCAGCATGTCGGTCATCGCGAACAGTTCCTGGATCTGTTCGCGCGAATCGCGGGTGACGAGGAAGTTTGCGAGGTTGCGATTGCGCACCGATGCGGCGGCACGCTTCAGCACGATCTGCAGCGCAAAGAGCGCGACCATGCAGCAGGCTGCCGCTATGGCGAGGAGGTCGTGGTATCTGTCGGCAACGACCATCGGCAAGACGACCGTGCACAGCACCAGCGCATGAGCGATCAGAGTCGCAACATGCACTTTCTCCAGCGCTTTCCCGTCGTCGGTCAGCTGGCGTTTATCAGATGATTCGCGATCTGCCACAGGTCAGGCAACCTCCCATTATCGGGATATGCCGGGCAGTGCCGTAAGAACGCGTTTAACTCGTTGGCCGTAAGTCAACGGCTGGGGCCGCTACTTGCGGTTTACCATGATGTCGCCGGGTTCAGCGCGCTCCGAACAGCGCCGAGCCGATGCGGATGTGGGTCGCGCCCAGCTGCACTGCCGTTTCGAAATCATCGCTCATGCCCATCGACAGGCGGCTCAGGCCATTGTCGTCGGCCAGCTTGTCGAGCAGGGCAAAAAACGGCGCGGCCTCGATCCCGGCAGGCGGCACGCACATCAGGCCGACCACGTCCAGACCGGCTTCGCGGGCTTGCATCAGCAGAGCGGGCAGTTCGGCCACCGCGCAGCCGCCCTTCTGCTCCTCGTTGCCGATGTTGACCTGGACGAAGCAGGGCACCTTGCGGCCAAGCTTGTCCTGCGCCTTGCCCAAGGCGGTGACGAGGCTGGGGCGGTCGACCGAGTGGATGCAGTCGAACAGGGCAATCGCGTCCTCGGCCTTGTTGGACTGCAACTGGCCGACAAGGTGAAGCTCGACATCGGGATGGGCCGCGCGGATGGCGGGCCACTTGTCCTGCGATTCCTGGACGCGGTTCTCGCCGAACACGCGCTGGCCTTGCGCGATCAGATCGAGGATCGCCTCGGCGGGCTTGGTCTTGGAGATTGCGATCAGCGTCACCTCATCGGCCTTGCGCCCGGCGATGCGCGCGGCGGTGGCGATGCGCGAACGGACCTGTTCGAGCGGCGATGAAGGGACTGCCTGTTCCATGGCGCGGTGCTATAGCGCCACGATGCAAAAGCGCCAGACCATCGCGAAACAGGTGCCGCGGCGCGTACTGCTGAGCGATGCGCGCAACGATGCCGGGCTGGAGCGTGCGCTGGCGCGGCTGGGGCGAGGAGATGCCCTGGTGTTCCGGCACTATCACCTTGATCGTGACGCGCGGCGCGCCCGCTTCGCGACGCTGGCCCGACTGGCATCGCACCGCGGCGTCATGGTCATCGGCGCCCGCGTCCCGAGGATGTGGCGTGTCGATGGCGTCTATGGCGCAGCCGGAGAGGTTGCCGGCAGCCTCGGCCTGCGTCTGGCCACGGCCCATTCGCTGCAGGAAATCGCCGCAGCAGCACGCGCCAGAGCCGATGCGATCCTGCTTTCGCCGATATACCCGACGCGGTCGCATCCCGGTGGCAAGGTGCTTGGGCCGGTTCGCTTCCTGATGCTGGCGCGGCTCTCGCCAGTGCCGGTGATCGCACTTGGGGGGATGACCCGGCAGCGCGCAGCACGGTTGCCAGTCCATGGTTGGGCGGCGATCGACGGGCTGGCCTAACCCCTTCACTCGTCGCAATTCCTGTCGGGATTCTTGACGGTGAGTCCCCTTCGGGCGCATGATGGGCGGGCAAGGGCAGGGATAGGCACAAGTTCATGGCAAGCCGGGCAGCAACCACCGCGCAGGCACGCGGATCGAACGCGCGAGGAGGCTTGCGCGGTGCCGACTGGCGCGCCGTTCTGCGTCGCTCGCTGCGCCGCAGTCTGGAACTGCTGGGCGGCGGCATCCTGGCCGCGGCGATGGTGTTCCTGGCGCTGGCGCTGTTGAGCTACACGCAGACCGATCCGTCCGGCAGCACGGCTTCTGGCAGTCCGGTCGAGAACTGGATGGGCCTTGCAGGAGCATGGGCATCGGAGCGGGTGCTGCTGTTCTTCGGTCTGCCGGGCGCCCTGCTGCTCCCGCTGCTGTGGGTGTTTTCGCGGCGCCTGTGGGATTCGGAAAGCGATCTCATCGATCTTGACGAGGACGAGGACGCAGCGCCGCCGCCCAGCTGGTGGCGCCCTACGCTGCTGTTGCTTGTTGCCATGGCGCTGATCGGCACGGCGCTTTCGCTCTGGGGGGGCAGCACGTCGAGCCGTCTGCCTGCCGGGCCAGGCGGGCTTTCGGGCCTGCTCGGCGCAGCGGCGGTGAACGGGCTTGCCGGATTGGTGCCGCAGGTTTCCGCGCTGTGGTTCTCGGTTCCGCTTGGCCTTGCCTCGCTTGCGGGAGGCCTCGCCATTGCCAGCCGGATCTTTGCGTTCGACTGGGCCGGGATGCTCAGCCTGCCGTCGTTCCTGCGTCGTCAGCCGCGCCAGGTTGACCTCGGAGACGACGAGGACGAGGCCACTGCCCGTCCGCCGAAGAAGGAGCGCCGCGAGAAGGAAGCGCGCGCGGCCGCCGAGGCCATCGATGTCGAGGAAGCGCTGTCGCAGCGCAAGCCGACCGAGATCAGCGACCCCACTCGCACGCCCGCGCCTGCAGCCGCGCCGCCCAAGGCACGGCAGGGCGACCTGTTCGACAAGTACGAGCTGCCCTCGATCGAACTGCTGGTCGAAGCCCCCGCAGGCTCCACCCAGAAGATCGACAAGCTAGCGCTCGAACGCAATGCACGCCTGCTCGAGAACGTGCTCGACGATTTCAACGTCAAGGGCGAGATTACCGCGGTGCGTACCGGCCCGGTCGTGACGATGTACGAGCTGGAGCCAGCGCCCGGCATCAAGGCCAGCCGTGTGATCGGCCTGGCAGA